>JAEWCM010000171.1 GCA_023390635.1 Bacillota bacterium
ATTATAGGGTATTAAAACTCCTATTGATTCGAGAAGGTGTCAAACCATTGACAATCCGACTATCTTGCATTACCATATAGTTAAAGTATATTGCAATGCAAGATACTGAAGGGAGGAAGTGCTGGCCTTGATACCATCACAAATGCTAAAAGGCACATTGGAAAACTGTATATTAAAAGTGATCAGTAAAAAGGAAACATACGGCTATGAAATTTCTCAGCAATTACAGAAATATGGCTTTTTAGATATTGCAGAAGGAACAATATATCCGCTTTTACTTCGTCTCGAAAAGAATGGTTTTATAACAGCGGAGTATCGTGAATCGACGCTTGGCCCGAAACGCAAATATTTTTCTGTTACACCAACAGGGAAAAAAGAATTAGAAACTTTCATTTCAAATTGGAGAGAACTAGAATGTGCTGTTAATCAAGTATTTCATTTGGGAGGAAAAGAGGATGGAGACTAAAACCAAAGCATTAAACCGTAAGAATAACGAATTGGATAAGAACTTAAATAAAGAGAACAGCATGGTCATGACCGATATGGTGTGCTATCTTCGTGTAGCAAATATTTCAGATTATCACCAGGAGATTGTGAGGCAGGATTTGCTGCAAATGTTTTTAGAAGCCCAGGAGCGGGGTGAAGCGATTGAAACAGTGATTGGCGGGGATTACAAAGCTTTCTGTGATGATATAATCGCCGCATTGCCGCCTAAAAGTTTCAAAGAGCGTTTTTTTGATTTTGTTGATATCATTTTGCTCGGCGCGGCTATCCTCGGTGCCATTAATATCATCCTTTCGAAAGAAATGTTTGAACTGATTCGCAACGCGGTCACCGGGCAAACTATGAATTATCAGCTGGCCGTTACGACAGGCAGGTTGCTGAGCTTCGCTGTAATCATTGCCGCGGCTTTCTTTATCGTCCATTTTATTGGCGGGCATGGGCTGGATAACAGGAAAAATAAAGGGAGCTTAAGGGAGAGCATCATCGTTGGTCTGACAGGCGGGGGGTTAATGGCGGCCACTCTGCTGCTCACACAATTTGTTAAACAAACACTTTTTACCGTTAATATTTTTGCAGCCTGCTTGATTGTTTTGGGTGTTTATGCTGCACATAAGGTTTTGCAAAAGTTTATTACAATGAATTAACGTTAAGAGAAATTTTACACCATGACCTTTCCGGTATTTTTACCTGCCACTATTTTATTTAATGATGTACTTCACTCCTCCGTTTTCCTGTCGCTTCAATTATAACAATAAGATTGCTCCGGACTAGAATTAAGCATGTCCATGAAACGGCGACGTCATCGTTTCGTGGACATGCTTTTTGATATAATAACTCTTGTTAAAGGAACCTCATATGATGGGAATAAAGGATAATGAACTATCCTTTATATTATAACAGGGAAGGATGCATCCCCATCATGAATCATTTAACCACAGAGCGTACTCCCCTCGTGATTGCTGCCGAAATCAATACGATCAAATATCAGATGGAGAAGATGTTCCTAGCTCAGGCGATCGAGATCGGGCGGCGCCTGAAAGAGGCTAAGGCTCTTATTCCTTATGGAGAATGGGGAAAGTGGCTTGAGGCGTCAGTCAATTACTCTCAAAGAACGGCCCAGCGGTTTATGCTGCTTTTTGATGCCTATGGTAATGCTCAGCCCCTTTCGCCTGAAGCCGGTTCCCAGAGCCGGACGCTGAATCAGGTTCAGACTAAAGCCCAGGTTCAGAACCAAAACCTAAATCAGCTTCAGGCCCAAGCTCAGGAACTGCCGAACCTGACCTCTTCCCAGGCCCTGATTTTGTTGGGGCTGCCCAAGTAAGAGCGGGCACAGTTTCTAATGGAGATGGATGGAGAAGGGATGAGCACCCGGGAGCTGAAAAAGGCGGTGGAGCAATGGCAGCAGGCCAGGGAGGAAAAAGAGCTGGCCCTTGCGGAACGGGACCAGGCCCAGCAGGCCACAGAGAACCTCATAAGGAACCTGGAGGAGGAAAAGAAGAAAACTGTCGAGCTGGCCGGGGAACAGGAGGCCCTGAAGGCTGAAGTGAATCAGATGAAGCGGGTCCAGCAAAAGCTCGAACAGGAGATCGAGAACAAGCAAGCAGCATATAACAAGCTTAAGGAACGGGCAAGCTACAAAGAGATTGAAAGGATGAGTGCCATACTGACGGAAGCCCATGGCAAGGCGAAGGCTAATCGGATCGCCTTTCTGTACGAGACTCTGGACAGAACCTTTAAGGAACTGGAATATGCCATGTCGGAATTTGTCAAAGAGGACCCTGCGGTCCATGCCCTATATAGGGATAAAGTGAATAAATTTCTGGTCAAGGCCATAGAGAAGAAAATGTGAGACGGCAATACAATTAAAGAGGGACGTTCCATTCTTGCCAGTAATTATGTTGAAACGAATGAAAAAAGCTTTACAGAAATTCCAGACAGCAGGCAAGATAATATGGAATTGCCCCCAAGAACAAGGATGCCATAAACTATTGGAGATGCTCAACAAAAATGAATCACCATGTCAGATCAGACTGATATGGTGATTTTAGCGACCGGAGGACCGGAAATATTGTGGCATGAAAATCCCGATACGAGCAAGGACGATTATCAAAAAAATTATGATCGGGAAGCGAAGGCGGCCTGCAGATTTGCCGGTTCTTTACGGCCTTCGATGAAGGCGACCAGTTCTGCAAAGGGAAGGGCTCGGCTGAAAAGGTAGCCCTGGTATTGGTGGCAGCCCAGGTTATGGAGCATGTCCCGCTGGGGAAGCTCCTCCACATACTCGGCGATCACCGAATAGTTCAATGATTTGCCCAACTGGACAATGGAAGAGATGATATCCCGGCAGTTATTGTTGGAAATGACCTCCCGCACTAAAGAACCATCCAGCTTGATCGTATCAAAATCGAACTCTTTCAGGTACAGGAGGGAAGTGTGGCCCATACCGAAATCATCCATGGCCAGCTTTACGCCCATTTCCTTAATTATCCCCAACTGGCGGATAATTTTCTGGGTGCTTTTCAGGGCCAGCTGCTCCGTAATTTCTATTTTCAGCTGATGAGGACTGATGTCGTAATTTTCCATGATGTCCCACAGATTTTGGGTAAAATCCTCATCCTCAAGCTGGGAAGCGGAAATATTGATCGACATGGTAAGGCTAGGGCAGCCTAAATCGTTCAGTTTTTTCAGATCGGCACACGCCCAGTCCATGATTTTCAGTCCCAGCTCCTTCATGAACTGAGATTCCTCGGCCAGACCAATGATCAGAGGGGGATAGATGTATCCGAAACTGTCATGTTTCCATCTCAGTAAAGCTTCCACACCGACAATATTGTCGGTGAAGTCCATTTGGGGCTGGTAGAATAATGTGATTTTACCGTTTTCCAGATCGTTTTGCAGATCTTCCGTTAAAAATCTGGCCAGATTGCCCAGCTCATCCTGCCGGGCCAGGAGCGGGGCTGGACTGCCCTGTTCCTCTCCTTGCCGGAACAAGGTGGTGATCTTACCTAAATTATTATTCATCTGGGTTTCTGAAATGCGTTCCGCTAGTTTAACGAAGGGAATATAGCACCCAATTCCCAGGATGAAATTGAACAATTGCAGGATGCTGCCGCTAATGGACTGGGTGGAAGTGTATCCGCCGATCAATATGGGGGTGGTCCATTCGGTGGAATTAATGGTATAGGGAACGATGCTGTAATGCATCGCCAGATAGCTGGTCAACGTCAAGAGAAGGGGAACGCCTACAAAAGGTATGAAATAGATGGGGTTTAACACAATGGGGATGCCGAAAACAATCATCTCATTGATATTGAAGGCGGCAGGCAGGAGGGCGAGCCTGGCCAGCCGGCGCTGATTCTTATATTTTCCGCTGATGAGCATGGCGGCAATCAGGCAAAGACTTGTCCCGCATCCTCCCATCAGCACAAAGGTATCAAAGAACGTCTTGGTAAATAAATGATCAGGCATTTGTCCCAAAGCGACGGCAGCCTGATTGGCGGCCAGCCCCGGTACATAAATGCTTCGGGCCACCGGTTCCAGAATATTGCTCCCATGCATTCCGAAAAACCATAGCAGATGGACCAAGAAAACAAAGAGCAGGGAACCCCAAAAAGGAGAGCCGATCCTGGCAAACAGGCCGGAGAAAAGGGAGGAGAGAAAACCCTGCAGATCGGATATGCCCATTAATTCGGTCATAACCAGATTAATGGCGGCAAATAAGGTGATGGTGATGGCAGCAGGTGCGATGGAGGTCATGGCATAATTAAAGGCCGTACTGGCACCTTCCGTAAACACCCGGATTCTTAAAAATTTCAGCGTATTAAGTTTGAGGAAGAGTAAGGTAGCGGTGATGGCCACCAGGATGGAGATAAAAACCCCAATCACGCCGAAGCTGGCAATGGAGAAATCTTCCTTCCCCATGCCGGAGATCGCAATAAAGGAGCATAGGGATACAAGGGCGGCGATCAGAGGACTGACTTTGTTCTCCCGGGAATCATTCACTTCGGTGACATAAGAATAGCTGATGCTTAACAGCATGATCAGAGACATGATGCCAAACGTACTGTTTTGTATGTAAAGAAAAATATTTTTCCACTGATCGCCGAAAATCTGTGCCATCATAGTTTGGTAGGAGGGAATAGGCAGGCTGAGGAAAATCAAAGCAACCGAACCGATCAGCAGCAGAGGGATCATATAGGTAAGGCCTTGCCTGATGGAGGTGAGAAGGGGATGAGCGTTCCAACGGTCATAAAGCTTTGTATAGAGTTTTATGATCTTATCCAGATCTACCATGAATGACTCCTCCTGCCATACCGTAAAATACAGAATGGCTATGGAATTTGAGATATTTTTCGCAAAAAATAATACTAAATAACATTATCAGAGGAAACTTAAACCAAGAGAAGAGAATTTGTCTATAAGAGGATTATAACGGAAACCATGCCATTAATCCACCGTATTTGCCTGTTTAAATAACCCTCCGGAGTAGGACTTGCGGCTTAACCCCATAATATAAGAGCAATAAAAAAAGGCCCTTGATAGGACCTGAAAGGGCAGCGTTGTTAGTTAAGCCTGCCTTCCCTCAAAAATTATTTCCCTATTATATAAATGTTTTTTTTATTATCCCAGTTCTATAACACTCAAATTTGCGTTACAATAGATACTGTTCAGAATTCTCTGTCAGCATAAAACTTTGTGGAGATAAAGACGGAGAAAACCAGCAGCAGCAGACCGGTGCCTATGATGCCGGCTATAATAGCTCCCTCGCTGAGGGAAAGTAAAAAGTCGGCAAAGGGCAGGTGAACGGTCGGCAAATAAGCTAACAGCAAAGAAGGGATGGCAAAGGCTCCAATTAAGATCACAATGTTGAGCAGACGCGCTTTCATATATCCAAACCTGAAATTGAAGGGCAGATAAAGTGAAATGAGCAGAACGGCGGCAAAGAAGGTACCTACGGTCGTCTCGGCATTGATGGCGGCAGTATTGACCGGAAGATTGGCTGCTTTAATGATAAAGGTGAGGATGGAGAACTCCAGAAAAGCCAACAGGGTAAAAAGCAGGGCAGTGGCATATTTGGCGGCGACAATCGTCTGCCGTTTGACAGGCAGGCTGTTAAGCATGATTTCACACTTGTTTTTATCGTCCCAGGCCATGGTGTTGCTCAGAAGGAGGTAGCTGACGGCAATCACACCGCCGATGAAGCCTGCTTGGGGAAAGCCTATCAACATAATGGTTCCGTAAAATAAAGCAAATAATAAACTTTTCTTAATCAGCAGGAAATCTTTGATAATCAAACCACTCATCCTTTTCCCTCCTTAATGATGTAGAACATAATTTCTTCCAGGGTTGGTCTTGCTACAGCGATTTGTTCCCTAGGAAGGAGGGAATGCTCTGGCCCCTTATACAGCCCCTCAAAACCAAAGCTGTTTTCCTTGATGCCGGCCAGATGGCTGGTGAAGGGAGCGGTGAGCAGGGATTTAGGTCCCTTCACCAGGTGGTACTCGTCGAACAGAGCCTCTTTGCTTTGACTGAAAACAATTTCCCCCTGATGGATCATGGTGATATAATCTGCCGTTTTTTCCAGGTCGGAAGTGATATGGGTGGAGAAGAAAATGGCCTTTTCTTCATCCTGCATCAGCCAGGAAAGGATCTCCAGCAGTTCGCTTCGCACGATGGGATCGAGACCGGACGTCGGTTCATCCATAATCAGCAGCTTGGCTTGATGGGAAAGGGCAACGGCCAGAGAAAATTTCATTTTCATCCCTTTGGACAACTCTTTGATCTTTAAACTCGGATTAACCTGAAACTTTTTTAAATAGTCGGCAAAGGTGGAATCTTCCCAATGCCGGTAAAAGCGGCTCATCATCCGGGCGGTTTCGCCCAGCGTTAATTCTTCATAAAAGAATCCTTCATCATAGACGAACCCGATTTGTTCCTTTACATCCTTTTCATGGCGCTGATGATCCAAACCCAAGATCTTAATCTCTCCGCTGTCCTTGCGCAGCAAATTCATCATCAACTTGATGGTAGTGCTCTTGCCCGCACCGTTGGGGCCGATAAACCCCATGATGTACCCCCTGGGCAAGATAAAGGAGACATTTTTCAGGGAAAAGTCGTGAAAACGTTTGTTCAATTGCCTGATTTCAATGGCATTATTCGTGACAGGATTCATTTTTCCGCCTCCTCATAGATTAATTCCAGCATTTCAATGATCTCACCCAGGCTCAGACCGGCAAATTGGGCGGCCTGGACAGCTTCGGCCAGTTTTTCCTCAACGGTGCGTAACCGACCTTCCCTGACCAGCTCACTGTTTTGCTGCGAAACGAAGGAACCCTTGCCTGATACCGTTTCGATAAATCCTTCCTTTTCCAGCTCTTCATAGGCTCTTTTTGTGGTGATCACGCTGATCTGCAATTCTTTGGCCAGCATGCGGATGGAGGGAAGGGGTTCTCCGGCCTTCAGTTCGCCGGTCAGCACCATATGCTTGAGTTGGAGGAGGATTTGCCGGTAAATCGGCTCCGGTGAAGCATTGGATATGATAATATTCACAGTCGATGCACCTCATTTTTCCGATCGCTCCATTGTATATATCGTATATACTGTATATATAATATATATACAGTATAGGCCATTATCGACTCGATGTCAATCATGGCAGTAAGATGGATAGGCAGATAAAATTGATAGACAGAGCAGCGACGATAGCTCACAGAATGTTAAGAAAATTTATACTTGCGGCAAGAGGATTTTCGGGGATAAAAGAGAATTTAAAAAGGAATCCGGAAGAAAATTACTTAAAAGATCGATTTACAGGAGGCGTTTACATCTTGAAATATGATTTTGATATGGTGATCGACCGTAGCCGCACCCATTCGGTCAAATGGGACAGTGCGGAAAAAATATTTAAAGCCCAGGGAATTTTGCCGATGTGGGTGGCGGATATGGATTTTACAGCTCCCCAGCCGGTGATTGAGGCTCTGAAACGAAGAGCGGAACACGGTATTTTCGGATATTCTGATCCAGCCCCTTCCTATTATGAGTCCATTCTTCGCTGGATGAAGTCACGCCATGGATGGGAGTTTCCTTCTGATTGGATTGTCTTCAGTCCGGGAGTGGTGCCTGCTTTGTATAACCTCGTAAAAATGCTGACTGAACCGGGAGATCAGGTGATGATCCAGTCCCCGGTTTATCCGCCCTTTTTTCACGCCGTTGAGAGGAATGGCTGTGTGATTGTTGATAGCCCTTTGGTGATTCGCGGGGGCCGTTACGAGATGAATTTTACCGACATGGAAGAGAAGCTGGCTTCGGGTGTTAAAGTGTTCATTCTCTGCAATCCCCACAATCCGGTAGGAAGAGTATGGACTGAGGAAGAGCTGAGAGAACTGCTCCGCCTCTGTCGACGCTATCATGTGGTGGTTTTGTCCGATGAGATTCACGGTGATTTGATCTATCCGGGCCACCGGCATGTTCCTTTGTTGAAAGTGGCAGAAGAGGGGATGGCAGATCAGGTGATCGTCTGTACCGCCCCCAGTAAAACCTTCAACCTGGCCGGCCTGCAAACGGCCAATTTGATGGTGCCCAATCCCGCCTACCGGAGTGCTTTGCGCAAGGTGATGGCCGGAGGGGTCCATGAGCCTAATGCCTTTGGCATTGCCGCTCTGGAAGCCGCCTATACGGAAGGAGAGCCATGGCTTGAGCAGTTGATCTCCTATCTGCAGGGGAATCTCGACTATATGGAGGAATTTATCAGAGAGCGGATGGATAAAGTGAAAATGTTCAGGCCGGAGGGAACCTATCTGGTTTGGCTTGACTTCCGTTCCCTGAAAATGAACGGGGAAGAGCTCCAGGAATTTCTGATCCGGGAATGCCGGGTGGGATTGAATGCCGGGTACACCTTCGGCCCGGGAGGAGAAGGTTTTGCCCGCGTGAACATTGCCTGCCCCAGGTCTACGCTGCAAGCGGGCCTGGAGCGCCTGGAAAAGGGATTGCACACGATTCTCTAAATACAATATCTGTCGGCTTGCAGCTTGATCAGGGCAGCGTCAGTCAGGTTTTATCTTTATAAATCAGAATAAATACCTAAGGGCAGGAAAAGCTAATTTTTATGAAATATCTGATTTGCTTTCAATGAGTTGGAAAGAGAGGACGATTTAAATGACGAAAAAGTTAATGAAGACCATGGACGGAAACGAGGCAGCAGCCCGTGCCTCTTACACTTTAACGGAAATAGCGGCAATCTACCCCATTACACCGTCCACCCCCATGGCTGAATCGGTGGATGAATGGGCAGCCAACGGCAAGAAGAACCTTTTTGGTCAGCAGGTTACAGTGGCAGAAATGCAGTCTGAGGCAGGAGCGGCCGGTGCAGTGCACGGTTCTCTCCAGGCGGGTACCCTGACCACGACTTATACCGCTTCCCAGGGACTTTTGCTGATGATTCCCAATATGTTTAAAATGGCCGGAGAATTGCTGCCTGCCGTTTTCCACGTATCAGCCCGCGCCGTAGCCGTTCAGGCCTTATCAATTTTCGGTGATCATCAGGATGTAATGGCCTGTCGTCAGACCGGCTTTGCCATGCTGGCTTCTTCCAATGTGCAGGAAGTCCATGATATGGCCTATATTGCCCATCTTTCCGCGATCCGCGGTCGTGTGCCTTTTCTTCATTTCTTTGACGGATTCCGGACTTCCCATGAGATCCAGAAGGTGCACCTGATTCCTGACGAGGAAATTGCCAAGTTGGTGGATTGGGAAGGGGTGCAGGCTTTTCGTGACCGGGCCCTCAATCCGGAACATCCGGTGACCCGCGGAACGGCCCAGAATCCCGACATTTACTTCCAGGCCAGAGAAGCGGCCAATCCTTTTTATGAAGCCATTCCTGACATGGTGGAAAATTATCTGGCCGAATTTAAGGCCATCACCGGCAGGGAATATCATCTGTTTGACTACTATGGTGCTCCCGATGCGGAAAATATCATCATCGCCATGGGCTCGGTCTGTGATACTATCGCTGAGACGGTGGATTATCTGAACGGAAAAGGCGAGAAAGTAGGCGTGATCAAGGTCCACCTCTACCGGCCTTTCTCTGCCAAACATTTCTTGCAGGTACTTCCTCCAACCGTAAAAAAGATTGCCGTTCTGGACCGGACGAAGGAATCAGGAGCTCTGGGCGAACCCCTCTACCTGGATGTGGTCAATCTGTTCTACAACCAGGACGGCGAGAAACCGTTGATCGTGGGAGGACGTTTCGGCCTTGGTTCAAAAGATACCAGACCGTCCCAGATCATTGCGGTGTTCGATAATCTGAAATCTTCTAAACCCAAGAACCGTTTTACGGTGGGCATCAATGACGACGTGACCCACACCTCTCTGCCGGTAGGGGAGAAAGTTAATACGGCCTCGGAAGGGACCATCAGCTGTAAGTTCTGGGGACTGGGATCTGATGGTACGGTGGGAGCCAATAAGCAGGCCATTAAGATCATCGGGGATAATACCGATCTGTATGCCCAGGCCTATTTTTCCTATGACAGCAAGAAATCGGGAGGAACCACCGTATCCCATCTGCGCTTTGGGAAAAAGCCGATCCGCTCCACCTATCTGGTCTACCAGGCAGACTATGTCGCTTGTCATAATCCGGCTTACATTTACAACTATGATCTGCTGGACGGACTGAAGCCGGAAGGGACCTTTGTGCTCAATTGCAGCTGGACCGGCGAACAACTGAATGAAAAGCTGCCGGCCTCTTTAAAACGCTATATTGCCCGCCATCATATCAACTTCTACACCATTGATGCGATCGGCATCGCCCAGGATATTGGCTTGGGCGGGAGGATCAATATGATCATGCAGTCGGCCTTTTTCAAACTGGCCCAGGTGATTCCAGTGGAAGATGCGGTAAAATATCTGAAAGATTCCATTGAGAAGAGCTATGGGGAGAAAGGCGAGAAGATTGTGGAGATGAATCGCCGGGCGGTGGATCAAGGGATCGAACGCCTGATTAAGGTAGAGGTTCCCGCCGATTGGAAAGATGCCCGTGATCAGAAGGACGATGACCGGGAAAGGGACAGTGCGGCTCAAGACTTTTTCCATCAGATTCAGGCTCCCATGGCCAGAATGGAAGGAGACAACCTGCCGGTCAGTGCGTTTAAAGGCAGGGAGGACGGCACTTTCCCCAACGGCACCACCATTAACGAAAAGCGGGGCATCGCTGTGAACGTTCCCCAATGGCAGATAGAAAACTGCATCCAATGCAATCAGTGCTCCTATGTCTGCCCTCATGCCACCATCAGACCATTCCTCCTGAATGAAGAAGAACTGGCAGCAGCTCCCGAGGGATTTGAGACCAAGCCGGCCATCGGCAAGGAATTTGCCGGGCTTGGGTACCGCATCCAAGTGTCTCCTCTTGACTGCACCGGTTGCGGCAACTGTGCCAACACCTGTCCGGCTAAGGAAAAGGCACTGGTGATGCAGCCGGCGGAACAGGAAGTCGCCCGGGAGAAGGAACATTGGGACTTCGCGATAACCATCCCTTCCAAAGTCCAGCTCACCAATCGGCAAACCTTAAAAGGCAGTCAGTTTGCCCAGCCTCTGCTGGAATTCAGTGGTGCCTGCCCAGGCTGTGGAGAAACTCCTTATGTAAAATTGCTGACCCAGCTGTTCGGGGAAAGAATGTATCAGGCCAATGCCACAGGCTGTTCCTCCATCTGGGGAGCCAGCGCACCGTCCACCGCTTTCTGCACAAACCACGAAGGCAAAGGACCGGCCTGGGCCAATTCCCTCTTCGAGGATAATGCAGAATTTGGCTATGGCACCTATCTGGGAGTCAAGCAGCTGCGCAACAAATTGGCAGACCTGATGCAGAACGCTTTGCAGTCCGATTATCCCGCTGAAGTGAAAGAGGCTTTCCAGGCGTGGCTGGATGGCAAAGAGGATTCCGCCCTTTCCGAAGCGGCAAGCCGCAAAATCATCAGCCTGCTTGAGCGTCCCGAGTACGCGGGTGATGGGGTAATGCAGGAAATCGCCGCCAAGAAGGATCATTTAATTAAAAAGTCTCATTGGATTGTAGGCGGCGACGGCTGGGCCTACGATATCGGATACGGCGGTCTAGACCATGTACTGGCTTCCGGCGAGAATGTCAATGTGCTAGTTATGGATACGGAGGTTTATTCCAATACGGGCGGTCAGTCCTCCAAAGCCACACCAACGGCAGCGGTGGCCAAGTTCGCCGCTTCCGGCAAAAAGATCCGCAAAAAGGATTTAGGAATGATGGCTATGAGCTATGAATATGTTTATGTGGCCCAGATTGCTATGGGTGCTAACATGAACCAGACCTTAAAAGCTATTGCCGAAGCGGAAAAATACGACGGCCCCTCCCTGATCATTGCCTATGCTCCATGCATCAGCCATGGCATTAAGAGTGGCATGAGCACCAGCATTGCCGAATCAAAAAAGGCAGTGGACACCGGATACTGGCATTTATACCGCTATAACCCGGAACTGCGCGAAGCTGGAAATAATCCCTTTATCCTGGATTCCAAAGAACCGACCGCTTCCTTCCAGGATTTCATCAGAGGAGAGGTCCGCTACACTTCCTTGCTGAAGACCTTCCCCGAACATGCGGAAGCCTTGTTTGCCGCAGCGGAAGAGCATGCTAAAGAGCGTTATGCCGCTTATAAGCGTCTGGCCAGGGAAGAATAAGCAGCCCAGGTAATGCGAGGGGCTGGCGCCAAACTATAATTTGTCTGCTTGAGGGAGTGCCGGAGGCAGGCCCAGGATACTCCGCGAGCACGCTAACGCAACTAAAAAAACGGGATTCAGGCTAACAAGTCAAAACCCTTGGGTCATTCTAAAAGTGAACCTTGACTTGTTTGACGCCTGAACCCCGTTTTTTTTTGACGTTGCTCTCGCGAATCGCTCACTTGCGTATCCTGTGCCATCAGGGTGTCTCCCCAGTCTATTGAGGTTGTGCTTTGCCGAATTAGACCTACCACTAAAGAGGATAATCAGGCCCGGTAAAGCAGCATAAGCAGGCCCAGTGCTGATAGATTCAGCGCTAAGCGGAGCAGGAGGCGGAGCGCGGCCTTTAGCGCCATGGAGGGCGCTATGGCCGAAAAGCGAATCTATCAGCTCTGGGCCGACTTGCATAGGTTGCCGGGCCGACAATAATTAAAGTTTTTGCGTCAGCCTCATTTTTGGTTATCATCCACCCATTCCTTGGCATTAATGGTTTCGAAAAGGCCGGGTATGCCGATCAGGGATTCAGGCCTGACCGTTTCGATATCTGCCCAGGCGGCGGTGGTATGATTTTCAATCGGCTCGGAAGCCAGAGGCCCTTTGGCCTCCTTGTCCGCACTGGAGTTTTTCTGCTTTTGGTTCAATGGATCAGGAAAATGTTTGTCCATACTAATCCCTCCTGGAATTAGTATGGACATTTTTAATTTCCTTATGACAACATTTAGCAGTGATCAATCCTGGGCAGGTGAGGGTTCTGCCTTTTCTCCTTTGCCCAGTCGGTTGGCTTTGCGCAGGGCATCACGGAGGAGAAATTCAATGTGGGCGTTAACACTTCTCAGTTCATCGTCGGCCCATTTTTCCAGAGCGGAGTAGATGGCAGGATCAAGGCGCAGCGGGAACTGTTTTTTCGCTGACATAACGGCTCCTAATAAAGAGACCCTGAGTTAATCACAGGTTGAGCGGAGCGTTCGGAAACGATAGCCACCAGCAGATTGTTGACCATGGCGGCTTTCCGCTCTTCGTCCAGCTTGACTGTGCCGTCTTTTTCCAGGTTCTCGATGGCCATATGCACCATGCCCACGGCTCCCTCCACAATTTTTTGCCGGGCGGCCAGAATGGCGTCGGCTTGCTGGCGCTGCAGCATGGCTCCGGCAATTTCCGTTGAGTAGGCCAGATGGGTAAGGCGGGCCTCCAGCACCTCCACACCGGCAATCTGTAAACGTTCCTGTAATTCACCGGCCAGTTCCTTAGCAATCTCCTCCGCATTCCCCCGCAAGGACATCGAAGATTCATTTTCAAAGCTGTCATAAGGGTAACGGCTGGATACGTGGCGCAAAGCGGTTTCACTTTGGATTTCCACAAATTCGCCGTACTTTTCCACGTCAAAGATTGCCTTAGCCGTGTCTATAACCCGGTAAACGACAACAGTGGCGATCTCAATCGGGTTGCCTTCCACATCATTTACTTTCAGCGTTTTGCTGTTAAAATTGCTCACTCTGAGGGAAACTCCTTTACGCAGAGAAAACGGCAGGGTAAACCATAATCCCGCTTCTCGGATCGTTCCCTTATAGCTGCCGAAGAACATCACGACTACAGCCTTGTTGGGTTGGACAATGGAGATTCCGGTCAACAGGATAACACCAATGATTGCCAAGGCGATTCCGGCAATCAAAATGGCAGGCGTTGATTCTTCAAACTGAGCTGCCAGGGCACAGCCACCGATAATTAGGGCTAGTGACAGGATAAAAACGAGGAATCCATTCACCTTCCATGCTTTTCTTTCTACCATAATTCTATTCCTCCTTTATGTAATGTTATATTCAAATGATATCATATTTATATCATGTTGGCAAACGAGGTTTAATTTTAAAAGAAAACAATAGGAGTAAATAAAGAAAAATACAAAAAAGAGGTTGCTGGACAACAACCTCTTAGATGATAAATTATGTGATAGGTTAAGCAATTTTGAAATAGATTTGTTCTTGCTGACGGGGAAGGTAATAAAATCCGTTTTGTTTTTCCGTGTGATCGCCGAATTCACTGATTTCAAAAGAGGTGTTCAGCAGTTTATTAGCTGTTTTTATAAGGGGAATAGAGAGAGGGTTGAGGAGAATGGAGTGATTTTGGTGAAATAAGGAATGAGGGACATAAGACATATCCGGTTCTGCACTCAATATGCTCCAAAGCTCAAGAGGGGCTGCTTCTGGAATTAAAGTCCGACTGATGTAAAAAAGACGGTTGATTTGTTCCAACAAAAACTCACTATGCCAAAACTTGTTGGGGAAATCGAAAAATACCCGAATAGGTACTTTATCCACGGTGGGATCAAGGGCATAATTAGAGAGGCATTCAAGAAAGGTGTGCATGCGGGGAAGATAGTCACAGGCTGCATAATAAATGCCGGGTTTATCAGGAGCCGTTACCCAACTCAGATCAGATGAATAGGGGTGGATATGCGCTATCGGCGTACGCTCTGAACTGTTGTGCCAAAGATGTTTAGGATGATCGGTCAGGACGACATTAATAAAACTCGTTCCGCTGAATTCTTTGGTTTGCAGCAAAGACCAGATGAGTCTGCTTTTTCCTATGCCTGCTGCGCCAAGCATTAAATGGTTGCCAGAAACAAACCCTTTAAAAGGCTGAACATCATGCTCCATATCCATTACTCCCTCTCTTTATTTATTTTCCGGTACAAAATAACCTTTAAATAAGGGTTCTCCGTAAAAACAAGATTCCCTCCTTTCATTGCAGAAGATCAATATGGTTTTATTTTCCATAGTCTAAAGGCTCCATTTCTTTATTTAATCAAGTCGTTCTAAAGGAAATTTAGATTCAATGCGGGAAAAAAGATCAATTTTCTCTGTTTGGAAATAATGTAATATATTTTCCTTTTCTTCAGCTTCTACATGAGCAATGGGATATGCCTTATGATCTTTTACGCCATCCCATTTCATAAAAATCAGCTGTTGAAAATCCTTATGCAAAATGGGGTCATTATATTGCAGGGCGATAACGATAAAGTATCCGTGCGCGCTCCCTGTTCCTTCCAAACTGACAGCATTCAGATTAAGTTTGATGGATAACTCGGCAACGGTTCCTTGGGGAATGTCATTAACCAGAGTATGCTGATCATCATGAATCGGTTTTGTCTTTAAGTTTTGGTCAAAGACCAGTGTTTTGTCCCAGAGATTAAGGGCAGGGTGGATACCTACATTGTTGAACTTAAAATTTATATTGACTTCGTTGGATATACTGATATAAGGAGATTCTTTGAATGTGAAATATGGCCGGGAAGATTCTCTTTCTTCCCGCCATGAAGATAAGGTAATATAAACACTAAGGAGAGACACTACGGCCAGCGTAATCGAAGCTAGCGTAGCCATAATATTAATCCAATAGCTGGATTTTTCTTTATGCTCAGCCATGAAGCTCCTCCTAATAATCATTAAAAATGAAGGGTGAAGTTATTAAAACTCTGGATGGAAAAATCTGTGGTAGAACAGTTTGATAAAAATTTATATAATATTATAAAATATCTTGTAGGTTAATCAGGATTGTGCTAGTCTATTGTTCATAATTAAAATGTCTACATAGGAAGGAAGAATGATCATGTCAAGTGGAACTAACCGGGGAATCGTTACAGTCTTAGGTTTGGATCAAATCGGAATTATTGCTTGGGTGTCACAAAGATTAGCTGATTATAAAATCAATATTTTAGATATCAGCCAAACCATTGTGGATCAATATTTTACGATGATTATGGTGGTGGATTTCGGTGCTTCCGCCATTGAACTGGCCGATGTATCCAAAGCATTGGAGGATGAAGGAATCAAACGGGGTTTACAGATCAAAGTGCAGCACGAAGACGTTTTCCGCTTTATGCATCGAATTTAACTTAAGTGAGGTAAGAGATAATGGGTATAGACTTTTCATCAACTGAAGTGCTACAGACCATTAAAATGGTACAGGATGAGAATTTAGACATTCGCACCATTACTATGGGAATCAGTTTGCTTGATTGCAGCAGCGAAGACATCGAGAAAATGGAGCAGAAAATTTACGATAAAATTACTTCTTATGCTTCCCGTTTGGTAGAGGTAGGGGAGCAATTAACGGGCCGTTTTGGAATTCCCATTATCAATAAGCGGATCTCTGTCACGCCGATTGGGATTGTAGGCGCTCATCTTAATCAAGAAGGCTTTGTCAGAATCGCTAAAACTTTGGATAGAGCCGCTCAAACCGTAGGGGTAAATTTTATCGGCGGCTTTTCTGCCCTGGTGCAAAAGGGCTTTACCAAAGGGGATGAAGAACTGTTGAAAGCCATTCCCCAGGCGCTGGCGGAGACTGAAGTGGTCTGTTCTTCCATTAATGTTGGGTCTACCAAGGCAGGTATCAATATGGATGCAGTGAGAATGATGGGTGAGGTTATTTTAGAATCTGCCCGCCGCACTGCAGAGCGGGATGGAATTGGTGCTGCTAAGCTGGTGGTATTCTGCAATGCTCCGGAAGACAATCCGTTTATGGCCGGAGCTTTTCATGGCGTAGGTGAACCTGAATGTGTTCTGAACGTTGGGGTCAGTGGTCCGGGAGTGGTGGCACATGTGGTTAAGAATAATCCTGATGCGGATTTTGGTCAGCTCTCCAGTCTGATTAAACGGACGGCTTTTAAAATTACCCGTATGGGTGAATTAATCGGCCGGATGGCTTCAAGCGAATTAAATGTTCCTTTCGGCATCGTGGATCTTTCTTTGGCGCCTACACCGGCGATTGGGGACAGTGTGGCGGAAATTCTGGAAGGAATGGGCTTGGAACGCTGCGGTACTCATGGCACGACGGCTGCTTTAGCCCTTCTCAATGATGCGGTGAAAAAAGGCGGGGCGATGGCTACTTCTCATGTGGGGGGGCTGAGCGGTGCCTTCATTCCTGTTTCGGAAGATGCGGGGATGATCAGAGCTGTGGAAGAGGGTGCCCTGATTTTAGATAAACTGGAGGCCATGACCTGTGTCTGCTCTGTAGGATTAGATATGATCGCCGTACCCGGGGACATTACAGCTGAAACCATATCTGCGATCATTGCCGATGAAATGGCGATTGGAATGATTAATAAGAAAACAACTGCTGTTCGTTTAATTCCCGCGATCGGAAAGAAGACAGGAGAGCGTTTGGAATTCGGTGGATTGTTAGGCGGAGCACCGGTCATGAAAATTCATCCTTTCTCTTCAGCCCAGTTTATCAAGCGGGGAGGAAGAATTCCGGCTCCTATTACCAGTCTCTCAAATTAACTGACATTATAAATTTCCCTTCCTGATTATTTCAATGCATGATTGGCATAGATTTTTCACATCCTAAGATTGGGTCAAAAATTACCCAGGGAGGTTGGAAGGTGTGGAAAATAAATTAAAGTGTAATGCAGGTTCGTGTGTCTACAACTATAATCAGTTATGCAGTGCCAATGAAATCAAAGTGCAAGGGCCCAATACCCATGATGGAGACAATACCTTTTGCGGAACGTATGAAAACCGGGGAGCAGGCAGTTTTGTTTCCAGTATAGGAAATACTAATTTTTCCGGTGCATTAAGTGAAGTCACAGGCGGAGAAAATTCCATGGCTCCCAGTGTTTCCTGCTCTGCCCATCACTGTACTTACAATCAGGAGGAAAAATGTCAGGCATCTGCGGTACAAATTCTCGGTTTTAATTCAGACTCTGCCAAAGGGACGGAGTGTCAAACCTTCCATCCTGAAAACTAATTACGTTTGTCTTAAAATAAGAAACTCAGGCGAATGACCTGAGTTTCTTATTTTATAATTTTCTTATTTAAATTTAAAAGCTTAACACTTATTTAGGTTCAAAGGTTGCACAATCAGTCATTTCAATCGATTGAGCATCGGGAGACTGGACTTCAATGGATTGGGCATGACAGTGGTTGGAATGGTTGTAGGTGCATGTATTTACTACACATTTTACTCCTTCAAGGGGCTTGCCTTCTGTTTGCATTATAATACCTCCTAAATTTTTATGGTGAAAAACTACTTTTAGATTAACCACAGAGAGGAAAAATAGTCTGGGATATTTTTCCTCAATTTATTAAATTGGGTTTTTGTTTGGCTTTATTGTTAAATTTCATGATTAGGGAGAGGGCAGAGGGAAGGATTGAAGGAATTTGCACTAAGAAAGCAGAAGTAATACCCATGAAATTAAAGTTGTCATGAAGGAAGAAAATAGATGAAATCAGATGATCAAACCATTTTATCAGGTAAAGGAATAAACAGTTTTATTATTATCGGCAGTATATTAATCTCAGGGCTGGTCATGTATCTTTTGCCTGATATCACCGATTTATTTTCCCCTATATTTTTTGTTATTATTGTTTTATGCGCTTTAAATTTCAGCAGAAGTGCTGTTCTTACCATTGTATTTATTATTGCCTGTCTTACTCTGGGAAGAATCATTATTGAAGGGGAAGAGTACCGGTTAATCTCTTGGGGTTTCAGCAGCTTAGGTATGTTAATCATAGGGATACTTGTCAATCATTACGTGGAGTCAATGAAAAAAGTTCAGCGCTTTCACGATGAAAGGAATGCCATTTTAGAGGTTTCTTCCACATTAACTAAAAATCTTAATATGGGATGTTTGACAGAACAGATTTTAGAGCACGCCTTTAAGATGTTCTCTGCCGATGGATGCACACTCTACATTATCAGCGAGGATAAAAAAGAATTGATTCCGTTGGGGGCACAAGAGCAAAATCCTGATCCGGAAGTGCTGGATCAGATCAGTACTCACCGTCTGAAAGTGGGAGTAGGTGTGGTTGGCTGGGTAGCGGCTACCGGGGAAAGCGTAATCTCAGGAGATGCAGAGATGGATTATCGTTCTGTTCATATTCCAGGTACTCCTTATGATTTGGAATCCTTGATTGCTGTACCTTTAATGTCTGAGGAAGAAACGTTCGGCGTCTTGGTGATTTATAAGCTTCGTCTAAACGCTTTCACTCAGGAAGACCTGGAACTGGCTAAAATCATTGCCAATCAAGCCAGTATCGCTTTAGCCAATGCCAGACTTTATGAGCATGTGAGAAATTTATCGGAGACGGATAGTCTGACCGGGGTATGGAATTCGCGGCGCTTAAATGTCATTATCAATAAATTGATTGTGGATGCCAGTGAAAAAGGGCTTTCCTTATCCATGCTGTTCATTGACTGTGATGACTTTAAGCAAATTAATGACCGCTATGGTCATCCGGTGGGAGATCTTTTTTTGCGCTTTTTTGCTCAAGTCCTTCATGAGGGGATTAGAGAACATGATTTGATCATTCGGTATGCAGGAGATGAATTTGTTATTCTTTTACCTGATACCTCCAGTGAAGAGGCAATCGCGGTTGCCGAACGTTTAAAGTCTTTAATTGGTCAATGCCGGATGAAAGATTATCCTCAATTATATACTACCGTGAGCATGGGTTTGGCTACTTATCCAGCCCACGCCCATGATGGAGAGTCTTTAATCCGCTACGCTGACGACGCGCTGTATAAGGCTAAAAAAAGAGGGAAAAATCAATTCGCCCTTTACGAAGATGGGGAAGATCAATATGGAGAACAATAAGAGAGAGTTAAAGTATATTATCGGCCGGGCCGGTACCGGAAAAACTTCCTGCTGTATTGAAGAAATAAACCGGGAAGTGGAACAAGACCCTTTGGGCCCTGGTATCATTTACCTGGTACCTGAGCAAATGACTCATCAGATGGAGATGTTTCTTACTGAAGTGACAGGTGGCACGATGCGGGTTCAGGTCCTTAGCTTCCGCCGGCTTTACCTGAAAATTCTTGCCGATCTGGGCAGAAAGCAAAGGGTACGGCTGGGTGAGTTGGGAAAGCGCATGATTTTGCGTAATATTCTTCTGGAGCAGAAAGGGGAGTTGAAAACCTTTGGCCGGTCGGTCGAGAGAGCCGGAATGGCCGATTTACTAGCCATGACGTTAGACGAGTTTAAAGCTTATTGCATTAAGCCGGAAGATTTGCAAATAGAGGAGCAGGACCAGGCTCTTAAGAATAAACTGGACGATTTATTTTTAATTTATAAAGAATTCCAGGCAAAGGTAAGTTCGGAAGGAATTGATCCGGCAGATGAACTGACAGTGTTGGCGGAAAACCTTTCCCATTGTCTGGAGCTAACCAATTTTTCTGTTTGGGTAGACGGGTTTAAGGGTTTTACCCCGCAGGAGATTTCTGTTCTCAGTCAATTAATGAACCAGTGCCGGAAGGTCACCATTACCCTTCCCTTAGAGCCTGGGATGGTAAAAAGGGCAGCATCATGCGAGGAATTTCACTTTAAACCGGGGGAAGAACTCTTCTCTGAGCCTTGGCAGACCTATCTGTCCTTATCCCGTCTTGCCCTGGAGCAGGGAATATCCATTGCCACCCCAGAGTTCCTGGTGAAGCCCTGGCGTTTTAATACCCCTGAATTAAGGCATTTGGAGCAGTTCGCTTTTGTTTATCCCCTTCATCCCTTTGTTTCGGAAAGGCCAGGCCCCTTGGCGCTCCATCCTCAATTAGAGGTGAAATTCGCCCGCAACCGGCGGGCTGAGGTGGAAGGAATGGCTCGAGAATTAAGAACGATGGCCAGAGAAAAGGGACTGCGTTGGAATCAAATCGCTGTATTGACCCGAGATCTCAGCCTTTATGATGATCTTCTGGTAAAGACGTTCAGTGCTTACCAGATTCCTTTTTTTATGGATTATAAACGGCCTATTATCCATCACCCTTTTATTGAGTTGATTTTATCGGCCATTGAACTGGCGGATTCTCAGTGGAGCTATGAGCCGCTTTTTCGTTGTTTGAAGACAGATTTCTTTCCTTTGGAAAGAGATAAAATCGATCGTTTGGAAAATTTCTGTCTGGCTTATGGAATTGAAAACTATCGGTGGGAAGAGGATGGGGAATGGAACCATCTGATCGGCGATTCGGCTGCAATGGGGAATGAAAATGAAGACACTATCCTCCAGGCAGATATTAATCAGACACGCCTGGTCATCACCGGTATTCTTAAGCCTTTCTTGCAAAACATGAAAAAAGCCGGGAATGTTCAGGAATTGTGTGCCAGCCTATATCAGTTATTCACCTTGCTCAAAGTACCGGAAAGATTGCTGGAATGGGCGGAGAAGGCAAAAGCCTCAGCCCAGTTGACTGAAGCCAGACTGCATGAACAGATCTGGCAAAATATCGTTGCTCTTCTGGATGAAATCGTGACCAGTTTGGGTCAGGATCAATTGACACTTGATGACTATGCACTGATTCTCTCTTCCGGACTGGAAAACCTGGAGATCGGACTGACACCACCGGGAATAGATCAGGTGCTGGTGGGGAGCTTGAATCGCTCCCGCAATCCGGAAGTGCAGGTGCTTTTTTTAATTGGAGCCAGCGAAGGGGTAATGCCTGCCGCTCCGGATCATTACGGTGTGTTTGCTCCAGAAGAACGGAGGTGCCTGGAAAGCTCGGGCTTGAAGCTTTCTCCCCAAGATGAACGTCAGGTGTTTGATGAAGAGTATTATATTTATACCGGCCTGACCCGGGCCACTCAAAAACTTTTCATTACCTATCCTTTAGCTGATGAAGAGGGCAAGGGAATCTCAGCCTCATTTTTGGTTAAGCGGCTGAAAGGATTATTTCCCGGATTAACGGAAACAGGATGGGGCGAACAAGGATTGGATCTGATCAGCGCCCCTTATCCTTTACCGGAGTTTTATGCATCAAGAAGGGATCAGGGTTTGTCCGGCGCGGAGCATACCTTATGGGAGGCTGCAAGAGAGTGGATGGAAAGCCATCAAGAGGAGGCTCCAGGCTTTCAGATTCTCAAACAACCTTTCGGCAACGGAGAAGCAGAAAAGAAGCTGTCACGCTCCTTGGCCCGCAATTTATACGGCAAATCGCTGAAAGCCAGTGTTTCCAGATTGGAACTATTTAACCGCTGTCCCTTTGCCCACTATGCCCGTTATGGGCTTAAATTAAAGGAGAGACGTCTCTATTCCTTTACCTCTCCTGATATCGGAGAATTCTTTCATGCTTCTCTTCATGATTTTGCCCTGATGCTCCGTGAACGCGGACTGGATTGGGGAAGCTTAAGTGAGGACGAAATCAAGAGCCTGGTGGAAGAAGTAGGGAATCAGGTGGCTCCCAGACTCCAGTCGGCCATCCTGCTCAGTAAGCCACGCTATCGTTTTATTACCCATAAGCTGAAGAAGACTCTGAGAAGGGCTGCCAGTATTCTGAAAGAACATGCGCGCAGAGGAGTATTCACTCCCATTGCTTTGGAAGCAGATTTCGGGAAAGGTGATTTTCCTGGTCCCCAAATGGCTTTGGAGGATGGAGATTCCTTAATGCTGCAAGGGAGAATTGACCGCATTGATGCGGGGCGGATTGACGGCAGGCTGTATTTGCGGATCATTGATTATAAATCGCGGGAAACGGATCTTTCTTTGGATAATATTTATTACGGACTAAATCTCCAACTCCTTACCTATCTTGATGTAGCTTTGCAGGGAGCGGAAATATTGATCGGCGCAGGACAGACAGAATCAGGAACAGAGGAAGCTCTAAGCCCGGCAGGGTTCTTGTATTTCCCGGTAGTTGAGCCTTTATTGAAAAAAGATCGTCCCCTTACTGAGGATGAGTTAAACAAGGAACGAATCGGGGCAGTAAAGATTCACGGTTATTTGCTGTCCGATCCCCACGTGTTGGAGGCCATGGATTGTGAGCTGAAAAACGGATCTTCCGATCTCCTCAATATAAAGCTAAAAAAAGACGGAAATTTTACTGCTCATAGTAAGGTATTAAATCCCCGTCAATTTGAGCTTCTGCGCCGTCATCTTCACCATCTGTTCCGTACTTCGGGAAATGCCATGATGGATGGAGACATTTCTGTCTCTCCTTATCAAAAGGGACAGGGGACGGCATGTACTTATTGTGAATATAAAACCTTCTGTCAGTTTGACCCGGAGTTAAAGAAAGATGGGTATCGCCTGCTTTCTGAAATCAAAGGGGAAGAGGTATGGAAGAAAATTGCAGAAGAGGATGAGGCGCCTGATGAAGGCAGCCTGTCTCTCGAACAGACGTATACCACACCTTGGTTGGGAGAGGAGGACAGCCGGAATGAATTTGACGGAAAATAGGGGAACGTGGACCGAGGAACAATGGGCTGCCATCCAAAGCAGCGGAGAGGTTTTGGTTGCGGCTGCTGCCGGTTCGGGAAAGACGGCCGTGCTTATTGAGAGAATTCTGCGCCGGATTACCGATCCGCTGAATCCGGTGGATATTAACCAATTCCTTGTGGTGACGTTTACCAATGCGGCGGCTCAGGAAATGCGGGAAAGGATGCGTTCGGCCCTGGAAAAACAGCTGTTTGAAAGGGAAGGAACAGAGGCGGAAAATTTGATGCGCCAGCTTTCCCTTCTTTCTCAGGCCCATATCACCACACTTCACTCATTTTGCTTGGAGATTTTGCGACAGTATTTTTATTTGCTGGACTTAGATCCTACCTTTCGCGTCGCGGATGAAGCAGAAGCTCATCTCCTGCGTCAGGATGTTTTGGCAGACCTTTTCGATTGCCGGTATGAGGAAGAAGATCAGGTCTTTTTAAAGCTGGTGGACTGTCTGGGTTCAGATCGGGATGACCGCGGTCTGGCGGAGCAATTATTAAAAATTTATTTTTTCGCATATAGTCAGTCAGATCCAAAGCAATGGCTCGATTTTCTGGCCTCTGCTTACCAATGGGATGACCTGGTGGATTTATTGGAGAGCCCTTGGGGAATGATTATCCGATCGGGAGCGGATGAGGAGCTTAAACAAATAACGGATCTGCTGAATCAAGCCAGAACTTGCTGTTTAGCTGCATCCGGACCTATCCACTATTTACCGGCCATAGACTCCGACCTGGAGCAGCTTTCCTGTTTAATGGCTCTTTTAAACCCACGAAGCTGGAAGGAATGGGAGGAGGGACTGGCAGCATTTTCTTTTGTTTCCTTACCTCGGGGAAAGGGAAAACAAGGGATTGACGATCCGGCGATGGAGGAAGACCTGCGAGAAAAGGTGAAAGGCCTGCGCGAACAGGCGAAAAAACAACTTGTTGGACTGAAGAAGGTCTTTGCCTTCCCACTGGAGAAGCAGTTGCCCTTTCTGAATGAAATGCTGCCTTTGGTACGAAGGCTGTCTTCTCTTACCTTGGAATTTGCCCAGGCTTATGAAACTGAGAAAAGAAGACGCAATATTGTGGATTTTACCGATATGGAGCACTTAACTTTGAAATTATTGGCGAGTGAAGGAAAACCTACGGCCATCGCAGAAAATTTCAGTCGTCAATTCCGCGAAGTTTTGGTGGACGAATATCAGGACATTAATCCTGCTCAGGAATATATTCTCCGTCTGCTGTCACCCCGTTCGGGCCAAGGGAGTTTCTTCATGGTAGGTGACGTGAAGCAGAGCATTTACCGCTTCCGAATGGCTGATCCCACCTTATTTCTGGACAAATATAACCAATACCCCCATTGGGAGAAAGGAACGGAAAAATGGCGCCAGGAGGGATTGGTCATTGATCTGGCCCGTAATTTTCGCAGCCGAAGGGAAATTGTCACAGGGATAAACGCTGTTTTTGCCCAGATTATGATTCCTTCCGTCGGAGAGATTCTCTATGATGAACAGGCAGCCCTTCAATATGGGGCGTCTTATCCAGAGAGTGGAGGAGATCAGACCGGTGGTCCGGTAGAAGTACATTTGGTCGACCACTCCAATCTCTCAG
Source organism: Bacillota bacterium (assembly GCA_023390635.1). Classification (GTDB taxonomy): domain Bacteria; phylum Bacillota; class Desulfitobacteriia; order Desulfitobacteriales; family Desulfitobacteriaceae; genus JAEWCM01. The sequence continues at coordinate 25,016 of JAEWCM010000171.1, forward strand.
AGAACGAACAACGGGAAGAAGAGGAAGAAGAGGGGGCTGCTCCGAATGACGGGGAAGCAGACAATCCGGCAGGGATGCAAAAAGAAGCCCGTTTAGTTGCCAGGCAGATCCGCTATTTGGTTGAAGAGGAGAAAACCTTGGTCTTCGATAAAGCAAAGGGGGATTACCGACCTGCCGGCTATCGGGATATTGTTGTACTCATGCGCTCTTATGCATCGATGGCTCAGATCTTTGCCGAAGAATTTCAAAAAGCTCAGATTCCTGTGTACACTTCTGCCAAACAAGGCTATTTTGCTGCTTCAGAAGTTGAAATTATTTTAGCCTTGCTCCAAGTGATTGATAATCCCCGCCTCGACATTTCTCTAGCTTCTGTTTTGCGGTCTCCTATTGTCGGCCTGAGCGGTGAAGAGTTAGGGTATATCCGCACCTTGCTGCCCCACGGAGACTATTATGAAGCCCTCAGTCTTTTGGTATGGGAGAATTTAGGGGGATTTTCCCTTGATGCATCTTTGCAGGATGAGTTTCAAAGTATTCTTTTGCCCTATGAAAATAATCTGCAGGATTTGGCAGAAAAAAGCCGTGCTTTGTTAGAGGAATTTCCCCAATTAGGAGAAAAATGCGCTCGGTTCTGGACAAATCTCCAGGCCTGGCGCACTCATGCCCGCCGTTTTTCTTTGGCTGAACTGATCTGGCGTCTTTATCAGGATACAGGATATTTAAGCTATGTGGGGACTTTGACAGGAGGAGAGAAGCGCCAGGCTAATTTGAAACTTCTTTACGACCGGGCCTGCCGCTTTGAGTCCACTCATTACAGAGGGCTTTTCCGCTTCCTTCGCTTTATTGATAAGTTTAAAGAACAAGCTCAAGATTGGGGAGAGGCCAGGACCCTTACAGAAAACGAAGATGTGGTACGATTTTTAACGGTGCACGGCAGCAAGGGACTGGAGTTTCCTATTGTTTTTGTGGTAGGCTTAGGCCGGACTTTTAACACCCGTAACTTGCAGGACACCTTACTTCTTCATTCCAGACTGGGGCTGGGAATGCCGAATATCGATTTGGAG
>JAEWCM010000025.1 GCA_023390635.1 Bacillota bacterium
CCTTTGTAGATTGGCTGTGGATCGCCTGAATAAGTCAATGCGAAATGCTGCTTAAAATTTAAAAAAATGTTACTTCTGAAATTCTGAAGGGTTAGCCTTGAAAAAATAAACATTATGAAATTGATTCTAATACAAATCAAATATAGGAGGACCAATATTATGAACGAAAAGCCTATGCTTGTTGAACATCAATTTCGGGTGCAAGCTTACGATATAGATGTTATGGGAATAATGAGCAATATAGTATATATTCGATGGTTTGAAGATTTGAGATTTCTTTTACTGGATAAATATTGGTCTTACGAGGAAATGCTTAAAATAGGTCAGTCGCCAATTTTGAGTAAAACAGAAGTTGAATATAAACGACCACTTACTATTTTTGATCAGCCAATGGGACAGCTTTGGATGTCTGACCTAACGAAATCCCGCTGGACAATCAATATAGAAATAAAAGCAGATGACAAACTGATATGTTCAGGTAAGCAGATGGGATATTTTTATGACATGAACAGGAAGCGTCCGGTAGCAATTCCAAAAGAATTACAGGAAATCTTTCAAAGTCAACTTTAGAAGTACCGTTATTTGGGATTACTGTTTATAAAAACACCTGTTAGACATAAGTCTAACAGGTGTTTTTATATGTTTGCGTTCTTTAGTTCCTCTTATCAATCGGCCATCAAAGAAAAGGGGGAGATTTTACGCACCTGCCGGGCTACCAGCAAAGCCACCCCATAAGCTAAAATTCCCAGAAAGACACACACTCCGATGACCAGGGAAGGAGTAATCACAAAATCCACTTTGTTCAGGCCGATGGAAGAAAAGAGAAGCGAGAGAAGGGGATTGATGCAGAAGAGGCCCACCACAACGCCCAACACGGCACCACATAGGACCAGGGGCAGGAAACTCAAGGCGATTTGCTGCATTAATTGGAAGGTGGTATACCCAATGGCCTTCTGAATTCCGAATTCCTGCTTGCGCCGGATAATGCTGGCCGTAATCACCAGGGAAAGGATTAAAACGGCAATCAGGAGGGTGACTGCCATGATGACTGTGACGATGCCGGACACGATATCGGTGTAAACGCCAAGGGAACTGTCCATCAATTTGTGGTTATCCAGGGTCTGAATGATGCCCTGCCCATATTGCCGGGTAACATCCTGGATGAAGGAGGAAATATCGCCCTCGTTGTTCAGATAAACATAGAGGGTGTTCTGGTGATAGCCGGGGAGGATTTGGTTTAATCCTTCATAGGTCAGATTAATTTCCCGGCCCATATTGTTGGCACCCTGGGCCAGGCCGGTGATCAGATAATCATGAGTCACCGCCCCGGAAGAAAGGGAGACCAGATCACCGCTCCCTTTATTAAGTTTTTTGGCCAGATTGATGCCGATGGATACCTCATTATAATGTTTGGGATAACGCCCTGCGTAGATCTTGCCGTTTTCCAGGTCTCCATAATCAGTGGTCATATAAGCCACAGTAGAGATGTCATCAGCGGTAACCCCGGCATAGTCGTAGAAGATGACCTTGCGCACGTGATCCATGGCCTTGATCTTCTCCAAATACTCCTGTCCGTTTTGGTCCTCCTTAAGGGTAACAATTCCCTGACAGGGCTCAGTCCACACCAGATTGACAAAGGCCTGATTGTGCCAGGATATGTTGTAAACCATGACGAGGGCAAAGACCGCGATAAAACTGATGGCTCCCAGGATAATGGTGAGCATCATATTTTGTTTCAGATTGTTGAAAAGGTTCTTGCCGGCCAGAGAGTAGATGGGACTGCCGTGGCCTTTGTCCAGGGGAAAAGGGCTTTTGCGGAAGCTGTGAGTTGTGATCCCGCCCCGCAGAGCGGTAATGGGAGGAAGAGAACGGATGCGCCGGGCCGAGGAAAAGGCTGCGGCGGCAATGATCAGCCAGATGAGCAGCAGACTGACCAGGCTGATCAGAGGATCAAAGCCCTGAGCCCATTTCAGTCCGGTCTGAGCGGCCAGCATGGCGGAGGTAGGCACCGCTGCGGCGTAAGAAAGGGCGATTCCCGGAATGCCGGCGGCCAGGGCCAGAAGAGAGAACTGCAGCCCATAGGAAGCCATGATTTGTCTGCCTGTATAGCCCGTAGCCCGGAGGGCCCCAATGTTTTGCATGTCTTCCTCAATACTGTTGCCGACGCGAAACTTGATGACGAGAAGGCAGACCAGGACGACCACCAGGGCAAAGGCTACCACGATCATGGCTCCGATATTGGCTGTAATGGTACGGACCAGTTTGACGCCCTCCAGGTTCTGCTCCCAGGCCGAGGTGGAGTAGGCTCCGCCGGAGGACGGGTCCACTTCATGCTTTTGAAAATCCTGGATGAAGGATTCGGCATCGGCCGGGTTCTTAAGCCGGGCAGAGAGCATCGTCCCCTGAACGGCAGGATCACTCAGCTGGGCGCCGAATTTCTGGTAGGCCTGATCGGGCAGATAGAGTCCGATTCCTCCGATATTGATACTTCCCAGCAGGATGTCTTCTACAAACCCGCCGATCTTAAACTGATAATTTTGTTCTCCCACGGTCAGGATAAAGGGGTCCCCCAGCTTATATCCGCCCCCTGTCTTCAGAAGATAGGGCACAAAAATCGTCTGATCATCCAAATTATCCAGCTTTTCCACAAACTCCAGACGGGACATGGCGGGCTGGCCCGCATTTTTGGCAATGACGGTGAGGGAAAAATCCCCGTTTCTGTACTTGAATTTGGCCGTAGGGAAGAAGAGGACCTGCTCTTTCCCGGTTTCCGTTACTCCAGGGTAATTTTTAAAATAATCCTCATAATGGTCTTTATACAGAAGATTGGACACGGCAATGGCCGCGTGTGGGCTGTGCAGTTCTTCCGCTTTTTCATCGAAGAACTTGCCGAAGTTAAAATAAGTCAGTATTCCCAAATTAAGCAGCAGGGTGGCGATCAGAATCAGGAGAAAGAGGGCGGTCACCTGCCCTTTGTTCTTTCTCAGATTAGAGCGGGCCAGGAGCATGAGCTTTTCCATCCGAATCATCCTTCACTATAAAATCAAGCACTATATCACACTCTCATTCTACCTTATAATTTCTTAACAGGTCTTTGCCCATTTCTAAACTAATCCTTAAATCAGGGGATGTATTTATCAATAACTATAACCTATTTTTTGGTCATCTTCAGATCACATTTCACTGCTACTATCTGGTTATAGCAAACTCCTGAACAGAAAGGATCGATCAAATATGAATGTGGAAATACAAACGGAGGCAGCCAAGCCATGGTAGGTAAAAGAACCCTTATCCTGTTATCGGGGCTGGTCTGGCTTGCCGCCGGATTTAACGTTTTTCGGTTCGGCGCACTGGAGTGGTCCGGACGAAATGGCTGGCTGCTTGCTCTGCTCGCAAGTTTAGTGTTTGTCCTCTTTTTCTTTATGTTTCAGCATATGACTGTTAAAAACACGGACCGCATCATAAAGATTAAAACCGAGAGGACTCTTTTCCTGAATTTTTTTACGGCAAGATCCTATGCCATCGTCGCTTTTATGATCGCTTTGGGCGTGACATTGCGCAGTATTCCCGCCGTACCTAAATTTTTCATTGCTTTCTTTTATACCGGACTTGGGACGGCTCTCTTCGTGGCAGGGGTCAGATACCTGCTGAATTTTGGCCGCTTTGACGCGCTCTTAGGGCAGGCCAGGGAATAAAGAAAGGAGATACCTATATGTCGGAACCATTCAATCTGGAGCAATATTTATCAGACGGCGTCGAGGAGATCGTTAAGAAGATCAAAAGGGCATCCCTGTCTAATCCAAAGGAAAGCCTTTTTCTGGTTAAGTACGGACTTGCCAGCAAGAAAGCTTCAGTGCTCCGCAGCGTGGCCGAGGATTATGGGGAGCATGTCCCGCCGTTTCTGATTGCCAGCATAACAAGCGAGTGCAACCTCCATTGTACAGGGTGCTATGCCCGTGCCAATCATGTTTGCAGTGATGGGGAAGGGGCCGGTCAGCTGTCAGATCAGGAATGGCGGAGAGTTTTCAGGGAAGCCTCCGAGCTCGGCATCAGTTTTATTCTGCTGGCCGGTGGTGAACCGCTGATGCGCAGGAGAGTGATCGAAGAGGCGGGGAAGGTACCTGAAATTATATTTCCCATCTTCACCAATGCGACGCTGATTGACGCAGACTACATAAAGCTGTTCGACAGGTGCAGAAATCTGATTCCTGTTCTCAGTATTGAAGGTGAAGAGATTAAAACGGATGAAAGACGAGGTTCAGGGGTTTATGACAGGGTGATGCAGTCCGCGGGCATACTGAAAGAGAATGGCATACTGTTCGGAGCCTCGGTTACCGTGACCACGGCAAATATCCGGAACGTCACCTCACGTCCCTTCCTCGATGAACTCTACAGGAAAGGATGCAAGGCTGTCTTTTATGTGGAATATATTCCGGCTGCGGAAGGCACCGCGGACCTTGCTCCGGGCAGTGAAGAACGTACCTATCTGCAGGAGCGGCTTCAGGAGATCCGCAGCATATTTAAGGACATCATCTTAATTTCCTTTCCTGGGGACGAGCAGCATTCCCAAGGATGTCTTGCCGCGGGACGGGGGTTCTTTCACATCAACCCCCATGGAGATGCGGAGGCGTGCCCCTTTTCTCCTTATTCAGACAGCAATGTCAGGAAAACGTCTTTAAGGCAGGCTCTCCGTTCCAAGCTGTTCCGTTCCCTCCGGGAAGAGCATTATCTGGAGGAGGATCATGGGGGCGGATGTGTTCTTTTTGAGCAGAGGGAAAAAGTCCGGCTGCTTGCGCAAAATGGGGAATAAGTATAAATTATAATGGAATAAGGAAAGCCAGAAGAGGGAAAAGCATGTTTTGTGTATTGGTGGTTGAAGATGATGAAGTATTGAATAAGATGGTCTGCACGAAGCTGAAGCAGGAAGGATACATAGCCCTTTCTGCCTTTAACGGCAGCAAGGCTCTGGATATTCTGGACAAAGAGCATGTGGATCTGATTATCAGCGATATCATGATGCCGGAAATGGATGGCTATTCCCTGACCAAGGAACTGCGGAGTGGGGCATATACGCTCCCGATTTTGATGATTACCGCAAAGGATCAGATGGATGACCTGGAGATGGGCTTTCAGGCGGGAGCTGACGACTATATGATTAAGCCTATCAATATGAGGGAAATGTCGCTCCGTGTCAAGGCTCTGCTGCGCAGAGCCCAGATAGCCAGTGAGAAGAAGCTGACGGTCGGCCATACGGTGCTGGATTATGAAGCACAGACCGTGCAAAATGGGCAGGATTGTTTTGATTTGCCGCCCAAGGAATTCCTGCTTCTCTTTAAACTGCTGAGCAATCCTAACAAGATTTTCACACGGCTTGAATTAATGGATGAAATCTGGGGGATGGATTCTGAGGCGGATGAACGGACGGTAGATTCCCACATCAACAAACTGCGCCGCAAATTTGAGCAGTACAATGATTTTGAATTCGTGACTGTGAGAGGGTTAGGATATAAGGCAAGATGCTGACGGAGGAATAAATTATGTATAAGGAAAAAAGCAATGGTTTGCGCCGGATACGGACTCCGCTGCGTCTGCATTTTGCTCTGGCTTCCACTTTGACCCTCTGCATCTCGAGTGTTGTTTGTTGCGGGGCCGTTGTGGGCGTCGTTCTCTTTGCCCATATTCCCTTGACAAAGATGTCCGTAGTGATGATGGGGATCGCTATATGCGCGCTGACCATGCTGACAGGCGGACTGCTGCTCTGGACTGGGGCCGCTCACCTGACAAGGCCGATCAACGAACTCAATGATGCGGTCAAAAAGGTGGCTTCCGGACATTTTGATATACAGATCAAACGGAAAACGAAGCCTGACGGAGACTACGAATATACCAATGAACTGGATGAACTGGCAGTCAATTTTAATAAAATGACCGAAGAACTCAACGGCATGGATTATATGCGCAAGGATTTTATGAGCAATGTCTCCCATGAAATAAAAACGCCGGTGGCGGCCATCACAGGTTTTGCAGAAATCCTGATGGACGGCGGACTGACAGAGGGAGAACGGCAGGAATATCTGGAACTGGTGCATGATGAATCCATCCGCCTTTCCCGGCTCTGTGAAAGCATGCTGCGCATGGCCAGGCTTGATCATCAGGAAATTGTAAAGCTGGAGGACCGGGTGCAAATCGATGAACTGATCCGTAGGTGTGTCATTATTATATCCGAGCGGTGGGAGGTAAAAAACATCCAGTATGAACTGGACCTGGATAAAAACGTTTTGACCGGCAATCGGGATTTGCTCCAGGAAATATGGATCAATTTGATTGACAATGCTGCCAAGTATTCGGAGCGGGGGAAATCCGTTTTCATAAAGGAATACCGGCAAGGCAGGAATATCGTGGTGGAAATAACCGATCAGGGCATAGGGATTGCTCCGGAGAATCTTGAAAGAATTTATGACCGCTTTTATCAAAGCGATGAATCCCATAAGAAAGAAGGCAGCGGCCTGGGGCTGGCCATTGTTAGGCGGATCGTAGAAATGCTGTCCGGCAGCATTTCCTGTGAAAGTATGCCGGGCCAAGGCACCAAATTTACTGTCTTCCTACCGGCTGATACGGAAGCAAGCGCTGACTATGCAAGAGTTGTATAAGAAGGGGAAATATGTTAAGGTATAAGTGAGATCATAGGGGAGTAGTTTGAAAAATAGCATCAACAAACCCGGCTCGGCCTGGTGCTATTTCGCTGATAAAGCGTAACGAGACCTTTGGTGTGTTAATGCATGCCAAAGGTCTTCTGTATTTATCCATTTAATAAGATAGTTGAAAGAAGTAAACCCGATGAAAGGGGCGTACAGTATGGGATCTTACTCAAGATCATCCAGTGACGGCCGCTACCGGAAAGGGACTCATGGGAGCGGTTACTACCAGAAAAAAGGGCTGCTGGGCAATTTAATGAACATCATCGGCTCGGGAAGCGGATCATGGAGTCGCCGCAAACGCCAGGGAAATTACCACGATCAGCCGGCTCCCGGACAGCAGGCAGCTAATGAAAACCGAAATCCCACTACTTGCGGCAAATGCCGGGCCAAGATACCTGCCGGTTCAAAGTTCTGCCTGCAGTGCGGGGAAAAAGTAGCGGATGCCTTATTCTGTCCAAACTGTGGGGGAAAGCTGCCTCCAGATGCCAGGTTCTGCTCCCAATGCGGTACAAAAGTGAACGGGTAATTCCATGAAAGCTTATTGGAACCTGAAATACGCCGGGAAGCGGGTGGGACGGTATACGATCGAAAGGCTGCTGGGCAAGGGCAGATATGGATTGTGCTTTTTGGCCAGGTCCGACAATGGCGGCCAGGTCGTCATCAAAAAATATCGGCAGAGTTCAGGAAAGGATCACCTCCCTGACTGTATCGATGAAGCAGTGATCCTTTCCCGGCTTAACGATGAGCGGATTCCTGAGTTTTTGGGAGTTCTCAACGAAAACGGGTTCTACGGGTTTGTTTTGGCGTATAAAAAAGGGGAGACGGTCAAGGAGCTGCTGTTTAAGCATCACCATGTTTTTTTCCGGGAAGAGTTCTATCAGACCGGCTTGCAGTTGATCGATATCATCAAATATCTTCATGCCCATGGCGTTGTACACAGGGATATCCGGCTCCCCAATGTGGTGATCGACCAGGGGCGGGTCTGTCTGATTGATTTCGGGCTGGCCAGGCGGGCAGACCAGCCTGAGGCGTATGCCTTGGATTTTTCCTATTTAAGCGATTTTTTTCTGTATTTACTCTATTCGTCATTTACAGGAATGGCCAAAAGAAAACCAGGGATGAAAGAATTGCCTTGGTATGATGAACTGCCTTTGAAAAGGGAGCAGATTCTGTTTTTGAAAAGACTTTTTGGCATGGAAGAGAGATATGACCATATAAGGGATATTGAAAAGGATTTTATCCAGGTCTTCAATCCCGGCCAATAAAAAGAAGCAATTTAACAGCGCTCAGCTTTTTAATGGAATTTCAGAAATGATGCGCGGTAGAATTACTAACATGGCAGCTAATAGCAATAATACCGATCCCAATACGGCCAGATCCGGCAAAGCAAGAATCTCAGTGACAGCAGCCATGGCATAATACATTGCGACAGCACCTAATATCCCAAGTATTGCCTTGTACCACTTCCTCATTTGAAAACCCACCACAGAAGTCCAACCGATGAGAAAAAACAGGGGCATATCCAGATAATATGTGATTGCGGACGGCAGTGAAACGCTGTCAAAGTGAACTGTTGAAGCTAAAATTGGTATGAGCAGAAACAGTGATATTATGCTGATGGCTCCTGTATAGGCCCAAAAGAACTGTTTTCTGGTTAAACCACGTGATACATATAGTTTCATTGCAATCGGAGGATAGACAATCCCCATCACCAGCAAATATATATTTGGGGCATAGATGGTGAGATCCTGTATCCATGAGGTATCAGCAATTTTTCCATAAGAAGATAAGATCAGCACTATAACAATTATCAGGGCATAGATAGCGATAAAACAGCATGTGGCTTTAGCCTGTATTGCCAGCAGAAGCTTCAAGGCTTTTTTCGTCATTGCCCTTCTCCCCCTTTTTCAGTCATAAAAATGAATAAATCCTGCAACGAGGGCTGAGAAAATTCAAGACCTGCAGCCCGATAATCCCATGAACCGCCGAGCGCATACCGTGACTTAAGGCATCCATTGTTTTCTTTACCGGTATTTCAAACAGCTTTATTAGTTTCTCGGCATAGGCGGCATCCCAGTTAGGACGAAGGGCGGCTGTGATTTTAAGCAGCTGAATAATCGGGAAGGCATTTTCAGAGTCATTCTGATTGCTGGAGATAAAGGCGATTCGTGGCATGATATTGCTGTTCTCATAGGGATTTTCCCCGGATACGGTTATTGTTCCTGAGGTAGGTCTGCGGTAGGCGCAAAGTAACGACAGAAGGGAGGTTTTTCCTGCTCCGTTCCTGCCCAGCACCCCGCAGATTGCCTGCTCGGGAAGTTTTAAACTTACATTATTAAGTGCAAGGGCATTTCCGTATCTAAGGGATACATTTTCAAAATTAATCATGGCTTTCTCCTTTCCATGCACTATCGATCATTTCATGAATCTCGGGGAGAGTAAGCCCCAGGGGCTTGGCCAAGGTCGTCAGAGGCTCGATCTGTTCCTGGAAAAAAGTCTGCAAAAAGCGTTCTTTCAGTTTTTTCGGTGCATCGGGGCTTACATACATGCCTAGCCCGCGTTTCTTATAAATTGTTCCGTCATCGACCAGCAGGTTAATCCCTTTTAGTACGGTGACGGGGTTTATGTTGTAATGATTGACGAGCTGGCTGTTTGAAGGTATCTGTTCTTCAGGTAACAACCGCCCGTTGAGAATATCTTCCTCAATGGCCTCTTTGATTTGCAGGTAAATGGGGCGGTTACTGTCCAGAGCTGACTTCATGACAGCCTCCTTTCATTTATGGTATTACAGTATGATAGTGTTATATATGACTATAATACCTAGAAGAAAATGTGTCAACCACCACAGGCGCGCGCTCTATTCTTTTCAGCATGCAGCATCGCTTGTTAGCGTATATAACAACAATCGGTTGGTAATAATACAACCAAATGTAGCGGAAAAACAACTGATGGTTTCATGATTTTTATTGAAATACAGTGCAAAGGCGGATATGATAACAACGTCGACGAAATCAAATAAGGAGAGGGTACCCGCCATGTTAACAGCGATTATGATAGGAAATAAAATTACAGCAGCTCGCAAAGAGCAGAATTTATCTCAAGCCGGGCTTGCCCAGCAGCTGTCCGTTAGTCCCCAGGCAGTCGGAAAGTGGGAGCGCGGAGAATCAATGCCGGACATCATTACTTTTAACCGGCTCGCGGAAATTCTGGGTGTTGATCTTAATTATTTTTCTGAAAGTTTTCAATCAGACAGCGACGAAAAAGCGCCGGCTGATTCTGGGGCTGAGCAACCGGCCGCAGAACTATCAGGAAAGGCGGAGAAAAGGCCGGGTTGGGATATGTCGAAGGGGAATTGGGTGGACGCGGACTTTTCCGGATTGAAAAATCTGCAGGAAAAATTCAACGCTTCCAACATGCAGCGCTGCCTTTTTATCGGCTCGGAGATGTCGGAGCTTCTGCTCAAAGGCAACAATATCGACAGCTGTGACTTCTCTGATTCCGACCTCAGCTATAGCCGGATTCAGAATTCCAATATCATCAACAATTTATTTCATAACTGTTCTTTAAAAGAAACTGAGTTTTCGGGAAGCCATATCAAAGGCTGTGATTTTTCCGGCAGTGATTTTACGGGAGCGGTCATTAAGTCCTGCGCCTTGCTGAAAAACACGATGACCCACGCAGTCTGGAATCGTACTTTCTTTTATAACACACAGTTTGCTGATCTGGTTTTCGAAGGCCCAGTCCAGGATTGTTCTTTTGAAAACTGTGAATTTACCCGAGTGACATTCCAGAATGCAACACTGACCGACACTTTCTTCAAAAATACAATCTTGAAGCGGATTTGTTTTATTGACTGCAAAGCGGATCGGATAACCTATGCCTTTTTGAAAAGCGGAAAAGCGGATTTGACCGGTATTACATTGTTAACACCCTAGAGGAGGAAATAGATATGGCCCCAAATGAAGTCGCCATCTCGCTGCAGGGATTAAAAAAATCCTATAAAACCACGCCTGTGCTGACAGACGTAAATTTTCAAGTGAACAGAGGCAGTATTTTCGCCCTGCTCGGCTCCAATGGCGCGGGCAAGACAACGATTGTCAAAATCCTCACCACGTTACTGAAGCAAGACGGGGGAGCTGCCATCGTCAACGGATTCGATGTGGCATCTAAGCCCAATCAGGTACGGCAGTCGATCAGTCTGACCGGGCAATTTGCCGCTGTAGATGAAATTTTGACCGGGCGGGAAAACCTGATCATGATCGCCAGGCTGCGCCACCTTAATCACCCGCGTCAGGTGGCGGACGATTTGCTCAAACGCTTTGGTTTGATTGATGCTGCTGATCGCAGGGCGTCTGCTTATTCGGGCGGTATGCGCCGCCGGCTCGACCTCGCCATGAGTCTGGTGGGAAAACCGCGGCTTATTTTCCTGGACGAACCGACTACCGGACTTGATCCGGAAGGGCGCATTGAGGTTTGGAAGATCGTCAAGGAGCTTGCCGACAGCGGCACGACGGTGTTCCTGACCACACAGTATTTGGAGGAGGCCGAGCAGCTTGCCGATCAGATTGCCATTCTGCATCAGGGCAGGATAATTGCGGGCGGCACGCTGGCAGAACTGAAAAAACTGTTTCCGCCAGCAAAGGTGGAATATGTGGAAAAACAACCGACATTGGAGGAGATCTTCCTCGCCATCATTGGTAAAAAGGAGGAGAAGTAAATGGAAGGGGTGGGGAAACATTTTTTCAGCGATATGAGCGTGATGATGGGACGTTCCATGCGCCATATTTTCCGCAGCATGGACACCATTATTACGGTTACCCTCATGCCGATTGCGTTTATGCTGCTGTTCGTCTATGTATTCGGCGGCGCTATCCAAACCGGCACGGATAATTATGTGAATTACCTGCTGCCCGGTATTCTGCTGATTGCGATTGCCAGCGGCATTTCTTATACGGCTTACCGCCTGTTTATGGATATGCAACGGGGTATATTCGAACGGTTTCACTCCATGCCGATCGCCCGTTCCACCGTGCTGTGGGGGCACGTGCTGACCTCGCTGGTATCCAATGCCATTTCGGTGGTCGTCATCATTCTCGTCGCGCTGATTATGGGCTTTCGCTCGTCGGCCGGGGTACTGGAATGGCTTGCCGTAGTGGGTATACTCGCCCTGTTTACGTTGGCCCTAACCTGGATCGCAGCGATTGCCGGACTGTCCGCTAAATCAGTGGACGGTGCGAGCGCCTTTTCTTATCCGATTATCTTTCTGCCGTTTATCAGCTCGGCGTTTGTACCAACCGAATCGATGCCGTCGGGGGTTCGCGCCTTTGCCGAAAACCAGCCGGTTACCGCTATCGTCGAGGCGGTGCGCTCCCTGCTCACCGGCCGGCCGGTCGGTCATGATATCTGGACTGCGCTCGCCTGGTGCCTGGGCATTCTTGTTGTGGCCTATGGATTGGCCATGCTGGCTTATAAACGTAAAATGGCATGAGACATGAGCCCCAAAAAGGACAGCATTTGCTGTCCTTTTTTAGTCGGCAAGAAAATTGTATTTTGGTTATAAATAGTAGCAAATACCCCTTGACTGGAGGAAACGATATGAGAAAGATTAAGGATTTGATTGCCTTGGGAACCCTGACTGGTATAATAGGAACAATTCCCCCACTGATATTAAATTTTATTACAACGATACTAGGATTTTCCCAATATTACTCATTCCAATTATCAGGAAGTATCTATATAAATGAACCTGATACCTATACATTTTGGGGGATGGTTTTGGGAGGCGTGGTATGGGAGTTCATGGCGGCAGGTTTAGGTATCGCTACAGTTCTTCTTATTAGAAAGACGGGGAAAGATTTTTGGTGGTTAAAGGGGATGATCATATCAAATATGATCATGTTTATTTTCATCTACGGCTTCTTTTTTGCCCTTGGAGCACCTAAAGTCGTGCCTTGGGATCTCAAAACAAATTGGTCTGTATTAATAGAAAATATTTTATTCGGCCTAACTATGTCTTATTTAATAATTCGCTGTGGTGATGAGTCAATGCTGCCTGAGGCAAAAAGACCATGATGCCGCTTGCAAAGGCAGTGAACTGTGCCATTTAAGCATGGTCATATACTATCCGCGGGAAGGCCCTAGCCATATAAACCTGAAATTACCCCAGAAATACTACCTGGGGTAATTCCATTTTGCACGTTTTTCAGATAAATTATTGCCACAGGGTATCTAAAGTGGGGAGTGATTGGATGTATTGAATAGGAGTGACATTTCTCCCGACAAAATTGTCCATGGGATTTAAGATAATCCATGGCATGAAAACTTTGTCCGGGTTAAAATTCAGTTGATATTCTAACGATAAGAAACGATAAGGTACAGGGAGAGATAAGAAAATGGGTATGCTGGAAACACTGGTTACACCTTTGGGCTGGTTATTGCGCGGAAAAAGGGCAGGGGAGCAAAGCGCCTATAAATACTACTCCCAGTTCTCGACTCCGACTTTATTTCAATTATCCAGCCCTGCTTTCCCGGACGGCGGGGAAATCCCCAATAAACATGCGGGAGTAGGGATAGGAGAAAATATTTCTCCCGAACTGCGATGGACGGCTCCCCCGGAGGGAACGAAACAACTGCTCCTGGTCATGGAAGATATTGACGTGCCGCTGGCTAAACCGATCCTGCACCTGATTGCCCTGCTTGAGCCGAAGGGGAGAAAGCTTTCTGAAGGGGCACTGGGGTCGGATAACAAAGACGTTAAATTAATTCCCGGCCGCAAAGGCCGGCTGGGCTATCATGGGCCAAGAGCCCTGCCGGGGCATGGCAAGCATCGTTATTGGTTTCATCTGTACGCACTGGACCAAGGCATTCCCATCAATAGGGATTATTCAAATTTTGAAGAAATTTTACCTCTTGTGGACGGCCATGTGATTGGCCGTGCCCATCTCGAAGGCACACAAACAGGCCGATAAGAATAAAAAAGAGGTAGTGCCGCAATTTTATAAGAAAGCCAAGAGGGAGTTTGTTTTGCGACACTCCCTCTCTTCTATTTTACGAGATTTAGTGGTTGACAATTATCCTCCTGACTTTATGATTGAAGATGAGTTGCGACAAGAGATCATTCGGGCTAATCATTAGTTTTGATCGAAAGGAATGACAAATCATGAAATTCTGCTGGAGCACATTAAAGGTTAAGAACATGGAGGAATCTCTGCGATTCTATCAGGAAATCGTGGGGTTGAAAGTTAAGCAAAGATTTCAGGCTGGTCCTGGTACAGAGATTGCCTTTCTGGGAGATGGAGAAACAAAAATTGAGTTAATATGTAATGAGGGTAATACTAAGATTGTGGTTGGCCAGGACATTTCCTGGGGTTTTGAAGTGGAGTCGGCGGATGAATTCCTGGCATTTGTCAAGGATAAAGGGGTGCCAATTCACAGCGGACCGTTCCAGCCTAATCCTCATACGAAGTTTTTTTATGTAATGGACCCCAATGGAATGAAGATTCAGTTTGTAGAGAATAAGTAGCACCACTCGTTGATCCTATGTAGAAAATTGAATAGGCCGGGCAAAGCCATTCTGAAGATTGTCCAGTAAATCAGAGCCTGTGAATAGAGAGAACTGGCGGCTTCCATGAGAGAGGAAGTCGTCAGTTCTCTTTTTAAACTTCCGTCAATCAATCGTCAACAGAAAATAAAAGATTTGGTAACTCTAACCAAAACCACAGTTGACACAGCAGTTACTACTTATTCCAGGGATTGCTCTCCTGGCTTCCAGAAAAAAACGCCAAAACCAAAGATAGGGTTTATAAGTGTTCGAGGAAAATTTTCTCAACCATGCGATAAGGTGGATTTAATTCTCCAGGTCATGTACCGCTCCTGGAAGGATTATTGAATCAGTCAGATTTTTTGGTTATGTGATAACCCATCGGCATGACCAAAAATAAAATACCCATCTCTCCTTTTAAGTTGCTGCCAGTAAATTAACTGGCAGCATTTTGTGTGCCTGCATGGCGGTTAACTAATCTCCGCATTTCAGTGGGATCATGATTTTTCGGTGGTAGAGTCCCGTACCATGGCTGACGGTTTTAAGAATAGCTTGGACGCATATGTTTCCGACCGGGATAAACCGATGTTGTTCTGCAATAAGCAGGGGTTTTTGCAGGATATGTTTTATAAACTCCTGTTCTGTCGATAGACCTTCAGGATGTGTCTGCTGATAAACCAGCCCCCAACCGGCCGCTGCCTTTTTGACCGGATCACCAATATAAAGATCAAGGGCCTTCACATCTTCCTCACCGGCGTAAAGACCGTAAACAAGCTTATTGTATTTTTCGTTTATCTGATAGATTTGAGCACAACCTGCCTTTACCACTGGTATGGCATTCATCCAATCTGCCAGAGAGTCACGAACAGCTGAAGTAGTTTTCAAAAAATCCATTCCGTTAGAATGAGGGAAAAAATAATAGGCCGGCCATTCTTCAATCGACCAGTGATCATGAAATCTATTCGTTTGAATGGACGCTGTAAGCTGAGCCAGATTATGGAGATGGTTTAACAGCATTTGTTTTTCGCTGATTTCCAGCACAAGCTCTTCCGCGCGTTTTTCCAGTTTCTCAACGACCGTATTGATGGAGCCATGATTTAAAAAAAGTTCAATTTCACGCAAAGTAAATCCAAAACGTTGTAATTTTCTGCTCTCTAAAATGAGAGGGGCCTGGGTAAAATCATAGAACCGGTATCCAGCTGGATTATGTTTTTGGCTGCTGATGATATTATATTTTTCATAATGCTTCAGTAAGTCGGGTGTAACTCCCAATTGCAATGCAAAGTCACCAATTTGATAGCTGGCCATATCAGTCGCTCTCCTCCTTCGAAAAAATTGATACATATTTGCCATGGACAGTTCTGTACTCTCACGTTTTTTTAATAATTTTCTGGATATTATGTAGGCCCAATGAAATCTCAAAAGATCTAACAACTACATTTGCATTCTAACATATTTCTAACTTTTTAATAGTTCTGTTTGACTTGTGAGTTACTCCCGACTGTAAACTGATAAAAAAAGCACAAACAATACAGGAGGTTTAAAGAATGACGTGAAGTAATCCTAAAAATTTTTTAGCATGAATGTAGAATTATTGGAGGGATAAGAAACATGTCCGAACAATTAAGCCGCAGAAAATTTCTCAAAAATGTGACAGGTCTGGTGGGAGCTGCCGCTGTCGGGACAATGGTAGGCCTTAATACCAAAACCGCTTCAGCGGAAGACGGTCTTTATACTCCAGGCACTTACAGCGCAAAAGCCGATGGAATTGGTACGATTACAGTGACCATGACTTTTAGTACCAACAAAATTACCGATGTGATCCTGGATGTTTCCGGTGAAACTCCTTCTATTGGCCAGGCGGCAGCAAAGGAACTGAGGAATCAGCTGATGCTGACCCAGGATTCCAAGATTGACGGAGTATCGGGGGCAACCATTACATCCAGCGCCGTCATGAAGGCAGCCACCAAGTGCATTGAACAGGCCAAGGGAGGAACGCCGATTGAAATTATCAGTGTTGACCCGGGCAGTGAAGATGATTGGCTGGGCAAGGAGCCTAACATTGATGAGGCCTCCATTACCGAGAAATGGGATACTGACATTTTAATCGTCGGCGCAGGCAACGGTGGCATGTGCGCAGCGGCTTATGCAGCCAGCAGGGGATTGAAATTCAGAGTCATTGAGCAGAATGCAGTTGTTCAGGATACACGCCACTGGTTTGGTGCCGTCAACTCAAGACTGGGCAAGGCCAATGGTGCCAGTGTCGATACGCATAAATTGCTGAGTGAAATTTCCCGCTACGCTTCAGGCAAATGCAACCAACAGGTGGTCAAGACCTGGATTAACGAATCGGCAGCGATGTACGATTTTGTAGCCAGTATTGAGGAAGGCAACTATGGCTACAAGTGCACCTTTACCGCTGGCAAAGAGGCGCGCTGGCCTGATTGTGATGAAGCCACCCAGTACATGTTCCCAGAAATCGAACATACCTATATGGGGAGTGAAAAACCCCGCAATGTTAGCTTTCAGGGATACATTCAAGGTTTGGGCTATTCGGTGGATTTCAATACCAGCCTGATCAAACTGGAGAAAAGCAGTGAAGGCAGCGTCACCGGAATCATCGCTCAGAGTACAGAGGACGGACACTATATACGCATCAATGCTTCCAGCGGTGTGCTTTTGGCAGCGGGAGGTTATCCCGGCAATCCCTATATGATGCAGCAGCTTGACCCACTGGGCACAAGTGTTACCACGGCCTGCAGCTATTCGCCAAGCGATAAGGGGATGGGGATCCGTGCCGCCGTTTGGGCCGGTGCTGTTCTGGATAAGGAAGCCGCCCCTATGCTGTTCGACCGCGGTCTGGTTGCTCCCGGTGTGGACGCCGGCTATGTGGAAAATAAAGCTGCTTTTGGAGGTAAAGCTTTCCCCGGTCTCATCAAACAGTATAACCCCGGTACGCAGCCATTTCTGAAGGTTAACCGCAAAGGAGTGCGTTTTGCCAACGAGTCCAGCCCGTATAACGATATCGTTTACGCAGCAGCCAATCAGCCCGGACATGTTTATTGCCAGGTGCATGACTCTAATTATTGGGATGATGTCCAGCGCTTCCATACGATTGGCTGCTCTGCTCAGGCCAGAAACACACCTGGGATGATGGAAAGTCTGTTGAATCAGTATTCTGAGCAGGGGCTGATTCAGAAGGCAGATACTATCGAAGAACTGGCAGACAAGCTGGGCTTCAGCGGAGAGGCTAAGACGAATTTCCTGGCGACTGTCAAGCGTTATAATGAACTTTATGATAAACAAAATGATGAAGATTTCGGTAAGATGCCGGCCCGTTTGAGCGCAATCCGCAAGGCACCGTTCTATGGTTCCTGGCTGGGAGCATCTCTGCTTACCACCGAGCAGGGGATTGCTATCAATGAAAAGACCCAGGCACTGGATGCTGAGCGTAATCCGATCAAGGGCTTGTATATTACCGGTGATATGTCAGGCAGCTTTTTTGCCAATAATTATCCATGCCTGATGCCCGGTGTTGCCTGCGGCCGTACCCTGACCTTTGCTATTAAAGCCATTAAACAAATGGCCCGTTTCGAATAAATTTGAGAGTAAATCCATATCCGTTGCCGCTGGGATGATATTATCTATAATCTATATTACCTTACAGGAAGGAAGGGCAAATAGAGGAATGAAGCTTAATTCATTCCTCTATTTGTATGCAGAGCTTTCTTGACTTAACGACCGTAAAAGCCTTATTTAAATGACTGGTTGACTTTTTATATCCAACTGACAATAATATAAAGTATACTAAATTGAGAGGTTTAATAAACTTATATAGTTTAATATGTTGTCACATTCCAGAGTATCAAAATGAGAAAATGGGCGCAGATTGATAATAAATAGTCAATATGTAGGAGCAGGCAGAAGACAGAGGGCCCTATTTTCAGGGAAGGTGTGGCAACAGTTACTGTGGCACAAAAAATGCAATGAATATATTCCGTAAGACAATTTAGATCTTTTCCCCGCAAACACATTAATAATTCAGAGGTTGCAGCGGTAAGACAGTCGTTAGCCGTTCGTTCAGAGGGGGTGGAAGGCCATTCATTGTTTAGCATATTCCAATGAGGACTAGTTTGGGACAGCCCCCGTTAATCCAGCAAAGAGGAGTCGTTGAGAATGAAAAAATTTATCACATTGATGCTTATACTTACTTTAGGTCTTATGCTGTTTATCTCAGGATGCGGTCAAAACAGCACTCAGCCGCAGAGCACTGACAACACCAACCCAAGTGATTTTGAAACCATCGTCAGTAAAGCCAAAGGTACGACGGTGAATTTTTACTCCTGGGGCGGTGACGAAAAAATTAATCAATGGATCGATACGGTGCTGGCCAAAAATGTCAAGGATAATTACGGAATTACTTTAAAGCGCATTCCGATTGACGATACGCAGACTGCCATTACTAAAATGATGGACGAAAAACAGTCTGGAGTGCAAAAGGGATCGATTGATATGCTCTGGGTCAATGGAGAAAATTTCTCTACGGCCAAGAAAAACAACCTGCTCTACGGGCCTTTTACCGAACAACTTCCCAACTTCCAGAAATATGTGGATACCGGTGCGGATGATATCAATTATGATTTCGGTGTTGCTGTGGACGGGATGGAAGCACCGTATTCCAAAGCACAGTTCGTATTGATCAATGATTCCTCCGTGACTCCGGAAACTCCGAAAAATACCCAGGAACTTTTGGAATTTGCCAAGAAATACAAAGGAAAAGTGACCTATCCTGCTCCCCCAGATTTCACCGGCAGCGTGTTTGTCCGGCAGATCATTTACGATATTGTCGGTTACGATAAAGTGAAGGCGGCCGGAACGGACAAAGAAAAGCTTAAAGCGGCTATTCAGCCGGCGATGGACTATCTGAAAGAGCTGAAGCCTTATCTGTGGAAAGAAGGCAAAACCTATCCCGCTTCGATCGGTCAGTTGGACAATATGTTTGCCGATGGGGAAGCGGTGATAGATATGTCCTATGATCCCAATACGGTGGCTTCGATGATCAGCAAAGGGATCGTCAAGGATACAGCCAGAGATTTTATCTTCGAAAAAGGAATGATCGGCAATACCAGCTTCATTGCTATTCCGACCAATGCTGCCAACAAAGACGGAGCCATGGTGGTGGTCAACGCGCTCCTGACTCCCGAATTACAGGCTTCCAAGTATGACCCGGAAAATTGGGGAGCCCTGCCGGTCCTGAACTATGATAAGCTCAGCAGCAGTGAAAAAGAGTTGTTTGACAAGATCCCGCTGGGCAAAGGGGTCATCCCTCAATCCACCCTATCGAGCAAGCTGCAGCCTGAATTGCCCGCCGAGGTTGTGCCGCTGATCGAGGAAATCTGGCAGTCTGAAATCCCCAATCAATAAAAACTCACAGAAGGGTGCTGTGCTGAAAGGATAGAATATGAGATATACAAAATTTAAAACCTATCTGATGATTCTTCCTTTGGTGATTCTTATGGCTGTTTTCCTGATCGGCCTGCTGAATGGCCTGGCTGTCAGTCTGGGCTGGTTTCCTCCTGCCGGTCTGACTCGCTTTACCCTGGCCTATTACCGTGAGGTTCTGCAAGACACTAAACTTACATCTTCCTTGCTGCTCAGTCTGTACATCGCCCTGACCACCTCTGTAATTGCCGTGGTGATCGGAGTGGCGATCAGCATGGCGGCAACGGTGAGCGGTCTGGTTAGAAGCAGGCTTTTTCAGGTGTTGAAGATTCCGGTGATTGTACCTCATACGGTTTGTGCTCTGCTGATGTTGAATTTGTTTGCCCAAAGCGGTTTATTGGCCCGGCTGGCTTTTCACGTGGGACTGATTCAAGGTCAGGAGGGGTTTATTCCGATTATGTTTGAAAGTCATGCCTTTGGGGTGATTTTGGCCTATCTGTGGAAGGAAATACCTTTTGTAATCTTAGTAGTGATCACGATCATGGCTAACATCAATGCTTCCCTGGGAGAAGCGGCCCTGAATCTGGGAGCCTCCAGATGGAAGGTATTCAGGCATATCACCCTGCCTCTCTGTCTTCCTTCCATTACCACTTCATTTATCATTATTTTTGCTTATTCCTTCGGGGCCTACGAACTTCCTTTCCTGTTAGGGGCCACTGAGCCCAAGGCCCTGCCGGTTCAGGCTTATGTGGAATACACTTATCCTGACCTGGCCCATCGTCCCTATGCGATGGTGCTGAACAGTGTGATGGTCGTTTTTACGGTTTTCATCTCTTATTTATATTATAAGCTGCAGAACAAGCTGGTCAGGGTGGGGAGGGAGAGATAAATCCTATGTATGAAGCAGGAAAGAAAAGGGCCAAGAGCCCGAGAAGACGTCTCTCCAAAACGGTGGTATATTTCAGCTGTTTTATGGTGCTGTTTCCTTTAGTAATTCTGGTGATCTGGAGCATTGCCGGCATCTGGCGCTGGCCCCATCTCTTTCCCGAAACCTATTCCACCAGAGCTTTGAGAGAATTGTTCGGCGGATATTCGGGAGCGATTCAGGTTCTGATCTCCAGTATCCTGCTCTCATTATCTGTGGCCCTCGGAGCCATTGCCGTCAGTATGCCTGCGGCCAGAGCCATTGCTTTAAGAGATTTCAAAGGCCGGGAATTTCTGAAGTTTGTCGTGCTGATGCCGGTCATTGTGCCTGCTACCGCCTTTGCCATGGGGGTGCACATGCTCTTCATCAGGGTTGGATTAAGCGACACAGTGCTCGGTGTGATGATTGCGCACATCATCCTATGCCTCCCTTATACGGTGAGAATTATGGTAGAGGTGACAGAGGCGACGGGAGACCGGTTGGAGGCCCAGGCCAGGGTCCTGGGGGCTTCGCCCCTTAAGACGTTTCTTAATATCACCTTGCCGCTGGCGATGCCGGGCATTGTGTCTTCCGCCTGTATGGCTTTTATCGTCTCCTTCAGCCAGTACTTTGTTACGCTGCTGATTGGCGGCGGCACGGTAACGACGTATGCCATGTTTATGTTTCCCTATATTCAAAGCGGCAACCGGTCCATTGCCGCGGCTTACAGTCTTTTGTTCGTTCTGGCCACGCTGGCGGTCTTTATTCTGTTTGAGCGGCTGGTTAAGAAATACTATGATATGGATGACGGGTTCTTTTTCAGTTAATAAATTTAATTTAGACAGAGGGTAAGATGGATTATTTTACATTGCGTGATGTTCATGTCGCTTTAGGCGGCAGCAGTATATTAAAAGGTATCAGCCTTCAGGTAAAAAAGGGAGAAATGATTTCCCTGCTCGGCCCTTCCGGCTGCGGCAAGAGTACCTTGCTGAAAACTACCGCAGGATTGATTGAAGCGGATCAGGGTGAGGTCTGGATTGGAGACAAACTGATGAATCATGTGGCCCCTGAGAACAGGGGAGCGGTGATTGTCTTTCAGGATCTGCGCCTTTTTCCCCACATGGACGTCGGGGAAAATATCGCCTTTGGGCTGAAAATGAAAGGGATCAGGCAAGAGGAGAGCAACACCCGGATCAGAGCACTGCTGGAAAAAGTAGGGCTGACCGGCTATGAAAAACGCAAGGTGCAAGAGCTTTCCGGAGGACAGCAGCAAAGGGTGGCCTTAGCAAGAGCGCTGGCCAGTCGGCCTAGATTGTTGCTGCTGGACGAGCCTTTTTCCAGTTTGGACGATCATTTGCGCCAGAAAATGCGGGAACTGGTGCTTGCCCTTCATCAGGAGTTGGATCTGACCACTCTCCTGGTGACCCATGATCAGGAGGAAGCTTTGCTGATGTCTGACCGGGTCGCCGTCATGTTCAATGGCCGGATTGAGCAATACGATACTCCGCAGAACCTCTACGAGCATCCGGCTACCCCGGAGATTGCCGATTATTTCGGTGAAATGAATTATATCTCCGGTGCTGTGCAAAACGGCTATTTTACCGGGGCACTGCCCGATTTTCCCGACAGAATTCCTGTGGTGCTGGATGACGGCAAGTATCGGTTAATGCTGAAGCCCCACCACATTCGGTTGAAAAGGGAAGCAGGTCCCTGGCAGGTTACTGCGGTAGGTTATCAGGGAGCCCGATCGCTGGTTCGTCTTGCGGCCGGCGGGCAGGAGCTGTGTTTGACAACAGAGGGGGAAGACAGAGTGCGAGTCGGGGAGTCGGTCAGAGTGGAGTTCGACTGTTCCAAAGGTGTTTTTTACCGGCAATAACTCTTAATGGGGAGGGAATGACAGCTATGAAAAAGGTAATCTATGATTGTGATAATACGATGGGCGTTTTTGACTGTGACGTGGACGACGGTTTAGCCCTGATCTACCTCCTGGGAAAAAAGGAGATAGAGTTGTGTGGAGTCACCACCACCTATGGCAACAGTGATATTGATACCGTCTATCAAAATACCAAAACAATGCTGGGGGAACTGGGGAGGACTCATATTCCTCTGCTCAAGGGCTGTCCAGATCAGCAGCATTTGATGAGTGAGGCCACGGAGTTTTTGGTGCACACGGCGCAAGCCAATCAGGGCCATATCTCTATTCTGGCTACCGGTTCTTTGACCAATTTGTATTCGGCCTATCAACTGGATCGGAATTTTTTCGACTATATAGATGAGATTGTTCTGATGGGCGGGATTACCCAGGAATTAAATATTAACGGCCGGATTCTCGATGAGCTGAATTTTTTCTCCGATCCTCGTGCCGCAGACTGTGTCCTGAAAAAGGGCAAAAAGGTTTCAACGATCACGGGCAACAATTGCCTTAAAGCTTATTTTACCGAACAGGAATTCTGCCAAAGATTGAAGACCAACCACAAGCCGATTGCCCAATATATTTTTAAGCGATGTTTTTACTGGTTTGAAAATATGATGCGCAGGTTTGAAATTGACGGCTTCCATAACTGGGATGTTGTAGCGGCGGCTTATCTGGCCGAACCGGGCCTGTTTAAGGATAACCGGCAGTTTATCAGATCCGATCTGTCCAAATTGCAAAAGGGGCTGTTGGATTTAACCGGGAAGGAGCATGGTGATGCTGTAATTAACTTGCCGGAAATTGATGATTTGCCCTTATTTACCGATGAGGTTTATAAGTCCTGGCTGAATGTGGAAATTTAAAGCAGGGTGATGAGAATGCTGGCGGAAGAACTGTTGGATCAAGTGCGGACCTATGTAGAGCAAAGAAACCTGACTACCGTTTTAGGAGAGAACACAAGGTTGACCGTGAGCTTTTTGGCTCAGGGTGAATACAATTTGAATTACCTGCTGCGCTGTGAAAAAAGATGGTATGTGCTGAGAATAAATACGGGCAGCCAAATGCAGTTGGAAAATCAAATCAGCTATGAATACCGGACTCTGAAATTACTGGAAAAGTCGGGAGTAACTCCGAAAGTATATTATGTGGACGAGAGCAAACAACTGCTCCCTTATGGGGTGCTGGTGATGGAATATATTTCGGGGGAACCTCTGGATTACCGCCATGACTTAGTTAAGGCTGCCAGAACACTGGCTGGAGTCCATAGTCTGGAATTTGCCCCGTCAGAAACACAGTTCCTGGTAAAAGTACCGGAGCCTTTCAGTGCGATCTGGCAGGAGGCCACCCAGCTCTTGGAGAAATATTTTTCCTGCCCGAAGGCCAATACTCAAACCAGGCGATTGTTGGAAAAGATGGTCGTTGAGGCGGAGAAACGAAAAGATGAGGAAAAAATCCTTATGGCTGATCCTTGGTCCCGGGTGATCAATACGGAGGTCAATTCCCATAACTTCATTGTCGATCATGGGACAGGCGCTTGCTGCCTGATCGATTGGGAAAAGCCCTTATGGGGTGAGCCTGCCCAGGATCTTGCCCATTTCCTCATTCCTACCACCACCTTGTGGAAACGAGATTACGCTTTGAGCCATGAAGAAGAGGAGATGTTCATCGGTGCTTATTTAAAGGAGTTGTCTCCTCGTTCTCATGCAGGAAGTCTGCAGGAAAGGATGGAGATGTTCAAATTCTTTAATCTCCTGCGTGCCCTGTCGTGGTGTGCCATGGCCTGGACAGAGTATGTCAGCCCGGACCGCCCGCTATATAACCAGGATACCTTTAAAAAAATCAATGATTATCTTGAGCCTGATTTTATTAAAAAGATTCTCATCCTTTAAGTATATTTTCGTATTGGGCAGGATTAACATTGACTATAAACGAACGAGCGTTTATTATTGAAACATGAGATATAAAGATGATAATAAAAAAGAGAATATTTTTCATGCTACCATTGATCTGATTAATGAGATCGGCTTTTCGGAGATATCCATGTCCAAAATTGCCAAAAAGGCCGGAGTGTCTGCCTCTACGATCTATATCTATTTTGAAAATAAGGAAGATATGATCAACAAGCTGTATCTGACGATCAAACAAAAAATGATCGAAGAGATTTTTAAAGGGGTAGAGGGGGTTCCTTCCATCAAGGCCGGTTTTGAATTGGCTTTAGGCAATTTTGTCAATTTTATTTTGAATCACGAGAATTATTTCCTGTTCAGCGAACAGTTTGTCAATGCACCGATGATTAAGCATTTGAAAGATCAGGATCAAAAGAATTTATTCCAACCTGTTTGGGAGCTTTTTGAAAGAGGGAAGGCTCAAGGTATCTTTAAGCCGGTCAGTACAGAATTGCTGATCGAATTCTCCTATGCTCCGATGATTCAATTGATTAAGAAGCACTATAGCGGAGAGTTTAATTTTGATCAGCAGCAGATCAATAATGTTGTAGCTATCATCTGGGATGGCATAACAGTCTAAAAAATTTTTTCTTCATTAATAAACGTTTAATCGTTTATTATACATTCAATCTGATTCAGTTTGAGAAAGGAGGTCAGAAGGGCACTATGCTTGCAACATTTGGTGTCATCACTCCCGTCATAGGTGTTGTCCTGGTTATTCTTGCTTTGATTATCTTCGGCCCGGGTAAATTGCCCGATTTGGGCAAGGCGTTGGGAACGGGGATCAAAGAGTTCAGAACCAATGTGGAGAAAAAGGATGAGACGAGTGAAGTCGCATCTGCAAAGGAAAATTCTTAAATCCCAAGACCGATGCCAAAACCCATCAACATACTCCACTATAAATCCAAAGCAATCGCTGTGATTTCACTGCTTTTGGCGAAAAAGGGCGTGCTGTCTTACGTTTACTTTAAGACGTAAGGGGGCACGTCTTTTCTGTTTTTGTCATTATCTGGATGCGATTTAATCCTATAATTTCTATTGACATAGTATTATAATGAGACTATTATCAGACTAAATAGATAGAAAAAGTAAGAAAAAGTATGCTTTTAATATTGAACGGAGGAAAAGAGAATGAAAGAACAAATGACTTTAGAGAAAGTAAACAGATTTTTTTGGGAAGATAAGTTTAACTGTTCACAGTTGGTTTTGACTCATGCTGCAGAAGAGGTGGGCCTGGACAGGGCAGCGGCCTTAAGAATTGCTTCTGCTTTCGGGGGAGGCATGTATAAGGAAAATGTCTGCGGCTGTGTCACTGGAGCCCTTATGGCGCTTGGTCTGAAGTATGGCAATGATCACTCGGACAATGAAGAGGAAAGAAAGCAGATTGCTGCCAAAACTGAAGAGTTCTTTCAGAAGTTTACCCAAGAACATGACAGCATCGTCTGTAAGGATTTGCTGGACAAAGCCCGGTCGGAGGGTGCTGATGCAGATCCTCTGAGTCTGTACAAAAATTGCCCTGCCTTTGCTGTAACAGCCTGCAAAGTTCTCGACGAAATTCTTTAAGATGTACACTCTTTTAGGCAGGGTATAAAAGTAAAAGGATGATAGGGATAAGTGGTGTGAAATGGGAATAGTTAATAATTTATTGGACCTTATTGGAAATACACCGATTGTGCGCCTTAGTCCGAAGACCAATCCTTATGAGGCAGAGGTGGATTTGAAGCTGGAGTTCTTTAATCCCCTCAGCTCAGTGAAAGACCGGGTTGCCTTTGCGATGGTCGACAGCGCTGAAAAGGCGGGGCTGATTAAGCCGGGAGACACACTGATCGAGCCGACCAGCGGGAACACAGGCATTGGGCTGGCCTTTGTATGTGCCATTAAGGGTTATCGTTTGATCCTGACCATGCCTGAAACCATGAGCATTGAGCGGAGGAAGATTTTGCGCGCTTTAGGAGCGGAAATTGTTTTGACGGAAGCCTATGAAGGGATGGAAGGATCGGTCAAAAAAGCGGAAGAGCTTAAGGCCTCCCTTCCCAATGCCTTTATACCGCAGCAGTTTTCCAATCCCAGCAATCCGGCCATTCATCAGGCTACCACTGCGGAAGAGATCTGGAGCACAACCGATGGGAAGGTTGATATTTTTGTGGCCGGTGTAGGAACCGGCGGAACATTGACCGGGGTGGGGAAGGTGCTGAAGGAGCGCAATCCGGAAGCAAAGGTGGTGGCTGTCGAACCCTTCAAATCGGCAGTGCTCTCCGGCGGCATAGCTGCTCCCCATCGAATTCAGGGCATTGGAGCCGGGTTTATCCCGGAGGTGCTGGATCAGACGGTGGTTGATGAGATTATTACCATTAAGGACGAAGATGCCAGCGAGATAGCCCATGAGCTGGCAAAAAATGAAGGTGTTTTAGCGGGAATTTCAGGAGCGGGAAATGTCTGGGCTGCCCTTCAGCTGGCTAAGCGTCCGGAAAATAAGGGGAAGAGAATTGTTACGGTGCTGCCCGATTCGGGCGAGCGTTATTTAAGCACCTGGCTTTTCGAAGATTTTGCTGTCAATGAGCAAAAGGATATTGCAAAACTTGATCAGGAAATTGAAGAAAGTCTGAGTGCAGAGGTTCCTCCGGCAGTCGCTCTGTCCTTGAGATATTTCCGCAATGGACTGTATTGCAGTGAGGCGATTTTACGCGCTTTTAATGAGGTTTATGATTTGGGCCTTCCTCCTAATTGCTATAAAATTGCCACAGGCTTTGGGTCCGGACTGGGTGAATCGGGCTGCAGCTGTGGGGCAGTGACAAGCGGTGTCATGGTACTCAGCCTGGTGGCCGGCCGCAACCGGAACTATGAGTCGGAGCGGATTGCCTTTACAGCCGTAAATGAACTTCATGACCGCTTCCGGAAAAAGCATAAGGCGATCTGCTGCCGCGTGCTGACCCGGGCCTTTGAATGGAACTCAGCGGAACACAAAATAAAATGTGAAGAATATGTTTTAGATACAGCGATGCTTACAGAGGAGATCATTCAGGCCAAGTTGAAGGAGTTTCTGCCTCAAAATGGCGGGAAGGTCCTTGAAGTAAAGCAAAAATATCTCAATAATCCGGATTTGCTGAAATTATAGAAAACTGCGCTAGGATGATGTCCTCCGTTTATGCTTAGGGCACACGGAGGACATTTTCTTATATATAATTTTAAGACTCTTGCCTAAAGCAATGGCAACACAAAAAACATATCCTATAATACTTATAAAATTGATAAGCATACTTATATTAAATAGTTAATGATAGGGGGAGTGAAAATGGCAGAAGAGAAGGTCCAGGCTCAAGAAGAAAAGAGAGGGTTGACATGGGAGGAGGCTTCAGCTCTTGCTCATAAAAACGGAGAGCAAGTGGTTCCCACATTTTGCGCCATGTGCGGGCCAACCCCAAATTGCTGCGGCATGTATGCCTTTTCCAAGGATGGCCGTTTTGTCAGAGCGGCAGGAATGAAAGAATTCCCCACTAATCAGGGTGTTCTATGTCCAAAAGGACAGGCATCTCCTCAATGGGTTCATTCTCCGGACCGCCTGAAATATCCGTTGCGCAGGGTAGGGAAAAAGGGAGAGGGCAAGTTTGAGAGGATTACGTGGGATGAAGCGATCCAAATCATCGCCGATAAACTGAAGCAACAGAAAGAAAAATATGGACCCGAGTCGCTGGCTATTCTCGCCCCTGGCTTTCGGACTTATAATGCCTACCTGAAGCGCTTTCTTACGGCGCACGGCAGTCCGAATTACGGGCATAGCGGGATCTGTGCTTTGCAGAGGGCTTTTGCATTTATGTATACTGTGGCAGACCGGACGGTTCCTGATCTGGATCACAGCGATTT
The DNA here is from genome assembly GCA_023390635.1 of Bacillota bacterium. GTDB lineage: Bacteria > Bacillota > Desulfitobacteriia > Desulfitobacteriales > Desulfitobacteriaceae > JAEWCM01. Next base: position 28,304 of record JAEWCM010000025.1, read on the forward strand.
AATCATTTATTGGGCGAGACAGCCAATTTTCTCTGGTCCGTCGATGAGCGGTCCCCGCAGCTTGGTTAATGCGCGGAAAAGGGGGGCAACGATCATATCGGTGAAACCCTCGGTGGAACCGGATGTGAAAAAGGGAGATATTTGGGTTCCGATCAGGCCGGGAACCGATGCGGCTCTGGCTTTGGCTATGCTGCATGTGGTGGTGGAAGAAGATTTGATTGATCACCAATTTGTGGAGCAATGGTGCAACGGCTATGAAGAGCTGAGAGAGCACGTGAAAAAGTATCCGCCTGAATGGGCCGAAGGGATTACTGGCGTACCGGCCGAGCAGATTGCCGAGGTAGCCAGGCTTTATGCCACGACAAAACGGGCTTCCATCGATATCGGCAATGGTGTGGAGCATGCTCCTTCTTCCAATGATTCTATCAGGGCTGTTGCGATCCTGATTGCTATTACCGGCCATCTGGATCGGGAGGGCGGCAATCTTTTCAAATTACCTGCTCCCGGTGTGCCTGCGCCAAAAGACATAACGCTGAAGGAGCGTTATACGAAAGAGCTGGGAGAGAAGTTAGTCGCTCCGGAATTTCCTAAAGCCTTTCAGCCCTTTATTGAAGGGTTTACGTCAGCCTATTACCCTGTACTGGACAGCATTTTATCGGAAAAACCCTATCCGATCAGAACGGTGATTGCGCCGGGAACCCAGCCGACAGTCAGCAACCGCGGCCCACAAAGGGTAGTTAAAGCTTTGCAGAAATTGGATTTCTATGTCGTGTTGGATGTTACCCGCACTGCAGATATGGACTATGCGGATATTGTGCTGCCGATGGCCAGCCCGTATGAATCCGATTATCCTTTTGAGGCAGTGGGGAATTTTGTGATGGCCCGAAATAAAGTGATTGAACCTTTAGGAGAATACCGTTCAATTTATGAGTTTTTCCTCGAATTAGGGGTAAAGATGGGCTACGGGGCCGATTTTTGGGATGGCGATATTAACCGGTCGATGGACGATCAGCTTGCTCCTTACGGCATTACCTATGATGAGCTCAGACAGCATCCAACCGGTATCCATTATAGAAAGCCGGCTGTCCGGGCTTATGAAAACTATGAGGCGGTATTTAAACGGAAAAGTCCCAGACTGGACGGAGCTCCCTTTTTGCCCCACGGCAAGGTGGAAATTTTCAATACATCTTTTGCCAAAGCCGGTTTCAATCCCTTGCCTGAATGGCGGGAGCCACCGGAAAGTTTGAGCGGAACTCCCGGACTGACAGAAAAATATCCCTTGGTTCTTTCTGATTATCATACGTCCATCAATTATACAGCCTCCTGGCAGCGCAATGTACCTGTTCTCAGAGAACTGCAGCCTTACCCCATGCTGCATATTCATCCCGAGGCGGCGGCATCCAGAGGAATTGAGGATGGGGACTGGGTAATTGTCAAGTCGCCTCACGGCCGGATAAGAGTCAAAGCAGAACTTTACCCGGGAATCAGGCCGGATACGGTCATGGTGCTCCATGGCTGGTGGCAGGGCTGCAAGGAACTGGGGATGGAGGATACTCCTCTTTTACAGGGCGGTGCCAATGTCAATATCATGTACAGCATTAACCGCAAAAAAGCTTTTGATCCCATGGTGACAGCGATGAGCAGTCAGACACTGGTGCAGGTTCAAAAAGCTTAAAGACAATTATTATTGCTGTTGGATGAGGAGAAGGGAGAGGATTTAGGATGTCCGTACGGCGGATTGTTTTTGTGGCAGAAAACTGCATTCAGTGTCATAGCTGTGAATCATCCTGCAAAATATGGCGGGATGTAGAACCGGGGGTAAACTGGCGCAGGATTGAGTTCCGGTGGCAGGGAAGCTATCCCCAGGTTGATAATATAGCGTTGTCATCGGCATGCCGACATTGCAGCGAACCTGCCTGTTTGGCTGCCTGTCCCTCAGGAGCAATTGAGAGAGAGGAAACACAGGGTTTAATTTTGGTAAGACGGGAAAAATGCATTGGCTGTAAGGCATGTCTCAAAGCATGTCCCTATGCTGTTCCCGAGTTTGGCTCAGACCGAACAATGCAAAAGTGCGATTTGTGCTTCCCTGTCAAGGATCAGGTGTCGACGCCTATCTGCGTGGCCAACTGTCCTACGAAAGCTTTGCAGATAGAAGAAGGTTAAGCTGCTTTTGAATTTGAATCTCCTTCCCGAAAAATAAACTTTGGGCGCAAGAAGCCCTCGCTGAAAAAAGAGACAGCGGGGGCCATTTTTAATCCGGTCAGTTCTCAGATGGAGGAAGACCTTGCTACAAAATTTTACCCGGCATCAATGGAGTGGCACATAATTTGCATTACACAGTAAGAGTCAGGCGGTTAATCAATAATCTTTATAGGTTTAGGAGGATGATTCAATGGAGGATAATATTGATAAAATCATCATAGAGATTTATGATGGCGAAAACATAAAGCTATCCACTTCGTTTTGTCCAGTCCGTAATTCGGAAGAGTGTGCCTTTTCCACTGTTAAGGAGCAAGTTGAGGATTTGAAACAGGAAATGAGAAAGACCTTTGGAGGTAGTATTGAAGTAAAGTATATCGATACAAATACAGAGGGTATGGATGAGAATGGATTTTGTCAAAAGATCCTTGATAAAGGTTATAGTTATCCTATTACGATGTTCAATGGCCAACCTCGGATTGCTGGTGCTGTTAATATTGCCTTGATAAGGCAAAGCCTGGACCAGATTGCTTTTGAATTGATCAAAGACGTAAATGAATCGGCTAGGAACGGCCATTAACGTTTTCCCTAAAAAGTTTTATATTGATACCCGCCTGACAATACCATTCTGAATGACCATTGGCAATATAAGCAGAAGCCTTCCAAAGAGGGCTTTTGCTGTTTTTATTTTACAAACTCCTAAGTGGCATAGATTTTGCACTATTAAATATTTGGAAGCATGAATTAGGTTGCTGCTGAGAAAAAGCTAATAGGTAGGAGGTATCGGTTAACGGCAAAATTAGAATAATTAGGAGGTTAGTATTATGTGCTTCAGACCCCCCAGTGCAGTTAAGAATATTAGATGCCCTGCATGCGGGATGTTTAATCCATCCACGTTGGATAAATGCAGAAAATGTAAGGCTGATTTGCCTAAAAGAATGATCGCTTGTCCAGAGTGCGGAGCTTTGCAACATGAGAGCAGTAAAGTATGTGAAAACTGTGGTTTTAATGGAAAGCCGGGTTCCGGTGATCCGGCAAAACGCAAATAAGCTAAAAGTGCCGTAATCCTCACTTTTTCTTTGATTAAACCTTGATTCCAGGATGCTTCCCAAGATTCAATCCTTAAAGCTATAAAGGCGGGAAAATGTCCCCAGATAGGTGCAGATGTTTTGTTATGGAGTCATGTTTTTGCTAAAAGCATAAAGATTAAACGTTATAAAGGAGGTAAGAGGTTTATGGGTAAGGATGAAAAGTTCAACATCAATAAAGATACGACAAACAAATTTGTTAACTATAGTCTTAGTGACTATGCCACCAAAAATGTAAAGTGCCCTGCATGTGGGATGTTTAATCCGTCGACAATGGAAAAATGTCGAAAATGTAAGGCACCTATTCCCAAAAACAATTAGTTTTATGAGATCCTCTGGAACACTTTAACTTTAGGTTTGTGATTTGGCAAAAATACGATCTGAAAGTAAGAAACTGCACATATTAGGCCTATGTAAATGAGCTTGGGATGTTGAATTTAGTTTAAGCCCTAAAATAAAAGGAGGTACGTTCCTTATGAGTACTAGTAGAAAAGAGCAGTGGCAGGAGGGCGATTTGACCGTAACCCGTACGTGTGCCTGGACAGCTCCGGGATGTCATGATGGCTGCGCAGTCCTGTATTACACAAAAGGCAACCAGCTTGTAAAAGTGGAAGGAGATCCTGAAAGCAAATATAATTTTGGCAGATTATGCATGCGCTGCTTGAGTATGCCTGAGCTGGTTAATGACCCGAATCGTGTGAAGTGGCCGTTAAAAAGGGTTGGTGAGCGCGGTGAAAATAAATGGCAGCGAATTACTTGGGGAGAGGCTTATGATATTATCGAAGAAAAAGTCCGTGAGATTTGGAGAGATTATGGCCCGGAATCTATCGTAACTGCCATCGGTACAGGGCGGAATACCTGGTCGATCGTTCCGAAACTTACTTATTCGGCCTTTAAAAGTCCTAATTTCTCCATGGGATTTCTGGCCGGGGACTCCTGCTATCTGCCGCGTGCGGCAGCAATGGGGACGATGATCGGTGATTTCTTTATCATTGATGCATCTCAATTGGATGAACGTCGTTATGAGAATCCTGAATGGAAGCTGCCTGAAGTCGTATGTATCTGGGGTAACAATCCTATTATCAGTAACGGAGACGGATTTTTGGGACACTGGATCGTTGATATGATGAAAATGGGCACCAAACTTATTGTAGTAGATCCTTATCTGACCTGGTTTGCCTCCAGAGCGGACTGCTGGCTGCAGCCACGTCCCGGAACGGATGCTGCTGTGGGCTTAGCAATGTTGAACGTAATCATCAACGAAGGACTTTATGATCACGATTTTGTGGATAAATGGACATATGGATTTGATGAGCTCAAAGAACGTGTACAAGAATATCCTCCTGAAAAAGCAGAGGAAATCAGCTGGGTTCCGGCCGAAAAAATCAGAAAGGCAGCACGCTTATTTGCCAAAGCAAAACCGGCTTCGGTCCAGTGGGGCCTGGCGATTGATACACAGAGGGCAGGAGTATCAGTTGCTAACGCGATTTGCGCTCTGATTGCCATCACAGGGAATTTGGATGTTCCCGGCGGCCAACATTTGATTCGTGCAGCCTTTGGCGTAGATCGTCTTGCTCACGTTGCCTCCGATTGGGGCTTTGCCGAATTACCTGATGAAATTAGAGCAAAACGTTTAGGGGTGGAAGATTACCCGTTGTTTAAGTATGGTTTGGCCGCAACCTCCCGGGGTGATTCAGTCTTAGAAGCAATAGAAACTGGACGGCCCTATCCTGTCCAGATGTATTGGATGGAGTCAACTAATACTTTCGTAAACACTGCTTCCGAAGCAAAACGCGTCTACGCTGCTTTAAAGAAAGTTCCTTTTATCGTCAATGTTGATCCGGTGTTGACCCCCTGTTCAGTCGCTTTTGCTGATCTGCACCTGCCGGCCGCAATGAGCGTTGAGCGTGACAGCTTAAGAAACTGGTGGACACCACTCCGCTCCATTTCCAAGGTAACTCAATTTGAAGAGTGTAAAACCGATGAGGAAATTTGTTTGGACCTGGGTAAACGTCTGAATCCTGAACAGTTTCCGTGGGATACGGTTGAGAAAATGATTGATTGGGCGTTGAAACCGGCGGGACTGTCTTTCAGGGAGTTGGAAGAGAAAGTTGTTATATGGCCTAAAGTGGAGTACAAGAAATACGAAAAAGGCCTGTTGCGTGAAGATGGTGAGCCAGGTTTCAATACAGATACCGGTATGGTAAACCTCTATCAGGATATTTTCGTTGATTGGGGACTGGATCCACTGCCTTCTCATATGGAGCCGCCTTATAGCCCGGTTTCTACCCCACAGCTAATGAAAGAATATCCGCTGGTTCTGACTGCAGGATCGCGCTCGTGGGAATTTTTCCATTCTGAGCACCGCCAAAGTGCGACCCTTCGTGAATTCCATCCTAATCCGAGAGTATCCATGCACCCTGATACGGCGGCAAAGTATGGCATAAAAGAAGGCGACTGGGTGTGGATTGAGAATCAAAACGGGAGAGTCAAACAGCAAGCTGTGCTTGATCCGGGGTGGGATCCCAGGGTAATCCATGGCGAACACGGTTGGTGGTTCCCAGAAAGGGAAGCTGCTGAACCAACCCTGTTCGGTGTTTTTGAATCAAACATTAATGTGCTTACAAATCAGTGTACAACTGGCCCAACCGGATATGGTGCTCCGCTGAAGAATACGATTTGTAAGATTTATAAAGCAGAATAATGGAGGTGTAGACTATGTCACGCAATGGATTACTGATCGATTACGAATATTGCACAGGTTGCCATAGTTGTGAGGTTGCCTGCAAAAAGGAATTAAATCTTCCTAATGGCAAGTATGGTATTAAATTAAGCAAAAATGGTCCTTTTAAACTTAAGGATAATGAGGATAAATGGGAACTGACTTATGTTCCTGTTCCCACTCAGCTCTGTGATTTGTGCGGGGACAGGGTAGCAGAAGGTAAAAAGCCTTCTTGCGTACATCACTGTCAAGCATCTGTGATTGAGTATGGTCAGGTAGAAGAATTAGCAAAAAAGATGACCGGCAAAAGGATGGTTCTATTTACCCCTTGAAATGGCGAGCTTGGCTTTGGTAAGTGATTGAACGTATTAGCCCCCTCATAAGAGGGGGCCGTCTCAGCATGAAGAAGTTGGAGCCTTTTTGTCATATAAGGAGGACACCCATGTCAGAAAGTGTAGAACAGTTGTGGAACCGGTTGCCTGAAAGCGAAAGACAAACTATTAACATTCTGAACAAGGTACAGGCCCAAAAGGGCTTTATTCCCAGAGATATCCTGATTGAGCTGGCAGAACGTGCAGGTTTGCCGGAATCTCAGATTTATGGTATGGTGAGCTTTTTTAATTCTTATCGCTTATGTCCGGTTGGTCAACACCGAATCCAAATCTGCTATGGAACTGCCTGCTATGCCAGAGGAGCTTCTCTTATTAATGATCGTTTAATGGAAATGCTAAATTTAGATGGCAATGACACTTCACCGGATGGGCTGATCACCGTAGAGCAAGTATTTTGCGTTGGGGCGTGCAGCCTGGCCCCGGTCATTATTCAAAATGAAGTAATAAAAAGCAGAATGAAATCTTACCAGGTGCCGCTGCTGGTGAATGAATTGAGGAAGACTAATGAGTGAATTTCATCCCCCTGCCCGCCGGCAGTATCAGGTACGGGCTTCCGTTCGGGAAGAAGTCAAAAAAAAGCAAGAAGTAAAAGCTGATCTCTCTTATAAACCATGGAATTTTGACGTCAGGATTCCTTTGCAAAGTCTGGCTGAAGAAGGACGGTTGTTGCTGTTCCCTAAAATATCCAGGGTTACTGTGGGAATGGCGACCTGCGGGCGTGCGGCAGGTGCCTTGGCAATTCAACAGAGTTTATCAGCACGTCAGGATGGGCCTGATGCTGCAAACGTTGTCAGTGTTGGCTGCTTGGGCGCTTGCTATGCAGAACCGCTGGTAGATGTCAGAATGCCTGATGGCAGGCATTACTTTTACGGGCGGGCGGATCAACGCTCTTTATGGAGTATTATCAGTAAAAGCCAGGGAAAACCTCCTTCACATCACCTTTGGGCGGTAGCTAAGGAAAGGAAAAACGGGGTTTTGAGCAGCATTCATGACATGGAACTCGTTAACGCTTATGATAGTGGCTTTAAAGAATTTTTTGATTTTCAGACGCGGCGTATCAGCGGCCGCTGTGGCTTGATCAATCCGCAAGATATAAAGGAATATGCGGCTGCCGGTGGCTATCAGGCTCTGGAGCGGTCGCTTTTCAGATGCAGGCCTGAAAAAATAATTGAACTGATTAAGGCTTCGGGTCTTCGGGGAAGGGGCGGTGCTGGTTTCCTGACCGGTGTAAAGTGGGATATTACCGCTTCTGCTAAGGATTTAATTCGGTTTGTGGTGGCAAATGCCGATGAAGGCGATCCCGGAGCTTATATGGACCGGGCTTTACTGGAAAGCGATCCCCATAGTGTACTGGAGGGGCTGATCATTGCTGCTTATGCTGTAGGTGCTTCACAAGCATATATCTTCGTGCGTCATGAATATCCTTTAGCTGTGCATACTTTACGCGAGGCCATTAAGAGTGCTCGCCGAGTTGGCATTTTGGGCCCAAATTGAGGTATAATCAAAGTGGAAAATTTGTACATTTATGAGATTAAGGGCAGTGGCAGGCAATTTTTGTAATCTATGCGCGTGATTAAGGAGGATTCTTGTGAGTATTTTGATTGAGGATCCAAATGGCAGAGATCAAATGAGCAGCCTGATTCTTAGTGATAGCTATCACATAATAAACAAGGAACGATGGGAAGGGCTTAAAGAGTGTAAAAGAAAGTTCTTTGCTGATGCAAGTTACGATCCCCGTCGATGTCCCTACATGGATCCTGGAATTGCTAATTCGTGGATACGATGTCGAAAAATGGGGGTTGATCCTTATCAACCCCTGCTAGGGCGTCATTTGAAGAAAGAAGAATTTTCAGGAGTACAGGAAAAAAACCAAACCTTGATTAAAATTACTGCCCCTTTACTTGATACCTTCAAAAATTTGGCGATTTCCAGCTCCTATGGGATATATATAACAGACAATAAAGGGGTATTCTTATTGCACGCAGGTGAAAGGCTTTCTCTTCCGATTGATGATTCATTGATTGGCATGCTTTGGGATGAGTCATGTGTGGGAACCACAGCGCATTCAATGTGTCTGCGTCACGAACGGCCATTCAATTTAATGGGTGTAGAAAATTATTGTTTAGGATTGGAGGACATTGTAGCCTCTGCGGCTTGCATTAAAGACGAAAATGGGAAAATCGTCGCCACCATTGTTTTGGCTCAGGTTATGACGGATGAACCATGGAAGGATAGCTTTCAGAGATATTGTGCGAATACCCTTGGCTTAATTACGTCAATCAGTACGGCGGTTGAGTCACAGCTCAGATTGCATAAAAGTGTTAAAGGCCTGAGAATGACGAATGAAATATTGGAGGCAACGTTGGCTTTGATTGATGAGGGCATTGTTACCATCAATCAGTTTGGCACGATAATTTACGGTAATGAGGCCGGTCGAAGGATATTCAGGTTGTCTGAGCATGAGGTTGGACATAAAAATATCCGCAGCTTCTTAGGCAAAGATTCAATGTTGATGGCTATGGTGGAGAGAGGCGAGGCTGGTAATCTTGAAGAAACCATCCACCTGGATCAAAAAGACGAGAACTATATTGTGAATATTCAGCCCATCTGCGCCGATAATACTCAGGAATTCAATGCATCACTGCTCAGAATCAATACGGTAGGGAAGATCAATGCCATGACGGCCAGCCGTGCAGGTGCAGTGGCCCGGTTTACGTTTGAGGATATTATTGGCGAGAGTGATAGCATAAAAAAAGCAATCTCCAAAGGCCAATATTATGCACGAGCCGCGGAAAATGTTCTTTTAATTGGAGAGAGCGGTACTGGCAAAGAACTTTTTGCTCAGGCGATTCACAATCGATATTGTCCTGCTGGACCTTTTATTGCGGTTAATTGCGCAGCTTTACCCAGAGAGCTAATCGAAAGTGAGTTGTTCGGTTATGAGGGCGGAAGTTTTACGGGTGCAGATCGCAGCGGCAGGCCGGGAAAAATTGAACTGGCAGAAGGCGGGACCCTGTTTCTGGATGAAATTGGGGATATGCCCTTTGAACTTCAAGCCGTATTGCTCAGAGTTTTGGAAGACAGGCAAGTCATGCGCATTGGTGCCCGTCGCTCTAAAAAAGTAGATTTTAAAGTGATTGCTGCCACTAACCAGAATTTAATTGCTTTGATTAAGGGAAAACGTTTCCGCGAAGATTTGTATTATCGTTTGTCGGTTTTAACAATTACTATTCCCCCTTTACGCAATAGAAATAGAGATGGCGAATTATTAGCCAACTATTTCTTAAAAAAGTGTTCAAAGAAGATGGGCAGAAAAATGCCTGAAATAAGCCGTGAGGTTTTGGATATTATCAATGGCTACCATTGGCCTGGAAATGTAAGGGAATTGGAAAATGCCATTATTCATGCGGCAATTAATTCTGAGGAAATTATAAAGATTCAGGACTTGCCGGATAATTTTGTATCAATGGGTATTTTGAAGGACACATCTGAGGCGGTATTAAAAAAGAGTGCTGATAAATCTTTGGATGAAGCGTTGGAAAAATCGAATATGATTCAATCGTTGACACAAATTGAGAAAAATGCCATCACTAAAGCCTTGGCCAAAACTAATGGTAATGTGATTTTGGCGGCTTGCTTACTGGGAATAAGTAAGTCGACAATTTATCGGAAACTTAAGGAGTATAATATCCCTTATTAGACCATTAGATGGCTGGATTATTGATTGTTTTGTACAGATAGAATAAAAAAATGTAAGTCATAAAGTCTACAAATTTTACATTTGAGGGCTTTTTGACTTACATTTTTTCATAGCTTTTTAAGATGATCACTTCCTACTTTAATTATATCATTTGAAATTTTTAAAAAATAGTCTTATATTTGGTATTTGTTGTGTGTATGATACGAGAAGATATGACGTATAGAAATCGCTTCATTCGTGCCTTCACCGGGCATACCTCTGGTCGATTATAAAAAAGGAGGATGAAATGATTACAGACAGCAAGACATGGAATACTGAAAAAGCTTACTTGAATAGAGTCGGGAATGAGATTAAAATGCAGCTTGAGATGGGTATGAATGCCGTGACTGATTACAAAAAAGAAGCCATCAAGCTGCAAAAGGAAATGTGGGAAGATGTCCGGTGCGCTCCTACCAGCTTATTTGACCTCGAGGATGCCACTCAGATATGGCAATACCAGACGGGCATATCCAACCAAGCCAGAAAATATAAATTCTCCTATGAAAAGGTTAGCCGGCTGGAGAGGATGTACCCCAGTCCCTACTTTGGAAGAATAGATTTCCTTGAAGATGGAGAAAAAAATGCGGAACAGATCTACATTGGCATTTACAGCTTAAATACAACCGATACTATGGAGGTGCTTGTTTATGACTGGCGGGCGCCGATATCGGGCATGTTTTATGATTTTGAAATCGGTCCGTGCAGCTATGACTGCCCGGCAGGTGAGATCCATGGCAATATGCAGCTTAAAAGACAATATAAAATCAAAGATTCCAAGATAGAATACATGTTTGACAGCAGTTTAAGCATCAATGATGAAATACTCCGGGAAATTTTGGGGAAAAGCACAAATCATCGAATGAAAACTATGGTTACCAGTATTCAGCGAGAACAAAATACCGTTATCAGGAACAGCCAGGACCGGATACTCATTGTAGAAGGGCCAGCCGGCAGTGGAAAGACCTCTATTGCCCTGCACAGAGCAGCATACCTTTTATATAAATACCGGGAGAGCATTAAATCTGACAATATACTCGTATTCTCTCCCAATCATGTATTTGAAGATTACATTTCCAGAGTACTGCCCGAATTAGGGGAAGAAAATATTCAAAGAAGTACATTTACTGCTTTTTTTGGCAATATGCTGAATTCAGAATATCAAATTGAAACGATGAATCAACAAATGGAATATATTTTATCAGCCTGTCCCGATAAAACAAGGCTGGCTTGCATCCGCTTCAAAGCTTCACTCCAGTTTCTGGCCATCTTGCAAAAATACGTACAGCATCTTGAAGATGGGATGGGTAAGGAATTTAAAGATATAATTTGCCACGATGAGCTTATTATTTCCGCTGATGATATGTACCGGCTTTTTAAAGTTGACTATAGCAGCTTACCCTATGCTAAGCGCTTGGAAAAACTGCGGCAAAGAATCTTTTATCTTTTAGAACAATGGGAGGAGAGACGAGTCGGAGCATTAGCGGAAAATGACACATTGACTAAGAAAGAAAGATTGATAGCTGATCAGAGAGCTGAAGCAGAGTATGACATGCTTAAAAGTAATATTTTAGACATGACAGCTTTCGATATTTATTCGCTATACAAAAATTTATTCAGTCATATCGAATTACTTGGCCAAGGGGTTGATCAGCAAGAATTAGAAGACCTCCGCAGTTTTGCTGCTTATACAATCCGTCAATTGGAATTGGAAGTTGTAAATTACGAGGATGTAGCTCCGATGGTATTCCTGAAAGCTGCACTGGATACAGTGGGTGATACGAAATCTATCCAGCATGTCATCATTGATGAAGCCCAGGATTATACGGCAGTGCAATATGAAATCTTCAAAAAAGTTTTTGATCACTGTAACATGACGATTCTTGGAGACATGAATCAGTCTGTCAACGGATATATGAATGTTGGAAGTTTTGAAATCATTAACGGGATTTTCAGTGGGAAAAGTGCCAAAAGCATCTCTTTAACCAAAAGCTACCGCTCCAGTACAGAGATAGCTGACTTCTGCAAGGAGCTCCTTACGTCACCGGGGCACTCGGAGCAGTTAAACCGGCATGGCAGTAAGCCTAAGGTTATTAAAATTGATGAAAGCAGCTTATACAAAAGAATTACCGAAGATATCATGGAACTGAAAAAGAAGAATTATAAGCTGATTGCAATTATCTGCAAAACGGCCGGCCAATGTGAGGCTGTCTACAAATCAATTCGTCCATTCGTGGAGGTTGGCCTCATCTCAAATCAAAATGAGGTATATGAGGGTGAAGTAATGGTCATCCCTTCCTACCTTGCTAAAGGTCTGGAATTTGACGCTGTTTTGGTCAATTCCATAGAGGAGAGGGACTACCCTGATGCAGGAGACAGAAAGCTACTATATACAGTGTGTACAAGAGCTTTGCATGAGCTTTATTTGTATTACTTTGATAAAATGTCTGGTTTAGTATCAGAGATTGATGAGAACTTCTATATAAATACAAGTCTTAATGGCTAACCTAAAATAAATCTTAACTCTCGGCGTTGCCGTCTCAAACTGCTGACAACAAGCTTACTTAACGGAACACATGGTATACCCGAGTTGATTTCCATTGCAGCAATAATAGCCCTCCATCTATGGAAAAGGCAGATGCTGGTTTCTATTGCAGGTGGAACGATAATCTATATGTTCCTGGTTCAGCTTGTGTTCTGAAAGAAAGGTATGCCCATTTGCGAACATATAATACCGGGCAAATTTTACCCTGTGTTCAAAATAAGGAGCAACTGTGTGGTTGCTTCTTATTTTGCATCGCAGTGATGAATCACTGCATTAATTGGAATAATTACGGGGATCATATGTGCTTGCTTTTAAAGATTATATTGCTTACAATTTTACTCAAGTTGTAAAATTGTTGATAATATTTTTTACTTATTTCTTTAAGCTACTTTTGAAGATGATACCTGGAGGGAGAAATGTGGGGATTGCAGGTTCTGGGATAAACACAGATAGAGAAAATTTTAACGACATACATATCGATGAGATACAGAAAGAATACAGGCGAATCGACAACGATTGGCTTCAACTGCATTATAAGACATCGATCGGGTTGGTTATATTTGCTTGCATGGTTGAATGTGTCATGGGGGTAATTATAATTAACTCCGATATGCTAACGACGACAGTCCCCAGATTTGTATGGAAATTTATCGTTTTTCCCAGTGGCATCAATTTTCTCTGCCTTGCGGTAGATACAGTGGTGATGAAATCAAAGCATTTTTCACAGAATCAGAAAATCTATACAGTCTCCCTTGTCTTTGTGGGCATTTGCTTTATTCTCTTTACGGCACATAATGTCTTTATAGCCACTTATTATATTTTTGCCGTAGCGATCATGATGACAACGATTTATGCGAGTTACCGACTGACGAGTATTACCGCTATGGCCAGTATTGCTGCTATTGTGATCTCGGAACTGTTCATTGTATGGGATGTAGATAAGATCAGTATTTTTGAAAGCACGCTTTGGATGAGCAATTTTCTTATTTCACTTTTTATAGTGATCGCCTTTTCCATAGCCAGTATGGTTGTCATCCGATTTGAGCAGAAAAAGAATGAAGCGAGCATCCAAATGGAAATAGAGAGGCAGCAGCTGCAGCAAAGCCTTCATGTGGATGAGATGACCGGCATATTTAATCGAAAAGCGCTGCATAGCGCACTGAAAGATATGGAAGACGAGGGAATGGACGCTCACTATATCCTTGCGATAACGGATATCGATAATTTTAAAGGGATAAACGATCGTTGGGGGCATTATCTTGGCGACCGTTGTCTAATAGAATTTGCCAAAATCTTAAGAGATAACTGTGGAAGCTCCATTCCTTTCCGCTACGGCGGCGACGAGTTCTGCTTGTTGTTCCGTAATGTCGACATGGCCGCAGCGGTATTTACCTGTGAGCAGATTAAGTCGAAACTGAATAACCTGCATTTTAAGGATCAGCCAAGAGTAAAACTGACGGCAAGCTTCGGTCTTGCAGAGTATTCAGATCAGGTGGATGGGGTCAGGCTCTTTATGCATTCTGACTATGCTTTGTATGAAGCGAAGGAAGCGCGCAATACCATACGCGTCTTTCAAAAGGAAACTAAAGCGGTGGCTGATGCAGAGACAAAATCCACAATTTAGGGTTTTGTGATATGATTTTCATGATTAGGCAGAAGTAATTTTTAGTCCTAAGATACCAATCAGTATTAAGCATAGAAATGCAATCCGTAAGATATTCACTGGTTCATTAAAGAGGAAAATACCCAGTAATACTGCGCCAAAAGCACCAATTCCTGTCCAAATCGCATAGGCAGTGCCAATGGGGAGGGTTTTGGAAGCAAGGGATAATAAATAAAAGCTGATGACCATACCTCCCAATGTAATCAAAGATGGGTAAAGTTTCGTAAAGCCATGCGAGTATTTAAGTCCTATGGCCCAAACCACTTCGAAGATTCCTGCGATAATCAGATAGACCCAAGCCATAATCTCACCTCCATAGTATAAAATAAATAAAGCCTGGAGATATTGTCATAATATCTCCCAGGCTTTTATCCTTCCGTGACACAGCTGCAGAGCTGCGAGTTTTCTCTTGGTCACAGACCAGTGATACTGCGGAACCCTAGAAAACTTTTAATTATAGAGTTTTTACTTACCAGCTGCATTATACACATAATTAATAAGCCAGTCAATGGCCTTGGCACAAGGAAAACTTGCGCCGGTTGATCCCTGGGGATTGCTTTTAAGTCATATATTGGATAAAATATAGTACCAAAACAATCTAAAATCAGTTTAAAGAGGAATAATGAAATTGATCAAATTATATAACAGACGAACAGGTGAATATGAAATTGAGAAGGTTGCCGGAGCGGGAGTATTAAAATATCTCTATGGAACGGGGCCAGGTAGGGCCGGGCTGGAATTGCTGATCAAAAGGAAGCTTTATACCAGTATATCCGGTGTTTTTTGTAATTCTCGTTTAAGCACGAGACAGATTCCCGGTTTCATTACTTCTTTTGGAATAGATATGTCCTTGTGCGAAAAAAAGGCAGAAGAATTTAAAAGCTTCAACGATTTTTTTATCAGGAAATTAAAGCCGGAGGCAAGGGTTTTTGCAGAGAATCCGGAGCTGCTGCTCTGCCCCGGAGACGGAAGGCTTAAGGCCTGGATGGATATAGATGTGGATCGGCTTGTGCAAGTGAAAGGTTCTTCATATTCCCTAAAAGAGCTCATTGGGGATGAAGAACTGACATCCGCATACAAGGGAGGCATTTGTCTCTTGCTCAGACTGGCCCCGGTGGACTACCACAGATTTCACTTTATTGATGGAGGCGTTTGCGGGGAAAGCCGTCAAATTAACGGATCTTATTACTCGGTAAACCCAATTGCGCTGGAAAAGGTGGTTTCTGTGTTCTGCAGGAATAAGCGGGAGTATAGCATCCTGCACTCGGAGAATTTCGGGAAAATTCTATATATTGAAGTTGGAGCCACTTCGGTGGGATCCATAGTCCAGACCTATACCCCTGGAAAGAAAGTGGTCAGGGGAGATGAAAAGGGATACTTCAAATTTGGCGGCTCCACAGTGCTTCTTTTCCTTGAAAAGGGCAGCGCTGTCATAGACAAGGACATTATTAAACAAACTGAAACTGGATATGAAACAAAGGTATTGGCAGGAGAAATAATAGGCTTGAAGTCAAGACTTAACCAGCTCACATTTTGAAATGCATTTCAAAATGTGAGCTGGTTTTCCTTTAGGCAGTTTGAATCAGAATGTGAGGAAGGTATAATAAAGACACGATAGTGCGGAAAGAAAGACATGAAGGATTTGAAATAGACGATGAAAAAATTGGTCATTGGCATCTTAGCCCATGTGGATGCAGGGAAGACCACATTATCTGAGAGCATGCTCTATCTGAGCGGTAAAATTGGCAGATTGGGCAGGGTGGATAATAAGAATGCCTATCTGGATACCTATGAGCTGGAAAGAGCAAGAGGAATCACCATTTTTTCCAAGCAGGCTATGTTTGAAATCGGCGGGACTCAGGTAACCTTGCTGGATACCCCGGGGCACGTGGATTTTTCCGCTGAAATGGAGAGGACACTTCAGGTCCTGGATTATGCCATTCTGGTGATCAGCGGTGCAGACGGAATTCAAGGGCATACCCAAACATTATGGCGCCTTCTCCACCTGTATCGGATACCTGTTTTTATCTTCGTTAATAAGATGGATCAGATTGGGACGGATAAGGACAAGTTGATCAGGGAATTGAAAAAGCTGGATGATGGCTGTATTGAATTCGGGCAGGCTCAGGATGAGGGTTTTTACGACCAACTGGCCATGTGTGAAGAAACAATGATGGAAGCCTTTCTGGAAACAGGACATATTGAAAGTTTGCAGATTCAAAAAGCAGTCAGGGAACGTAAAGTCTTTCCCAGCTTTTTTGGTGCTGCTTTAAAATTGGAGGGTGTTGAGCCATTCATGGCGGGTATAGTGCAGTATGCCATGATTCCTTCCTATCCCGAGCAGTTCGGGGCCAAAATATTCAAAATCGCCAGAGACGAACAGGGGACCCGCCTTACATATATGAAACTCACCGGCGGAAGCCTTAAGGTGAAAGATGTCCTGACGAATGGCAGTTGGGAAGAGAAAGTAAATCAAATTCGCATGTATTCCGGACAGAAATTCGAGGCAGTGAATGAGATCGGGGCAGGTTCCGTTGTCGCAGTAACCGGGCTCAGCCAAACCAGACCGGGTGAAGGTTTAGGATCAGAGGAAGCTTCCGGAGCACCTGTGCTGGAACCGGTGCTGTCCTATCAGGTGATTTTGCCGGAAGGCTGTGACCCGAGACTGATGCTTTCCAAGCTGCGTCAGCTTGAAGAAGAAGTACCGGAACTTCATATTGTCTGGGATGAACGGCTGGAGGAGATTCAAGCTCAGATTATGGGCGAGGTGCAAATTGAAATTTTGCAGAGCCTTATCCAAGACCGTTTTGGTATTAATGTGGCCTTTGATGCCGGAAAGATTGTCTATAAGGAGACCATTGCAAATCTTGTAGAGGGGGTAGGGCACTTCGAGCCTTTGCGGCATTATGCAGAGGTCCACCTGTTATTGGAACCGGGTGAGCCAGGAAGCGGCCTACAGTTTGGGGCAGAATGCAGTGAGGATGTCTTGGGTAAAAGCTGGCAAAGACTTGTTTTAACTCACCTGGAGGAAAAAGCGCATAAAGGGGTCCTGACAGGGTCAGAGATTACCGATATGAAAATCACTTTGGTTTCAGGCCGGGCCCACAATAAGCATACCGAAGGCGGCGATTTCAGAGAAGCAACCTACCGGGCAGTGCGCCAGGGTTTAAAGGAAGCGGAGTCCATTGTGCTGGAGCCTTATTATGCTTTCCAATTGGAACTACCTGCGAAAATGGTGGGCAGAGCAATGGCTGACATGGAGTGGATGCATGGTACATGCGAAATCTCGCAAACTAATGGTGAGATGACAGTGCTTGTGGGGAGTGCTCCTGTGGCTACCATGAGAAATTATCAGAAAGAGGTTACGGCCTATACCAAAGGACAGGGCAGGTTGTTTTGCAGCCACAAAGGATATGAGCCATGCCATAATGGGGAGGAGGTTATGGCAAGTATAGGATATGAATCTGAAAGCGATTTGGAAAATCCGACAGGCTCGGTATTTTGTGTTCATGGTGCGGGGTTTTTGGTGAATTGGGATCAAGTGAAGGACTACATGCATGTTGAAAGCTATCTTCAGCGAAGCGATGATTTGTTGGAGGAAATAGGCCCAAACCGGACCACATACACCGAAGAACAGTGGATCAGTCCAGAAGAGATTGAACAAATTATCAAGAACACCTTTTATGCCAACCAGGGAAAGAAGTCGGTCTGGAAAAGACGCAAAACAGCCATTGAAAGTTATTATGAACCGGCTGTTTATATTGACAGACCGCAGGAATTTAAAGAAGAATATCTCCTTGTGGATGGCTATAACATTATCCATGCCTGGCCTGAATTGAAAGAGCTGACAGATGAGAATATGGAAGGGGCCAGAATGAAATTGCTGGATATTCTCAGCAATTATCAGGGGATTCGCAAATGCCGGATGATCGTTGTGTTTGATGCTTACCGTGTTCAAGGACATATTGAGGAAGTGATTGAATATCATAATATTTATGTTGTCTATACCAGGGAAGCTCAAACGGCGGATCAGTATATTGAAAG
>JAEWCM010000027.1 GCA_023390635.1 Bacillota bacterium
ACCTGTTTCATGCGTTTTTTACCTTCTTTTTGCTTCTCCAACAGTTTACGCTTCCGGGAAATATCTCCCCCGTAACACTTAGCTAAAACATCCTTACGCATAGCCCGCACAGTCTCACGGGCAATGACCCTGGCCCCTACTACGGCTTGAATCGGCACTTCAAACATCTGTCTGGGAATGATCTCCCGCAGCTTTTCCACTAATCTTCTTCCCCGGGCATAAGCCTTTTCCTTGTGCACAATAAAGGAAAGAGCATCCACAATATCACTATTCAAGAGAATATCCAGCTTGACCAGATCCGCCTCTTTATACCCATGGAGTTCATAGTCCAAAGATGCATAACCTTTGGTCCTGGATTTCAGCTGGTCAAAGTAATCATAAACAATTTCACTGAGCGGTAATTCATAAGTTAAGCTTACCCGATTAGGAGACAGATAATCCATATTCAGGTACGTCCCACGTTTTTCCTGATTAAGCTCCATGATTGTCCCTACGTAATCTGAAGGCACCATAATCGTCGCCTTCACCATTGGCTCCTTAATATTCAAAATACTATCGACATGGGGCAAATTAGCCGGATTATCCACACTCAACTCATCGCCGTCAGTCGTACTCACCTTATACACTACACTAGGCGCGGTAGTAATCAAATTCAGATCGTACTCACGTTCTAACCGTTCTTGGATGATTTCCATATGCAGTAAACCTAAAAATCCGCATCGGAAGCCAAATCCCAGCGCTACGGAGGTTTCCGGTTCAAAAACCAAACTGGCATCATTCAGGTGAAGCTTTTCTAAAGCATCCCTCAGCCGGTCATAGTCGCTGGGCTCCACTGTATACAGGCCGCAAAATACCATAGGAACGGCCTTGCGATAGCCGGGAAGAGGGGAGAGGGCCGGTTTTAAGGCATCGGTTATGGTATCACCCACCTGGGTATCTTTGACGTTTTTGATGCTTCCGGCAATAAAACCCACTTGACCTGCCGAAAGATTTTCCACCGGCATAGGAGCGGGAGCAAATATCCCTACCTCCGTCACTTCAAAGGTCTTGCCTGTGGACATCATTTTAATCCTGCTGCCTTTTTCTACCTGTCCATCCATTAAGCGTACATAGGATATAGCCCCTTTATAAGCGTCAAAGTAAGAATCAAAGATCAGAGCCTTTAAAGACTCATTCTCATTTCCTGTGGGCTCAGGAATCCGCTGCACAATGGCCTCTAAAACTTCTTCAATTCCGATTCCCGATTTGGCAGAAGCTAAAATAGCTTCACTGGCATCCAAACCAATCACATCTTCAATCTCTTGCTTCACACGATCGGGATCGGCACTTGGTAAATCAATTTTATTAATGACAGGAATAATCTCCAGGTTATTCTCTAAGGCCAGATACACATTGGCCAGTGTTTGCGCCTCAATCCCCTGAGCCGCATCTACCACTAGCAGAGCCCCTTCACAGGCCGCCAGACTCCGAGAAACCTCATAACTGAAGTCTACATGTCCGGGAGTATCAATTAAATTAAGCTCGTATATCAATCCATCAGAAGCCTGATAGTGAAGGCGTACCGTATTCAGCTTAATCGTAATGCCCCGTTCTCTCTCCAAATCCATGGTGTCCAACACCTGTTTATCCATCTCCCGGGCCGTCAAAGCGCCGGTATACTCAATCAGCCGGTCAGCCAGAGTTGATTTGCCATGATCGATATGAGCAATAATTGAAAAATTACGTATCCTATTTGAAGCCTGACTCACAGTCTTCCTCCTTACTCTTGTCCAACAATTAACCATATATCCTTTAAAACATTATTATATCGGTGTATATCTCAATAGGCAAGAAAAGTCGGCTACAAACCTATGTCACGAAAGCGATTTTATCTACCCAGCTTCCGCTTCACCATAGCCAGTGAGTCTTCCACTTCTTCCATTCTCATGAACTTAGTTACGCCCAGATATACCAACACACCAATTGCCATCCCTGTGAATAAGCGGATAATTGCCGATACCCCTCCTGTACCCAACCAATAAGTAAGTCCTAAATTCCAAATCCAAACCACAGAGCCCATCAGACAGGAAGCAGCAATGGCCTGCACCGCCGTCCACACCATCTTTTTTCCGTCCATACGCCCCATCTTTCTTTTTAGGAAAACCAGCAACAAAGCCATATTGGCAAAAGCACCTACCGTAGTGGCCAATGCCAGACCGCCATGAGCCAGAGGTCCGACCAACACGATCATGGCCAGAATATTCACACCCATTGATATAATACCTAAAATAACAGGTGTCCATGTATCCTGCATGGCATAGAACATACGCGGCAAAATTTGAATCACCGACTGAGCTGTAATTCCTAAAGAAAAATACAACAACGGAATGGCGGTAAATATCGTATCCTTGCCGCTAAAATGTCCATGCTCAAAAAGTACCTGAATCAGAGGATAGCGCAAGGCGATCATTCCCGCAGAGATAGGCAATGTAATATAGATAACCATCCGCACCGCGTGGGATGCCGTCTCTCTGAAGTTATCCCAGCGCTTCAGGGCAGCATATTCGGTCAACGTGGGGAACACAGCTACTCCGATAGCCAGAGCAAATACACCTACCGGAACCTGGAATAGACGGTAAGACCACCACACCGAGCTCAGGCTTCCCGCTACTAACGCGGAACCGATATTAGAGTTCACCACAACTTGAATTTGATTCATTGCCATGGCGATAATCATCGGTATAGCCAGAGCGATAATCTTGCGCACGCCAGGGTGTCTCCAATCCATAATTGCATAATGATGCCACCCCACCCTGCGCAAGGCAGGAATTTGGACGGCGAAATTAACCGCCGCCCCTACAACTGTTCCCACTGCAAAAGCCGAAATGCCTATCCAAGGGGTAAGAATCGTACCGAAAACAATTACACACACTGTATATAAGAGAGTCCCTAATGCACTGGGCCAAAACACCTTATAGGAATTAAGCACTCCCATGGCAAAACCGCTCATCGCCATCAACAAAGGCTGAAGGAGTAAAATGCGTGTCAAATGCACCGTCATTTTAGCTCTCGCCGGATCAAAGCCAGGCACCTGCATATAAATATACTGAGGAGTGAAAATCAGAGCCCCAATGATCAAAAGACAGAGAACCACTAAAATAATATTGACCACCGAGCTGACCACTCGCCAACCCTCTTCTTTCTCTCCCCGGGCGATATAACCCGACAGTACCGGAATAAAGGCAGCACTTAACGCCCCTCCTACCAGTAGCCAATAGAGCAGATCCGGTAAAATAAAAGCTGTGTTCCACGCATCAGTTGCTGCCGACTGTCCAAAAAAACCAGCCAGAAGTGATTCACGTAAAAACCCCAAGCATCTTGACAAAAGATTGGCCACCATCAACAGGCCCGCTACTTTAGCAACCGTACGTGTTGTCGACATCTTCCCGTCCCTTTCCACTCCTAAACATTCTCTACGAATTATAACATTTTTCGGCAAAGGCTCAAATATAAATAGAGATGCCGCAAAACAGAATTTATATAAGCAAGCCAAGCAATGAATGACTCTCCGCTCATTCATTGCTTGGCATAATCCTGAAAATCCTAATTAAGTTATTATGCAACAGCCGCATTTGCTAGTGTGTTTTCAACCACTCGTTCAGCACCTCTGCCACAGCCTCAGCCGCCCTGTTTGATTCTTCCAAGGTATTAAGCTGACTTCCAAACTCCAGCAGCAATGCTCCATTTGATAAATGCTGATTATAACGGGCATCGGAAGCATAGGTAAAATCTTTCGCAAACAGACCCGGAAATTTTTTCTCTCCGATGGCTACCAGTTCTTCTGCCAATGCTTCATTTTCCTTCCAATGAGAATTTTTTTGGCCAATAACAAACCGAATCTGACAGGCAGCCTTCCCATTAATAGTTGTCGTTACTTTGTCCGCACCGCTTGGAAAACCATCGCGATGGATATCAATCAGGACCTTAATTCCCGGGTAGTCTTTCAACATTTTTGTAGCCGTATTAATAGATGAGCTATAGGCCTTCATAAAATCCGTTCCGTCATGAATGACCTTGGAATGGAAAACTTTTATTCCATCCTTGTTTAAGACTTGGGCTAATGTATCTCCCACTGTAACTACATCACCGTTTTTTCCACTGACTCGGTCACTCCCACCGTCCCCTGAATAACTTTCCGAGTTGTGAGTGTGATAAATTCCAACCGTCACCTGCTTGTCACCTACATCAGGTGCAGCTGTCTCTGTTTCCTGAGCATTCTGACCCGACGGTTCCGTTCCTGGATCTGGCGAGGCAGCGGTTCCACTTTCACCTGACGTATCTTCCTTTTCAATAGGTTCAAGAATCGTCCCTTCAAACTCCGGATCTCTCGGATTATAGGCCCAAGCCAACCATTGTGGGCCTTCCGGCGGAGAAGAATAATACCCAAGAAAAAATGTCCTGGCATCGGATATATTTACCCCTGTCATTAAGAACATTCCTGTCGCCATTCCTTGTTTTCTTAATTCTTCCAAATATCCTCTTTTCGGTGCCGATAATCCAGGACTTCCTTCCATAAGAAACATTTCCATAGGGAAATCCCATTTGGACAGAGCGGATACAAACTGACTTCCTGCCCCGTTTTCAAGAGAATACACCACTCCTGTCATAAAGAGTGTTATAAAGATGATAAACCCAAGCCCCTTTAACCAGAAAGTTTCTAAATTTAACGGTAGCTTTTTTTTTCTATAATAAGCATTCTCGCGTAACAAAGACTTGTCCTCCTTTACCCTTCTACCAAAAAGAGTATGAAAGACAAGCCTTTGTTTAGAACTGTGTACCTTTATATTGGAAAAAATTTGTTGAAATCGGATTACCTAAGCTGTGTCGGTACTACCATATCAATCAATCCAATCACTAAGGATGCTAGCAGTGCTCCTATAATAGTAACGCTGATTGAACCCGGCACGATGAACTGGCTAATATAAATAACGACAGCTGCCGACAAAAAGCCTACAATTCCCCTTGTTGGTTTCGTGATCTTTTCGCCGAAAGCCAGCTCTATCAGGTAACCAAGAATAGCTATAACCGCCGCTGCAATCAAAGCTCCAGTAAAACCGGCAACCTTCATTCCTGGTACAATGTACCCGACTAAAAGCAGCACCAGTGCCGAAACAATAAACCTGACTATTGCACCAACCATAATTTAAAAGACCTCCTATCATTTTAAATGACAAACAATATATTTGTCTGACAAAGGATAGTTTGTTCCTTTTTCAAAAATATTATTTGTGATCTGCTTTAAACTTATGCTTATTTTATTTTCTCTTAATTTTTCTTGATTAAATCGTTTCCAGATGTTAAAATGTTTTTTGAGTATAACGGTGGGATATCATACCAAAGGGGGTGACCACTAATGGCAAATATTAAATCTGCTGCCAAAAGAGCTGAATTGGCTAAAGTCCGGACTTTAAAGAATGCTGCTGCAAAGTCTGGCTTGCGTACGACCATTCGCCGTTTTGACGAATCTTTATCAACTAATCTCGATAATGCCACGCTTGCCTATAAAAAGGCAGCTCGTGCTTTGGATAAAGCAGCCTCTAAAGGATTAATCCACAGTAATATGGCTGCCCGCAAAAAATCCAGACTTTCCAAGCAACTGGCCAAACAGTTTGCATAAGAGTAATTGGCCAATCATTATTGATACGTAAAAAGGGTTGTTTCACTATTTATTTAGTGGAGCAACCCTTTTCTTTTTGCAGCATGCTGATTTTGATATCTATTGCATTAAGCGGTTCCATATCGATAATCCTTCTATGAAACCGCTTCCTTCAGCCTAAATTACATTTTAAAAATTTTAATTAAATCTTGGAGTTCCTGCGCCATTTTAGCCAGACTCTGACTGGCATAGTTGATCTGCTCCATGGAAGCAAGCTGTTCTTCGGTAGAAGTGGAAACCACCTTAAATTGCTCTAAGGTTGCCTGACTAATCTGAGCAATGCCCTGCATTGAAGTTAGCATTTCCCTGCTCCCTGCAGACATTTCCTGAATAACGGCTGACACCTCTCTGACCCGCTCTGAAGCTTCACTGACCAACTGAGTTATTTCTGTGAAGGCTCTGCCGGTAGAATTGACCACCTGAGTTCCCAATTGAACCTCCCTTGACCCTTCGGTCATCGCTGTCACAGCACTTTGAGTTTCTACCTGAATCTCTCGAATTAATGAGGCAATCTGACTAGCGGCAACTTGTGAACTTCCTGCCAATTTCCGAACCTCTTCCGCCACTACGGAAAAGCCCTGCCCATGCTCCCCTGCCCGTGCCGCTTCAATTGCCGCATTAAGAGCCAGCAAATTGGTTTGATCGGCAATACCGGCAATCGTTTGCACAATTTGATCTATTTCATTGGAGCGATCTCCCAGTTTCTGAACCACGTCTGCTGAATCGCGTACTGTGTGCTCAATCCTATTCATCTGGTCCACAGCAGACTGAACTGCATGGCTGCCTTTATTGGCAGCATCTACAGCCTGTTCCGATATACCGGCAGCTGCGTCGCTGTCGTGAGCCACATGTTGAATTCCACCGGCAATTTGTTCAACCGTAGATAAGGTTTGATGGATAGAATGAAGCTGTTGATCAATATCTCCGCCCACCTTAGTGATGGATTCTGTGACCATATTTGCTGCTCCTGAGGCTTGGTCTGCACTTGCAGTAAGTTCCTCTGCAGAAGCAGCCACCAACTCGGAAGAATCAGCCACTTTTCCTACTACAGACCGCAATTGCTTTGTCATATTGCTGAAAGATGTAGCCATTTGGTGAATTTCATCTTCTGATTTAATCTTGATATCTTCCACATCCAAATGACCTGCTGTCACTTCTTCCGAGGCCTTCGCTACCGCTACGATGGAGCGGGTCATACCTCTGCTTAACCACCAGGCCATTAAACTGCCAAACAGCATAACGACAAGCACTGCTCCCACAAAAGTCACGATGTAACCAAATGTCAGTAAATCCCCTAAACGATCAGGACTACCGGTAAAGAGCATCCCCACTACATCACCTTGAGCATTTTTCAGTGGCATGTAAGCTGTCTGATAATTCACCCCATTGACACTAGCCTCTCCGGTATAGCTTGCTCCTTGTTTAAGTACCTTTTCCACTACCTTAGAAAATGCTTTGGTTCCCACGGCCCTTTGTCCATCGCTATTCTTTACCGTCGTAGCCACTCGTGTATCACCGGAGAAAATGGTCACCGCTCCCCCGCTCAAAGTCGCCAAATCGTCTGCAATTTGATTGGTAATCTCCACATTCCCCTTGTATAGTGTGGAATTTTTCACATCCCAAGCGCCGGTATAGGTTAGATCCAAAATGCGAGACATCGAAGCCAAATCAGATACGGTTTTTTGCCCCAATATTTCTTTCGTTCGAGACTGGGTTGTGATGATACTGATAGTAAAGATCAGCACACAAACAACGAATAGGATACTGTTGACTTTAATTGCTTCCTTTGTTTGAAGTCTCATTTTCATTAATTTATCCCCCATCGTATAAAAATATCCTTTAAGAAATATTTAATAATCGAATCAATTTCATAATGTTTATTTTTTCAAGGCTAACCCTTCAGAATTTCAGAAGTAACATTTTTTTAAATTTTAAGCAGCATTTCGCATTGACTTATTCAGGCGATCCACAGCCAATCTACAAAGG
>JAEWCM010000031.1 GCA_023390635.1 Bacillota bacterium
ATATGGGAGAGTGCGTCAAGCTGTAAACTATGGGATGGTTGGAGCAACGTTGATTATGGTGCTTGGATTTTTGCTTGTGGAGATCTTCCCCCACGCTTTAATGGGAATCTTTGTGGACGCGACAGAAAAAGTGGCTTTGGTAAATTTAGGGGCGGAAGGAATGCGGATTTTCTTATTCGCTTTACCGGTGATCGGTTTTCAATTTATTGGTTCGGGCTATTTTCAGGCTACGAGTCAGCCGCGAAAATCATTATTTCTCAGCCTTTCCAGGCAAATTATATTTCTTGTTCCTCTCATCTATATTTTGCCTAAATTATTTGGACTTGGATTGGACGGAATTTGGCTGTCAGGTCCAATTTCTGATACTCTTTCCGCCCTGGTGACTTTTGTCATGATCCAAAAGGATTTTCAAAAATTAAAAATTGCTGTAGCATGATGGAGGAATTTCATTTATCCTATACTTAAGGAGTATGAGGAGGAGTGAGTGAAGGATGCCGACCATTGAACCTTATTACAGCAAGAAAATGACTTGTCCGCTGTGCGATACAGAGTTTACCACATCCAGAGTACGTTCCAGGGCAGCCATTCCCTCAGTCATTGACAGTGACTTTTGTGCTCATTATAAAGAGAAGAATGTAAACCCTAATTATTACGCCGTGAATGTTTGCCCTGAATGCGGATATGCCTATACGGAAGAGTTCAGCCCTAATTTCCCTGCGGGGACCAAAGGGATTTTGGAAAAGAAGGTATCCCAGAATTGGGAAAAACGGGCATATGATGGAGAGCGGGACGGAATGAAAGCGATGGCGACTTTTAAGCTCGCCATTTTGAGCGCTACCCTGAAGAAGGAGAAACATGTCGTGATGGGCAATCTCTGCCTGCGTTTGGCCTGGATCTACCGGATTGAGGAAGAGACTGATCAGGAAGAGCGTTTTCTGAGATTGGCAGTTGAAGAATTTGAGAAGTCCTATCTTGATTCGGATTTTACAGCTACATCTATGTCCGAATTGAGAATGCTCTATATGATTGGGGAATTGAACCGGCGTTTGAAGGACTATCAGAAAGCTATTACTTATTTTTCTAAAATCGTGGAGCATCCGAAAAAGAGTACAGAGATGAAAACGGTAAATATGGCCAGAGAACAATGGAGCTTAGCGATGGAGGAATACCGTAAGCTGCAAGGTCAAAACCAAGAAGAGCAAGACTCCTAAAAGATTTCAAGCAGGAGAAGCTATACATTTAAAGAGAAAGAACTGCCGACGGAAACCTTCTGTAGGGCAGTTTCTTTTTGGTGTATCGGGTCAAAACTATTCATAATCACCTTATTCTGGTAAGATAATAGAGTAACCGCGGATCACAGGAGGAACGATTTTGGATTATGCACAGATGTTAGCTCAGGAACTGGGCTTGAGAATACCTCAGGTAAGAGAAACCATAAAGCTTTTGGATGATGGAAATACCATTCCTTTTATTGCTCGCTATCGTAAAGAAGTGACGGGGGAAATGGACGAAAATGTATTGCGCACCTTGGTGGAGCGCTTAGACTATTTACGTCGCTTGGATGAGCGGAAGACAGAGGTTTTGCGCTTAATTGACGAGCAAGGCAAGCTGACGGAGGAATTAGCAGCGCAGATTCACGGGGCAAAAATTCTCCAGGAAGTGGAAGATCTGTACCGTCCGTATAAGCAGAAGCGCCGGACGAAAGCCACGATAGCCAGAGAGAAGGGATTGGAACCTCTGGCACTATGGATTTTACTCCAGGAGAAGGGTGGAAAATTAAAGGCAGAGGCAGAGAAATATATTCAGCCTGAACAGGGTGTGGAGAGTACGGAAGAGGCTGTTCAGGGTGCAATGGATATTATCGCGGAAATGATTTCCGATGATGCGGCTGTGCGTAAAGAAATCCGGGACAGGACTTTTCGGTTGGGGGAAGTAGTATCGGCAGGGCGCAAGGAAGAAGAGCGCTCTGTGTATGAGATGTACTACGATTACAAGGAACCGGTGCGGCAAATTCCTCCTCACCGGATTTTAGCGTTAAACCGGGGCGAGAAAGAGGAAAAGCTCACAGTAAAATTAGAGGTTCCCATGGCCCAAATCGAAGAGGTCTTGGCCAAACATTTTGCTCACGTCGCTTTGGATTTGGCAGGAGGAGAGAATGAATGCAGCCGCTGTGTGCACTTATCGGCTCAAGATGCTTATAAAAGACTGATTGCACCTTCCATTGAACGGGAAGTACGGGCTGAATTGACAGCAAAAGCAGAGGAGCAGGCGATTAAAGTTTTTGCCGCTAATCTTCGCCAGCTTTTGCTCCAACCTCCTGTTCAAGGCAAGACCGTATTGGGACTTGATCCAGGATTCCGGACAGGGTGCAAGTGGGCTATTGTGGATGAGACGGGAAAACTCCTTAAGGTGGGTGTGATCTATCCTCATCACTCTCAGGGAAAGAGAGAAGAGGCAAAAGCACAGCTAAAGACAATAATCGGTGAATACCGGGTGGAGATTGTAGCGATCGGCAACGGAACCGCTTCACGGGAAACCGAAGAAGTGGTGGCTGAGGTGATTAAAGAAGGCGCGCTTTCCACAGAATTCATTATGGTCAGTGAAGCCGGAGCTTCTGTTTATTCTGCTTCCAAACTGGCAGGAGAAGAGTTCCCTGAATTTGACCTTTCGTTGCGCAGTGCTGTATCCATTGCCCGGCGCTTGCAAGATCCCTTGGCGGAATTGGTAAAAATAGAGCCGAAAGCGGTGGGAGTAGGCCAGTATCAACATGATGTCACACCCAAACGTTTAGAGGAATCGCTGCATGGAGTTGTGGAGTCTTGTGTGAACGCGGTGGGCGTGGATTTGAATACCGCTTCTCCTTCTCTTCTTCAATATGTGGCAGGAGTTAAGCCGTCAATTGCTAAAAATATTGTGTCCTGGCGGGAAAGTCACGGTAAATTCAGGCAGAGGGAAGAGTTGAAGCAGGTACCCCGTCTAGGGGAAGCCAGCTTCATCCAGTGCGCAGGTTTTATCCGCTTGCCGGAAGGAGACAATCCCTTGGAGAATACGCCTGTTCATCCTGAATCCTATGTCTTGGCGGAGCAGATTTTGCAGGCCGCCGGAATAGAGAAAACTGATCTTCGTTCCCGACCGCAGGAGGTTCGGGAAGCTTTGGGACAATTGAATGGCAATGAGCTGGCTGCACGGTTTGGAGCGGGTTTGCCTACAGTGAAGGATATTCTGGCTGCCTTACAGAAACCAGGCCGGGATCCACGGGAGGATTTACCCAGACCAATGCTGCGGCAGGACGTTGTCCATATGGAAGATCTGAAGGAAGGGATGGTTTTGGAAGGAACGGTACGGAATGTGGTAGACTTTGGGGCTTTTGTGGATATCGGGGTAAAACATGACGGACTGGTTCATATCTCACAGCTAACCTCCCGTAAACGGGTGAAGCACCCTATGGAAATAGTGGCGGTAGGGGACATCGTCAAAGTTAAAGTGATTCAGTTGGATGCAGAGCGGGGCCGAATCGGCCTGAGCATGTTGGGAATAGAAGACTAGAAATTATATTAAATTGGAGG
The DNA here is from genome assembly GCA_023390635.1 of Bacillota bacterium. Classification (GTDB taxonomy): domain Bacteria; phylum Bacillota; class Desulfitobacteriia; order Desulfitobacteriales; family Desulfitobacteriaceae; genus JAEWCM01. The sequence goes on from JAEWCM010000031.1 coordinate 3,567, forward strand.
GGAAAGCATGACGAACCAAATATTTATCCATGACGGACAGATTAAGACCATGGCAGGACAGGAGTTTCGCGGGAGTCTTTTAATTGAAAACGGAAAAATTAAAGCGATGGGTGAGGATTTAATCGCACCGGCCGGGGCGCAGGTCATTGAAGCGGCAGGCCGTCTGGTTTTGCCGGGTTTCATTGATGCGCATTGCCATGTGGGGATTGCGGAAGAGATTTATCGGGAAGAAGGAGAGGACAGCAATGAGATGACTGAACCTGTCACTCCTGAAATGAGAGCATTGGATGGGATCAATCCTGAAGATGAGGGATTCCGGGATGCCCGTTTGGGCGGGATCACCACAGTGTTTACCGGACCGGGAAGCGGCAATGTAATCGGTGGTACCAGTCTGGTGATGAAGACTGCCGGTAAGGTGATCGATAAAATGTTGCTTCGCGAACCGGCAGGATTAAAGATTGCTTTTGGAGAAAACCCTAAAACTGTGTATGGGGAACAAAAAAAGATGCCCATGACCAGAATGGGGATTGCCGCCCTCCTCAGGCAGGCGCTGGCGGATGCCCAAACTTATCAGGAAAAGTTAAAAGAGGGCATGGATGATGCGGAAAAGAAACCGGAACGGGATTTGGGAATGGAAGCAATGATCCGGGTTCTGGAAGGAGAGATCCCTCTGCGGGCTCATGCTCACCGGGCCGATGACATTATGACTGCCTTGCGGATTGCCCGTGAGTTTAAAGTGGATATTGTGATCGAGCATTGTACAGAAGGGCATAAAATAGCGGAGGAACTGGCCGAATATGGTTGTCCTGCGGTGGTAGGACCATCGCTCAGCAACCGTGCCAAAGTGGAATTAAAGGATAAAAGTTTTAAGACTCCCGGAGTGCTGGCTAAAGCGGGTGTCAAAGTGGCCATTATGACTGACCACCCAGTGATTCCTTTGGAACAGCTTCCTCTTTGTGCCGCTCTGGCGGTAAAAGAAGGACTTGATCCGGAAGAAGGGCTGAAGGCTATTACTATCAATGCAGCAGAAATTTTAGGAGTAAGTGATCGGGTGGGTTCACTGGAAATCGGAAAAGATGCTGATTTAGTAATCTGGAGTGAACATCCTTTTCAGATGATGGCTCGTCCGGAAGTGGTGTTGATTGATGGCAAGATGGTCAGCCCGGAGTAGGAATAAGCTGATTCTTCATCCTCTTTTATTTCTCAGAGAAAAAGGATAAAATAGATTTGTTTAAGCTTGGCTCACTGAAGAGCACGCAAGATACTATAAAACTTTGGAGCATATGGAATGGAATTCATGATACAAACTAATTCACCTGAAGAGACATTGAAAGTGGGTAAAAAACTGGGAAGTTGCCTGCATGGCGGGGATGTAATTGCTTTGTACGGGGGGCTGGGAGCAGGAAAAACTGCCCTGGCCCAGGGCATCAGTCAGTCTTTGCAGATCAGCGAGCCGGTGATCAGCCCTACTTTTACGCTTATCCACGAATATAAAGGGGTACAGAATAACATCCCTGTCAAATTGGTTCATATGGACTTATACCGCCTTCAACATCCGGAGGAAGGGGAGGTTATCGGGGTAGAAGATGCTTTTCAGCCTGATGCGATTTGTTTAATTGAATGGCCGGAAATCTGTGCCGATCTGCTTCCCCATGACCGACTGGATATTAGAATCGAAGGCAACGGAGACCTGCCGCGAATTTTTCGCATATCAGGGGCAGAAGAATGGGATGAAAGGTTGAAAGGGCTCAAAGAGGAGACAGTATGAAATATTTAACGATTGATACCACTACCAAGGTGACAGCCTTAAGCTTGGCGGAAGATGGAAAGCTGATGGCTGAGGGTTTTTTACATACAACTAAAAATCATTCGGAACGGCTGATTCCTATGCTTGACCAACTGATGAAGACGGCTAACTGGGAATTGAAAGAGCTTTCTCTGATCGGGGTGGTCAGAGGGCCAGGTTCCTTTACCGGTATCCGAATTGGAATTGCTACCGGTCAAGGTTTGGCACAGGTGCTGAGGATTCCCGTGATAGGGGTTTTGTCTTTAGACGCATTGGCCTGGGCCGGATGGGGGCGGGAAGCAGACATTGTCCCTATTCTGGATGCACGGAAAAACGAATGGTATACTGCCCGCTATTCCTGGTTGGGGAAGGCAGATGAGACAGAAAGAGAGAACGGCACGGAAAACGCTGAAATGTCTGGCCCCAAATGTCTGACTCAGCCTAAGGCTATCGCGCCGGATGACTGGTTGGCTGAGTTAAAGGACTTGGGGCGGAAGATCTGCTTTGTGGGGGACGCGGCGGAGAAAAACCGTTCCCTGATTAGCTCCATACTTGGTGAGAATGGAATTGCTCTGCCAGAATACCAGAGTTTGCCGCGGGGGGCTTACGCTGCTCAGGCAGTCTGGTACCAATACAGACTGGAACAGTTAAAAGAAGTGAAAGACCCTGAAACAGGACGGGAGTATGATCCTGTCACGGTTGAACCATTTTATATTCGTCTGTCTGAGGCCGAAGTTAATTGGGCTAAGAAAGAGGAAGCGAGGAAGCAGCACGATGAACGGTGAAAGCCCCGACTCAATCCAGGGAGCAGGAAGAACTTATGCTGAACGGGGGATCGTTCGTCGCATGAGTATGGAAGATTTGGGAGCAGTTCTTAAGATCGAACAAAGCTCTTTTCCCACTCCTTGGACTTCCCACGCTTTTGCTACAGAGTTGAGAGACAATGAATATGCTTGCTACTTCTGTTTGGAGTCAGAAAGCAAGGTAATTGGTTATATGGGCTTATGGTTTATTCTGGATGAGGGTCATATCACCAATATCGCTATTTCTCCGGATTTCAGGCATCAAGGATGGGGAAAGTTTCTCCTTAGTACAGTGATGCAGCGGATGGCGGAAAATGGAATGGAACGGATGACTTTGGAAGTGCGTGCTACCAACTATTCGGCACAAAAGCTTTATGAACAATTGGGATTCACCAAGGCGGGAGTTCGCAAAGGCTATTATATTGACAATCAGGAAGATGCTATTATCATGTGGGCAGAGCTGCCGGGACATCAGATAATACATGGATGAAAATAGATTTTGGCTTGTAACGAGTTGAAGCAGGTAAGTTGGGGAATGTATATGAGGAACGGTAGATGAGAAAATGCAAATGAGCAATACTATACTGGATAAGCAAAAGGATGTTTATATTCTGGGGATTGAGACAAGCTGTGATGAAACGGCTGCAGCGGTTCTTCTGAATGGCAGGGAGCTAAAGAGTCATATCATTTCATCGCAGATTCGTACCCATCAGAAGTACGGAGGGGTGGTGCCGGAGATTGCTTCCCGGGAACACAGCCAGCACTTCCCCTTGGTGGTGGAACAAGCGCTGAGTGAGGCTGGTCTTGGCTTTTCCGACCTTTCGGCCATTGCAGTGACCTATGGCCCCGGTTTGGTCGGCAGCCTTCTGGTAGGAGTAGCTGGAGCCAAGGCGATGGCTTATGGAGCGGGACTGCCCTTGATCGGGGTTAATCATTTGGAAGGGCATATTTATGCCAATTTCCTGGAACATCCTGATCTGGAGTTCCCCTTGCTGGCCTTATTGGTTTCCGGTGGGCACACTCACCTGATCTGGCTGAAAGGACACGGTGATTATGAAGTATTGGGTCGGACCAGAGATGATGCAGCAGGAGAAGCGTTGGATAAGGTTGCCCGCACCTTAGGCTTAGGATATCCGGGAGGACCACAGATTCAAAAAGCGGCGGAAGCAGGAAATCCGGGAAGCTATGAGCTGCCCCGGGCCATGCTGGAACCAGGAAGCTTGGATTTCAGCTTCAGCGGCATGAAATCTGCTGTATTAAATACCATTAATTCTACCCGTATGAAGGGGGAAGAAATTAATGTTGCGGATATGGCTGCCTCCTTTCAACAGGCCGTTGTGGATGTCCTGATGCGAAAAGCTCTGTTGGCGGTGGAACGGACAGGCGTTTCAACACTGGTACTGGCTGGAGGAGTTGCTGCCAATTCATTACTGCGTGATACCCTGCGGGAAGAATTGAGCAGGAAGCATGTGCGGTTGATTTATCCCGAGCCTAAGTTATGTACTGATAATGGAGCGATGATTGCTTTGGCCGGGTATTATCATTATATGGCAGGTAATACAGCGCCATGGACGCTGAACGCTGTACCGGGTCTGAGCTTGGGATAAACTTTAAGTTTACTTTTTTATTATAGGAAAAGGTTTAGTAAAACGGATGCTGATATCAATTGGCATCCGTTTTTTCATATTATAGAAAATTTTTTAAAAAAAATTGCTGATCAAGTGTAAGGATATTCTTTGAATCCCGTTAAATTATATAGAGGATGTATCAGCAAAATTATAAAAACTGATGCAATAAACATTAATTACGATAAAACAAGAAATCGGGAGCTTCATATGGTGAAAATTGATCCTTTAGTGGGGCAGCGGCTGGCTCAGCGGAGAAAAAAGCTGGGCTTGGATCAGCAACAGCTGGCGGAAAAATCTAATTTAAAGAAAAAATATATTGCAGATATTGAAGCAGGTAAAATAAATCCGAGAGTTCATACATTAGCCATTATTGCAGTGGCGTTGAATATGGAGTTATTGGAATTAATCCAAGGCGAAAAGTATGATCGGTAATGAAGCGGAGATAATGTGCCTTTGTTGAAGGGCCTTGATAGAAGGGCTTGATTCAGGCAATAAAAAAGAAGATTTGGGGTTAGGTATGACTAAAAAGAGGGTATTTCCCTCTTTATTTTTTTATAAGCTTTATAAAACAAAGAGAATCCTAGGAGGAAAAGATTCTTAAATGTCGAAAATACATTCATTATTGGAAAATTTATCATGATGAAAAGAAAATGCCAGGAATTAAACATAAAGAAAAGAATTAATTCGAATCAGCAATATAGGCGACAAAGGAGATGGAGCAATGCTACCATTTTTACTGGCAGGTGTAAGTGACAGAGTGACACGCAGCAAGCTGGAGACCCTGTATAGCACCTATGGACACAAAATGTACCGGATTGCCTATAGCATATTAAGAGATCATCATCTTGCTGAAGATGCGGTTCAATTAGCGTTTGAAAAAATAATTAAACATTTGCCAAAAATTAATAGTAATGAGTGTAAGGAAACGAGGGGCTTGCTCGTTATAATTATTAGAAACACATCAATCGATCTATATCGTCAACGCAAAGATGCCAAGGTTCAACCATTGGAAGAATTAGAGGAGGCTGCATCCAATGAAGAAAGTATTGACGATCAGGTAATTAAGGCAGAAATGTTCGCTGAGGCGGTTGAGAAACTAAAATCCCTGCCACCTCAATATGCAGATATTATCGCATTACGCTATTTTTATCATTATTCAGATCAGGAATTGGCAGATCTTTTAGGCATCTCTGTCAACAATGTGTGGGTAAGAATGCATCGGGCCAAGCAAAGCTTGATCAAAGCTTTGCTTGAGGCTGAGGAGGTGTAGATATGAAGGATCGGAGCGGATTAGAGCCGGAGATCAAGGATAAGATGACAGACGCTTTGCTGGAATATGCAGGAGCCTGTCATGTGGACAATATGGCTGGATTTATGGATGAAACTTATGAGGCTATTGAGGAGGGAGGCAGAGAGGGAAAGATTGTGGTTCCACCCTCGCTGGATGAGCGGATGACGCAGTTCATCCGTGATTATGAAGCGAGGGAAAGACGGAGAAGCACAGGAAGAAAAATACGCAAGGGCCTGACCAAGGCAGCGGTGATCTTGTTGATCATCGGAGGCAGCCTGGGAGTGCTGACCACAGTGAGTCAGGCAGCACGGGTGAAGATCTTCAACTTCATTATTGACACAAAGGAAAAGTTCACCCAGATTAATTTTCAAGAGCAAGGGGGTGGGGATGGAGAATCTTCTGCTGTAGCTGGAATTCCGAAAGAATGGGACGGAGTTTATGTGCCCATATACATTCCGGAAGGATTTAGGGTAGTGAAAACAGAGGAACTTAATGCAATTAAAGTTATTGATTTTGAAAATAATGAAGGAAGAAAGATAACCTTTGATCAGGGACCAGTTGAGACAGGAGATTTACAGGTCGATACTGAAAGTGCAGAAGCAGAAAATTTCACACTTACTAATGGCGAAGAGGGCCTTTTAGTGGAGAAAAACGGATATATCACACTAGTGTGGCATAACAATGAGGCTCTATTCTTTTTGAGTGCTCAATTGGAGGATCGTAGTGAAGTTTTTAAAATAGCTGAAAGCATTAAGAAACAAAGATAGATTTATTACTCTATAAAAAATAATAAAATAATTGGAGATGATTTAATTATGTTAAAAAAAATAATAATAACCCTTTTAGGTCTTTTTATATTTTTAACTTCTCCGATTTCAGCACAAGCAAGTGAAGTACAAAGTGAAGTACAAATTCCAAATGAAATCCAATTAAGCCTTATTGATATTAAACCAACTTGGGTAAATATTTTAGAATTTCGAAATGACTTTAATATATTAAGCGGTGGCAAAGCTACAGTCGATGTGCGTGTTTATGCATATAGTGCTTCGCAAGTCAAAATTCAAGCTTATTTGCAACAATATGTTAATGGTAATTGGACGACAATAAAAACATGGGAGCTTACATCTAATAGCAATTCTTGTAATTTAGGAGATTATTATTATGTGAATAATGGATACAGTTATAGGCTCATTTCGATTGGTACTGTTTATCAAAATGGTGTACAAGTAGAGCAAGCTGGTAAAGTCAGTGATACGATTTATTTTTAATTAATTATCTAAACCTAATTTATTAAGATATGAATCAATTTCATAATGTTTATTTTTTCAAGGCTAACCCTTCAGAATTTCAGAAGTAACATTTTTTTAAATTTTAAGCAGCATTTCGCATTGACTTATTCAGGCGATCCACAGCCAATCTACAAAGG
>JAEWCM010000037.1 GCA_023390635.1 Bacillota bacterium
GGGAATCACATCGCCGGCTTTCTGGATTAGTACATGATCTCCGATGCGCAAATCCTTGTCCACAATATTGTCCATGTTGTGCAGAGTAGCCCGGCCCACCGTGGATCCTGCCACCAGCACCGGTGTGAGCACCGCGGTCGGCGTCAGCACCCCTGTACGGCCGACACGGACCACCACATCCTCGATCACCGTCTCCACCTGTTCGGCGGGAAATTTATAGGCAATGGCCCAGCGGGGACTTTTGGCCGTAAATCCCAGTTCTCTTTGCTGGCTTAAGTCGTTGACTTTGATCACCAGACCGTCAATGTCATAAGGAAAACGGTGGCGCCCGTCATTCATGCTTTCACAGTACGCTATCACTTCCTCAATGGAAGAGAATACCCTGGTCTCGTTATTCACCGAAAACCCTTGGGCTCTCAGGAAATCAAGCACCTCGGTCTGGCTCTCCAGCTCGTATTCCTGAGGCCGCAGCATCTGATAGGCGAAAAAAGATAATTCTCTCTGGGCAGTAATCCTGGAATCAAGCTGACGCAGTGAGCCTGCCGCCGCATTTCGGGGATTGGCAAAGGTCTGCTGGCCTAATTCTTCCCGGGCCTGATTAAGCTTGGCAAAGACGGACTTGGGCATATATCCTTCCCCTCTTACGTCAAGGCGGGTTTTTACCCTGTCCAGATGGAGAGGGATACTGCGAATGGTTTTAACATTGGAGGTGATCTCTTCTCCCACTTCCCCGTCACCCCGGGTTGCGCCCCGCACCAATACCCCGTCTTCGTAAGTCAGAGCTACCGTCAGACCGTCAAACTTCAATTCCACCACATATTCCACCTCAGGAACCACACTGCGCACCTTCCGGTCAAACTCCCGCAAATCGCCGCCATTAAAAGCGTTATCCAGGCTGAGCAGGGCCTCCACATGGCGCACCTTGCTGAATTCCTTCGCCACCATGCCCCCCACCCGCTGGGTGGGAGAGTCGGGGGTAACCCAATCGGGATGGAATTTTTCCAATTCGATCAGTTCTCTCATCAGAGCATCAAAATCTGCGTCGGAAAGTGTCGGCTGATCCAGCAGGTAATACTCCCTGCTGGCTTTTTCAATGGTCTGCCTGAGCTCCAACAGTCTTTGTCTGTCCTGCTCCAGTTCACCCATTAACACTGCCTCCTGTCAGCTAATTTTATAAACTCCTGATTTAAAAGAAATAATGGGATAAGGGAGGAATAACCTGTTTTTTCCGGGATAATACTCCTTTAAGGAATACTCCCCCATCGGTCAGGGGCAAGTCAAATGCCTTACCAACCTCCTCCGGACGGAAACCGGCAATCAGCAAATCCGTATTCTCCTCCAGCAAATCGGTGACCATGAGGAGGAGATAGTCCATTCCCCTTTCCATCCGGGCCTTTTCCATTTCTTCCTGCAAAGCCTTCCTGATCGGAACAGCATTTTCCATCCCCATCACACTGATCTGTCCTACAGCGATTTTCGGCGTCCCGCCTGAAAACTCCTTCAGATCCGTCTCGATCAGTTCCCGGGGCGTTTTATCCAAGATATCGGAGGAAGCCTTCAGCATCTGGATACCGAAGCTCTGGATATCCACACCGGCCAATTGAGCCAGTTCATCTGCCGCCTCCCGGTCTTTATCCGTACAGGTGGGGGACTTGAACAGCACCGTGTCCGAAAGAATGGCTGCCAGCATGATCCCGGCAATTTCCCGCTCCGGTTCCAGACCATGTTCCTTATAAATCTGATGAATCAAGGTGGAAGTACATCCCACCGGCTCCATCCTGAACAAGATGGGATCGCCCGTCTGGATTCCACCTACCCGGTGGTGATCAATCACTTCCATGATTTGGGCCTGATCGGCACCGGCGACAGCCTGTCCCCATTCATTATGATCTACTAAAATCAGTTTTTTACGCGGCATTCCCAACAAATGATAGCGGCTGATCAAAGCGACCACATGATCCCGTTCGTCCAATACCGGATAGTTCCGGTAACGGGTTTCCAGCATTTTGGTTTTGACTTCCGAAATCAAATCGTCCGCCTGGAAGGCTACGATGCCCTCCGTACGCATCACACCATCCACCGGAACACACATGGGAAGAAGGTGAACCGTGGTAAAGGTATCATGGGGTACGGAAATCACCACAATTCCCTGTTCCCTGGCCCGCTCCGAAAGTTCGGGGGAAAGCACCGCTCCCCCGGTCAGAACCATCGCCGACAGATTGCAGTCCAATGCCTTTTCCTGGGCATCCAGACGGTCACCGAGAATCAAGATGTTTCCTTCCTCAATCACTTCCTCCATCGTTTCCGGTTGCATGGCACCGACTCTGATCCGCCCGAACAGTTCCTGTTTTTCCTCACCTACCAACAAGGTCCCGCCCAGCGTACTCAAGGCATTGCGCACCGGAATCCGGAAGCTGCCCATATTTTCATGACCTAAACTGCCAATATATGATTCGGAGATATCCCCGACAGTCAGCATGCCCTTCATGCGTCCCTCCCCGTCCACGACGGGCAAGGTCTTCTGCTTGTTCTGCTTCATATACAACCATGCTTCCTGCAGGGATGCTCCCATCAGCACTGTGGGTACCTTGCCATTCAGCAAATCCTTAACCCGCGGAAGCACATCCGGCAATAATTCGGGTGTTTTTAAGCCAAAATAGTTAAGTACGAATTCAGTCTCCCGATTCACTTTTCCTGCCCTGGCCGGCACGATGTCTTTCGCCCCCAAACGCGCTTTCAGCCGGGCGAACGCAATACTGGAACATACTGAATCCGTATCGGGACTTTTGTGTCCAATGACATAGACTAGATCTTTCAATGGTACCTTTCCTTTCCTGCATCATTTTCAATTCATCTGCTTCAATTATCAGTGCATTGATTTTTTTCTTTGTTCTATATTAACCCAGACAGGGCTAGATTTAAACTGCTTTTCTTCATTAAATCTCCATAACCGTAACGTAAGATTAAAATATATTTAGATTGATAAAATATGATTATCATTTTTGATGATATGATCTATTAATGATACACTAAAAATAGATCAATAACTAATAACTGTTGTACCTATACGCCACAACAGATAGGAGATAATACCATGAAACAACAAACTTCATTTCCTATTACCGGCATGTCCTGCGCCGCCTGTGCCGCCCGCATCGAAAAAGGGCTGAACCGCCTGGAAGGGGTGGAAATCGCCTCCGTCAATTACGGGGTGGAAAAAGGAACGGTCACCTATGATGACGATGCCGTTACACCTGACCAGCTTTACGACACGGTCCGCAAGCTGGGGTATGATGTCATATTGGAAAATAAGACATCCTCTGAGAAGCCGGGAAAGGTAGAACTGCGCGTCACCGGAATGAGCTGTGCCGCTTGCTCCGCCCGCATCGACAAAAAGCTGAACTCTCTGCCCGGAGTGCATCAGGCCGGAGTCAATCTGGCCACGGAGAAAGCGACCATCGACTATGATCCGGCTCAAATGACTGTGGACCAGTTAATCGAAGCCGTCACCTCTATCGGCTATGGAGCGGAAAGGATCGAAGCTTCCCTTCAGGATAAGGGCGAGGAGATGAGAAACAAGGAGCTGAAAAACCTCAAGCTTTCCCTGACCGTTTCCGCCCTGCTCAGTGCTCCACTGCTGCTGGCCATGATACTCTCCCTGCTGGGAATGGACAATTCCCTCACCCATTTACTGCACAATGAATATTTTCAGCTGATCTTAGCCACACCGGTGCAGTTTATTATCGGCTCCCGCTTTTATAAGCATGCTTACTCCGCTCTCCGCTCCAAGAGCACCAACATGGACGTGCTGGTGGCCATGGGAACGTCGGCCGCCTATTTCTACAGTCTCTACAATGTCTTCTTTCAGGCTCCCCGCCCCGGCATGATAATGGCCAAAGATCTTTATTTTGAGGCCAGTGCCGTCATCATCACCTTAATTCTGCTGGGCAAATTTTTTGAAGCTAAAGCCAAAGGACGAACTTCGGAAGCGATTAAGAAATTAATGGGGTTGCAGGCCAAAACGGCCCGGGTGATCCGCAACAATGAGGAAAAAGATATTCCCATTGAAGAAGTGCAGATTGGGGATATCGTCATCGTCCGTCCGGGAGAAAAAGTCCCGGTGGACGGAAAAATCATTGAAGGCTATTCGGCAGTGGACGAATCCATGCTCACAGGGGAAAGCCTGCCTGTGGAAAAGCAGCCTGGAGATTTGATCATTGGCGCCACTATCAATAAGCATGGGACTTTCAAGTTCTCCGCCACGAAAATTGGCAAGGATACGGCCTTGTCCCAAATTATCCGTCTGGTGGAAGATGCCCAGGGGTCCAAAGCGCCGATTCAGAAGATTGCCGATCAGGTTTCGGGAATCTTTGTGCCAACCGTGATTCTGATCGCTTTCGTCACCTTCGTCGTATGGCTTTTGGTCACAGGCAGTTTTAACAGCGCTTTGATCAGCGCCATATCCGTTTTGGTCATCGCCTGCCCCTGCTCCCTTGGCTTAGCTACACCTACTGCCATTATGGTTGGTACCGGCAAAGGCGCAGAATCAGGCATCCTGATCAAAGGCGGAGAGCATTTGGAAAGAGCTTATAAAATCAACGCAGTAGTGCTGGACAAGACCGGCACCATCACCAAGGGAAAGCCGGAAGTCACCGATGTGATTACACTGGGCGGACTTGAAGAAAAAGACCTGCTTAAAATAGCGGCAGTTGCGGAAAAACCTTCCGAGCACCCCCTTGGTTCCGCCATTACGGAAAAAGGGAAAGAGACCTTTGGCACCCTCCCCGATCCTGATCAGTTCGAAACCTTGCCGGGACGGGGCATCAAGGCACTGGTCGGTCAGCACACAGTTTATATCGGCACACGCAAATTGATGCAGGAACAATCCGTGACGATCGATCATGCTGAAGAAAGCCTGGCTCGACTGGAGAGTTCCGGCAAAACAGGCATGCTGGTATCTGTTGACCAGTCCCTGGCCGGCATTTTAGCCGTCGCCGACACCCTGAAGGCTGAATCGACAGACGCAATCAAGGAACTTCAAGCCATGGGCATTGATGTTTATATGCTGACCGGCGATAACCAGCGAACCGCCGAAGCCATCGCAGCACAAGTAGGGATTTCCCATGTGATTGCCGAAGTTCTTCCTGAGCATAAAGCGGAAAAGGTGGAACAGCTCCAGCGCCAGGGGAAAGTGGTCTCGATGGTGGGAGACGGCATCAATGATGCTCCTGCCCTCGCCACCGCCGATATCGGCATGGCCATCGGCACCGGTACGGATGTGGCCATTGAAGCAGCAGATATCACCTTGATGCGCGGCGATTTACGCACCATTCCGGCGGCCATCCGCTTGTCCCGCCGTACGATGCGCAAAATCAAGCAAAACCTGTTTTGGGCTTTTATTTATAATATTATCGGTATCCCCATTGCCTGCCTTGGCCTCCTCAATCCGGTCATTGCCGGAGGAGCCATGGCTTTCAGTTCCGTCTCCGTGGTGACCAATTCCCTGCTTCTAAAGCGGTTTGATCCCTTTGAGCATTCATGAGCAAAGCTTGCTCATAATTTCTCTGGATGATTGCCACAATATGGGATACAATAGGTTTAGCAATTATGTTTTTCTTTATTTCATTAATATAAAGGAGTGTTCAACATGGCAAATGAAACAAAAGTATTGAATGTGGAAGGTATGTCTTGCGGACATTGCGTCAATGCAGTGAAAACCGCAGTTGGTGCCCTGGCCGGAGTCGGCAGTGTAGAGGTTGATCTTGCGGCCAAAAAGGTTACGGTAGACTTTGATTCCGTTCAAGTCTCCCTGGAGCAAATCGCCCATGCCATTGAAGATCAGGGTTTCGACGTAAAATAAACCGATCATAAACCGGGAAGAAATTCATTTTATCTGCATTGACAATCATGCAGGGCTGTTCACGACAAATCGCTCGATTTACGCGAACAGTCCCTTTCCTTATCAGGGGGGTTTTGAGTTGGAAAATAGGACAATATTGGTCGTAGATGATGAACCTAAATTGGTGGAAGTGGTTAAATCTTATCTGGAGAATGACGGCTATACCGTCGCCTCAGCCTACACAGGCAAAGACGCCTTAGAAATTTTTGACCGAGTATCCCCTATCCTGGTCATCCTTGATCTGATGCTTCCTGACTTGTCGGGAGAAGAGATTTGCATCAGTTTGCGCAAAAAGTCCCGTGTTCCTATTCTCATGCTCACGGCAAAGGCCGATGAAGAGCACATTCTTAACGGCCTTAATTTAGGCGCTGACGATTATTTAACCAAACCTTTCAGCCCCCGCCTCCTGGTTGCCCGGGTCAAGGCCATCCTGCGCCGGGTCGGTACAGAACCGGTACCTTTGTCCAATCTGCTCTCTTTCAATCAAGGAGAGCTGGTGATCGACAGCCTGCGCCATGAGGTAAAGAAAAACGGGGAACTGGTGTTTCTCACCCCCAATGAATATAGAATTCTGATGACCTTAGTCAAATATCCGACAAAGGCTTTCACCAGAGAAGAGCTTATTTTATCTGCTCTGGGGGACGACTATGACGGATTCAACCGGGTAATAGACACTCACATTAAGAACATCAGGCAAAAATTAGAAAACGATACGCGCAGTCCTCACTATATCCTAACTGTACACGGTATAGGATATAAGTTCGGTGGTGATCATCATTAAATACCGTTTAAAAACCAAACTCTCCCTCTCGTACCTGATCCTTGCTTTATTGCTGGTCACCTTGATCAGTACCCTTTCCAATATCATGCTCCAGAAACAATTCAGGCAATATGTGATCCAAAAGCAGGAGGAAAAAAACCTCTCTGTCGCCCAGCTTCTTGAGGAACGTTACGTGAACTGGGGACAGAAATGGGATCTGAGCGGGATTGAAAATTTAGGAGTCAGCCTGTTAGAGGAGGGCCTGATTCTCAAAGTTCAGGATGCGGCAGGAAATAGCATCTGGGATGCCACAGTCCACAACAATGGCATGTGCTCCGCCATGCTCATGCATATGGCGGAAAATATGAAGCAATACAATCAGAGTTTCAGCGGCGGCTACGAGGAAAAGGATTATCCCTTAACCCAAAACGGTCGCACCATTGGCACCGCACGCATAGGTTATTATGGGCCGTATTTTTACAGCGACGGCGACCTTGACTTTATCAGAACCCTGAACCGTCTCCTATGGGCGGCAGCAGCGGTGGCCATGCTGGCTGCCCTGGCTTTCGGTACTCTGATGTCCAGACAGCTTACTTACCCTATCAGCCGGGTCATCAACACAGCCCGTCAAATTGCCAAAGGAAACTTTTCCACCCGGGTGGTAGTGAAATCCAACACCCGGGAGATCGGCGAATTAACTTCAACTATCAATACGCTGGCTGAAAGCCTAGGCAATCAGGAAAAACTCCGAAAACGCCTGACCGCCGATGTGGCCCATGAACTCCGCACCCCGGTGGCAACCCTGCAGAGCCATCTGGAAGCGATGATTGACGGGATCTGGCAGGCAGACACAGAAAGACTCAAGAGCTGCCATGAGGAAGTACTCCGCATCGGTGCCCTTGTTGGGGATCTGGGAAAACTGGCTCACTATGAAAGCGAAAATTTGGTGCTGAATAAATCAAAATTTGACTTCAGAGAATTGATTCAGCATCTTTTGACTAATTTTGAGTATGAATTTAAAATTAAAGGGATTTCTATCTGGCTTGCTGATCCCACTTCCCCGTTGGTACCACAATATGTTTACGCCGATAAGGATAAAATCAGTCAGGTCGTGGTCAACCTTTTATCCAACGCCCTTAAATATACGGAAGCAGGAGGCCGGGTTACTCTGGAGATTGATTCTGCTCCCGGATGGACTACATTAAAGTGCAAGGATACGGGAATCGGCATTAAGGAAGAAGACCTTCCCCACATCTTTGAGCGCTTTTACCGGGCAGACCAATCACGAACCAGGGCAACCGGCGGGGCAGGCATTGGTTTAGCCATTGCCAGGTCAATTATCGAGGCCCATAACGGCACGATTTCCGCAGAAAGCATTCCTGGGAAAGGCACTTCGTTTACCATGCGCCTCCCCAACTCCATTTAAGGAGAGTGGCTGGGCTTTTCAGTTTAGAAGAATATTTTTAGGAGGTTCCCTGTATGACTAATTTAAAAGACTATCGTGAAATTACCCCTGAACAATTGGAAAAGAGTCCTTTTCAGCTGATCGGACATGACTGGATGCTGATCAGCGCGGAAAAGGACGGAAAGGTTAACACTATGACCGCCTCCTGGGGCGGCCTGGGAGTAATGTGGGGCAAAAATGTTGCCTTCATCGTGATTCGCCCGGAGCGTTATACCAAAGAATTTGTTGATGGATCGGCAACCCTTTCCCTCAGCTTTTTACCCAAGGAATTTAAGAAGCAGCTTGGTTATCTGGGCTCTGTTTCAGGCAGAGATGAAGATAAAATTGCCAAATCCGGCCTGAGTGTTACTCATCTTGATGAAACTCCATTTTTCGAAGAAGCTGAACTGGCGATTTTCTGCCAAAAATTATTTGCTCAGGAATATGATCCTGCTTCCTTCCTTGACCTGGCCATTGATGGAAAATGGTATCCGGAAAAAGATTACCACACCCTTTACATCGGAGAAATCACTCATATCCTGACTAAATAAAAGGTATTTGGGCTGAAAAGAATGGAAAAATAATTACGGGCAAGTTAAGCACTGAATGACCTCCGCTATCGCAAACTGGCGTTAATCGCTCATCTCCGGTCATTCAGTGCTTTGTCTTTCTGCACAAAATTTAAGCCAGATTTACATCCGGCTTAAATTTGCATATTCGGCAATCAAATGTTTGAGCTCTCCATTAAAGGCTACAGAGATCGTAGCTTCATTTCCTGTTCCTTCAACCTTCACTACAATACCCCGGCCAAATTTCGGATGCTCCACCTTTTCTCCCACCCGGAAGGGATTGTCGGTTTTGGTGACCACAGGAGAACCGGTCTTCTTCCATGAACCAAGGGGCGCTGCCGGCTGAGCCGGCTTTTTACTGCTCCACTCGGAGCGGCGGTTGCTCACCGGTTTTCCGCCGATTGCTCCCCCCATCCCCTTTAGCGGAGGATCGATAGGATCTCTCTCTGTCATCAACTCTGAAGGAATCTCTTCCAGAAAGCGCGATTGGTAATTATGCTGCGTCCGGCCATAAAGCATACGGGAGTTGGCATAGGTGAGATAGAGTTTTTCTCTGGCCCGGGTGATGGCCACATAGCAAAGGCGCCGCTCCTCTTCCAGCATAGGCGGCTCAAGCAAAGAACGGCTGCTGGGAAAGATCCCTTCCTCCAGACCCACCACAAAGACCACGGGAAATTCCAGTCCCTTGGCACTGTGCATGGTCATCAGCACCACGGCATCTTCACCTTGGTTTAATTGGTCGATATCCGCCACCAAAGCCACCTGCTCCAAAAATCCGCCTAAACCTTCTCTGATCTCTTCCTGCTCTTCTTCCCCCTCTTCACCAGCCTCGCCGGCCCCATCTTCTTCAGCCTGCGCCCTGGCTTCCTGTTCCTTTTCCATCCGGTCATCATATTCTGCTGTCACTGATAAGAATTCCTGCAGGTTTTCCAGGCGGGCTTCACTTTCCGGGCTGTGGTCGGCTCTCAGCATCTCCCAATACCCGGTCCGGGATAATACCTCTTCTACCAATGCCGTGACAGAACTTTCTTCTTCGGCGAAAGTACGCAGGCCAGCCATTATTTTGGCAAAACCGAGCAAAGATTTCTGAGCCTTCGTTGATAGGTCGGGGATATACTCGGCCTCCAGCACTGCATCGAGTACAGCCATGCCCTGTTCTTCCGTATACTCCAGAATTTTAGCCAGACTACTATCTCCCAGCCCTCGTTTTGGCACATTTAAAATCCGGGAAAAGGCCACCGTATCGGCAGGATTGTAAAGTACCCGCAGATAAGCCAGAATGTCCTTGATTTCCATCCGCTCATAAAACTTAAGTCCGGAAAACACCCGGTAAGGAATTCCTTCTTTCATAAAGCGTTCTTCCATGGTCCGGGACTGGGCATTGGTCCGGTACAAAACCGCGAAATCATTGAACTTCCGCCCCTCTGCCGCCATCAAACGCTGAATCCGTTCTCCCACATAGCGGGCTTCGTCATGTTCCTGTTCCGCTACATAGAGGACAATCGGCTGTCCCTTGGCATTTTCCGTCCACAGGGCTTTTTCCTTCCGGCCCTGGTTATGCCTTACCACCTCGTTGGCTGCATCCAGGATGCATTGGGTGGAACGGTAATTCTGTTCCAATTTGAGCACACAGGCTTCTGGATAATCCCGCTCAAAATCCAGGATATTCTGGACATCCGCTCCCCGCCATCCATATACCGACTGGTCGTCATCACCGACCACACACAGGTTGCGATACTGCTTGGCCAACAGATTGACAAGCAAGTACTGGGCATGGTTCGTATCCTGATATTCGTCCACCATAATATAGTGGAATTTCTCCTGGTACTTACTTAAGATCTCAGGGTATTGATGAAAGATTTTTACCGTCAGCATGATGATGTCGTCAAAATCCAGCGCATTTCCAGTCTGCAGCTTCTTCTGGTAAAGCTCGTAGATGGGGACGCATTTACCCTGAAAATAATCTAAGGGCTGGCGGGCAAAATCTTCCGGACTCATCAGCTTATTCTTCGCATCGCTGATGGTCGCCAGCACCGCCCGGGGTGCAAACTTCTTCTCATCATAATCACATTCTTTAAGGCAGTTTTTCACTAAGGCCAATTGATCACTGCTGTCATAAACGACAAAGTTACGGCTATAGCCCGCTAAACAGTCAATTTCCCGACGCAGAATGCGCATGCAGGCAGAGTGAAACGTCGCTACCCACAGTCCTTCAGCCGTATTTCCGATCAGCTGCTCCAGCCGCTCCCTCATTTCCCTGGCCGCCTTGTTGGTGAAGGTAATGGCTAAAATGTTCCATGGTCTCGCCCCTTCTTCGATCAAATGGGCAATCCGATATGTTAATACCCTTGTTTTTCCCGAACCGGCTCCGGCCAGAATAAGCAAAGGTCCATCCACATGTTCTACCGCTTCCCGCTGCACCGGGTTTAAATCGTCCAATGAATACACTTATCTCCCCACCTCACTTCATCTTTTTATTATAACATACCTGGAGAGCAAGCTCATTATAGAAAAGTCCGGTGGGCGCAGAAAGGGATGTGCCATGCTGAATTCCCCCAAGCAGCATCGCACATCCCTTTAGCATACTTATCTGTTGCTGATTTTTATTAGTTGTTAATCACCGTGCCTCCGTTGACATGCAGTATTTGTCCAGACACGTAAGTCGATTGCGAACAGGCCAGAAACAAATAGACCGGTGCCACTTCTACCGGTTGTCCGGCCCGTTGCATCGGTGTGGTGCTGCCAAAGACCTTGACTTCTTCCGCCGTAAAGGATGCAGGAATAAGAGGCGTCCAGATTGGTCCGGGAGCTACCCCATTCACTCTAATACCTTGTTTGGATAGCGATTCTGACATGGACCGGGTAAAAGAAACCACCGCACCTTTGGAAGCGGAATAGTCAATTAAACGGTCATTGCCCTCATATGCAGTGATAGAAGTCGTATTAATGATCACCGCCCCTGATTCCAAATGGGGAAGAACAGCTTTGGTTAAGAAAAACTGCCCAAATACATTGGTTTTAAATGTTCTTTCCAATTGCTGGGCAGTAATGTCCAGCAAGGAGTTCTGAGGGTGCTGCTCCCCTGCATTGTTCACCAATATGTCAATCTTGTTGAATCTTTCAATAGTTTGCATGACTACCTGCTGGCAAAACTCTTCCGTTCCAATGTCCCCGGCAAAGATGAGACATTTCCGGCCCAATTGTTCGATCCTTTCTTTAGCGCTATTGGCATCATCATGCTCATCCAGATAGACAATGACGATGTCCGCCCCTTCTTTGGCATATAGAATAGCCACTGCCCGGCCAATACCACTGTCTCCTCCGGTAATCAGCGCCACCTTTCCCGCCAGCTTGCCGTTTCCCTGGTAATTAGGATCCTCGAAAACCGGTTGGGGATTCATCTCCGTCTGCAATCCCGGTTGTTTATCCTGATGTTGGGGCGGGAAAGCAGGTTTAGGCATATTTGGCTGACTCATACGCTCACTCCTTTGGCTCATTTCAAACGTTCTTAGGATGGCCATTTTTAATGATTTAATGTAATGTCATTAACAGAGTGAAAATATTCTGCTTTTAGCGTGTAACTTTTTCCGATCTCATCCGTGAGTAATGACGAAGGGGGGAGCAAATGAAATCACCATCGATTGATGAGCTATACCGCTCATATGTCCCGGATATTTTCAGCTATTTGCTTTTCCTCTGTCATAACCATCATACAGCGGAAGATCTGTTGCAGGAGACTTTTTTCAGAGCCTATCTATATCTGGAAGACTACCATGATGAAAGGGCCAAAGCCTGGCTTTTCAAGGTAGCTTACCATGTATTCATCGATCATTGGCGCAGAGAAAAAAGAATCGACATCCGGGAAGCAGATTTTTTTACCCATCTGGCAAACCCGGAGTCGCCGGAAATTTCCCTGATTCAGAAAGAAGATTACCGGGAATTGAAAGAAGCCCTTATCCATTTGCCTGATCTGCAAAAGCAAGCACTTTTGTTCTATGATTTTCACCATCTCACCTATCAGGAGAGCGCTGAAATTTTAGGAATCAGCCTCGCTCAATTCAAAATCAGTTTATTCCGGGCCAGACAAAAATTAAGGGAATACCGGGAAAGGAAGAGTAGCCTTGATGAATAATTTTAAAGATACTTTACGTGCTTATGCTGCGGGAACCTTATCTGATGAAGAGAAAGCAGCCGTTGAAAAGGAGCTGGACCATCTGGAAGAATATCAGACCTATGTCGACGAAGTTCTGGGGGATTCTACTTCCGCCGGGAAATCGGAGGAAGGTACAAATCAAATACCCTTAACCCTTAGCGAGATTCCCGGGGCAGACAAAGAAAAAAAGCTCATTTTCCGGGGCAAATGGAAAGCCCGCATCTTCAATGCGATCACACTTCTATGTATTCTCCTGCTGCTGCTCGTGCTTAGCCTGACTCTGACCGGAGTTTACTACATGGCAGGAAACCCCGGCCGGTCGGATCTCTATACGGATACTGTCATCTCTACCATCGCCGTAACCAAGCCCAATGTCACCTTAAGACAGAATAGCACCGAAGTGAATCCTCTCAGTCTTTTTGTGAAAGGAAATTTAATAAAACAAGTGGGCAGTTCTCGAATCGTCATCGGGCAGTTCTCTCAATCCTTTTTCTTCAGTAAAGCAGGACAGCCTGTAATTAACTATTATACTGAACAGGAGGTCTCATCCCAGCCTTCTTTCCTCCTCCCCAATTCGTCGAGGGATAATTTTCCCAGTGACTGGACCCAGCTGGAAAAACTGCCGGAAGGCACGGTTTCAGAGGTCTACCTCTCCCTGGACCGTTATTATTCCACCAATGAAGTGCTGAAAAAACTGGAAGGTAAAACAATGCTGCCCACCTGGTTTGCCGTGGACTGCGGACCTGACTCGGCGCCTGACTATTCAATGGGTACAATTTCTATGCCCATCGGCTTCCCCTATTACCCCATCTGGCATCACAATGACTGGACTCAAACATCATATCAGGAAACCAAAGGGCCTTTACTGTCCAAGACAGTATCAGCATCCTACTCCGCTCCCACTGTGGAGGATTACGGCAGCGGTGAACTGCGCAATAAAAACTTCATCCAGACCCTCCAGTTGATCCGTAATCATAAGGGAATTGCCTCCAGTATTGACTACAACCTCAGCACCCATCTTGATCAGATCCTTCAATATGTGGATCAAAAGGGCGTGCGCCTCTATGGTGTTGTGGTCACCGGACCGACTAAGGAAATTCTCAAACTGGAGAAAGAAAGCTGGGTTTCGGCTGCCAAACTGGGGGAAACTCATTTATGGAACTGGCAGGACTTTTAAACCTGCTTCAGGTTAATAATGGCATTGGTCACGGTCACATAAGAAATAAGCACATCTTTTTCATCCCGCATCTCTATACCCCAAACATGAGAAGTTTTTCCTGCGTGCATGAGCTTGCCTTTGGCGAGGATATATCCTCCGATCGGCTTAGCCTTCATGTGATTAGCCACAATGGTCTGCCCCACTGCAGTCTGGCCTTCAGGGAGCCTCTGTGTGGAAGCATGGCCGGCGATGGTCTCCCCAAAGGCTATGGTAGCTCCCCCGTGCAGCAGTCCGATGGGCTGACTGTGAAAGGACGTCAGATTCATTTTCGCTTCCAACGCATCGTCCTGGAGATGAATATATTCAATATTCAAGCCCTCAACTAAATTCATCTTACACCCCACCTAACTTAATATAATCGACAGCTAAATCCTGCAGAACTTTCTCCTCGATTACTACACCCAGTCCCGCTCCCTGCGGTACCTTGATTTCCCCCCCGGACAAGGTGATTTCCGGTCGGATCACATCCTGAACAAAATAACGCCGGGAAGGTGATAAGTCACCGGGAATATAAGTATCGGGCAAACTCGCCAAATGAACGTGGAGAATCTTAGAAATTCCGCTTTCCACCATACTCCCGATCCAATAACCGATTCCATGCTGCCGGCAAAGCTCTATCATCTGCCGGGCGTAGTACAACCCGCCAATCCGGCCCAGCTTAAGATTCACAACCTGCAACGCCTTTAAGGAGATGGCCTTTTTCAGATCGTCAACGGTCTGAATGCTTTCATCCAGACAGACCGGAGTTTTAATTTCCGCCTGCAAATGTTGGTAAGCCTGAAAGTCTCCGGCCGGAAACGGCTCCTCCAGGCAGAGCAGATTAAAGTCATCCAGACCCTTTAATTCCGGTATTTGATCGAGGCGGTAGCTCATATTAGCATCAGCCAGCAACCCTATATCCGGATAATCTGTCCTGATCTTTGTCAATTTCGCCAAACCGTCGGCAGGTTTGATCTTCACTTTAAAGCGCTGATAACCTTCCTGCCGGCAGAGTGCGATTTTTTCTTTTAATACCGAATACTCTAAATCGCCAAGTACCATCCCCGGTTCAATCTGCTTTAGCCTGGGCTCAGGGAATACAGTCTGCATAATCGGCTGCCCCAAGCTCCGGGCATATAAATCGAGCAAGGCGTTTTCCACTCCGGCAACGGCCATGGGATAATCCAAACCAATCCATTGATGCAAGTCAAAGGGATGGTCGATTTTCTCAGCCAGCAGGCGGGGAAGATAACGGGTACGCAATTGCTCCTTATCCTCAGATAAAAGCTCCCTTGTGTAGAAAGGCTCGTTAAAAGCCACCACTTCACCATAGCCGTTGTTTCCCTCTTCATCCGTAACTTTGATGACCAAAGTTTCCCGGGCATCCATCCTGGTTTGGGCTGTCTTAAAGGTAAATTTCAGCGGCATTCTCAAATGAAAAATTTCTGCTTGCTTAATCTTCATCATGAACCAGCCATTTCTCCAACTCGTTGGTCTGAACCTTGCCGGATGCGTTTCTAGGCAATTGCTCCACATAGATAATTTTTTTCGGCATCTTATATCCGGCAATTTTTCCTGTCAAGTATTGCCGGATCTCCCCCGCACTCAGCGCCGACACCACAAATAAGACGGGTACCCTTCCCCAGTAAGCATCCTGCTGCCCGACGACGGCACATTCGGCAATTTGCGGATGGGCATAAAGGACATTTTCAATTTCTTTAGGGTAGATGTTCTCCCCACCGGAAATAATGATGTTTTTACGGCGATCTAAAATATAAAGAAAGCCATCCTGGTCCTTATACCCGATATCTTCTGTATTGAAAAACTCCCGGTGCTTTTCCGGCTCTCTGCCCAGGTAGCCTTCCATCAGCATCGGGCTTTTAATATGCACTTCCCCGATTCCCGTCTGGTCAGGTTGGTCGATCATAATCTCCACGCTGGGCAAAGGCTGGCCCACCGCATCAATTTTTTCCGGATGGGCCAAAACGGAGAAAGTCGCGGACTGGCTGGTTGTCTCCGTCATCCCATAGGTTTTATAGATGGGAATCTGCTTTGTCAGGCATTTTTCCACTAAGGGCCTGGGGATAAACTCTCCGCCCAAGAGCACAACCCTGAGCCGATGGGACCTGATTTGATCAATCATACGATTCAGCATGGTCGGCACAAGGGAAACCATATTGATCCGGCCTTCCTCAATCAGTTCGAGTACCTGCTTTTCCTGAAATTTCTCCATCACCGTGATTTGCGTGCCGTTATAGAGACTGCGCATCAGGACAGTCATCCCGCTGATATGATACACCGGCAGCACCATCAGCCAATTATCATCCCCGCTGACCCCCAAGCTCTTTTGTGAAGCCTCCACATGGGCGGCAAATTGTTTCCAGCGCAAAGGCACCGATTTAAACTCGCCGGTAGTGGCACTGGTATTCATGATCACGGCAATCTGCTCCTGACGATATTCCTCAGCCAAGACCACATCGACCGGTTCCCTCTCATAAACCTCATGAAAGGGAACAAATACCTTGCCCGCCAGGGGAAAGACCCCTGCCTCCTCACCGAAGACCTGATAAGTCTGCAATCGATCGAGCTGCAGCCCAATTTCCGCCCCGTTCAGGCGGGTATTAAGCATCAGGACTTCCTTTTCCAACCCTTGCAGGGCCAGGAAAAAAAGCAGCGTCTTTTCCGAATTATTGGCATACAAAGCTACTCTGCTTTGTTTTTCCACATAGGGGAACAGCTTTTGTCCCAGCTCATTGACCTGATCATACACTTGAGCAAAGGTCAGCCGATTGATAAATTTCTGCTCCGGCCGCTCCAGGGCCTGTTTTTTTAGCCAGTTCATCTAAGATCACCCTTAAGGAAATTTGGGGAACTGCTGAAAATCGGGATTACGCTTTTCCTTGAAGGCATCCCGTCCTTCTTTGGCCTCATCCGTCGTATAGTAGAGCAGCGTGGCATCTCCTGCGAATTGCTGCAAGCCGGCCAGTCCGTCGGTGTCGGCGTTAAAGGATGCTTTCAGGAAACGCAGGGCTGTGGGAGAATGCTGCAAAATCTCCTGAGCCCATTTTACCGTCTCCTCCTCCAACTGCTCGAAGGGAACCACGGTATTGACCAGACCCATTTCCAGCGCTTCCCGGGCTGTGTATTGGCGGCAGAGATACCAAATCTCCCGGGCTTTTTTATGCCCGACGATCCGGGCTAAATATCCGGCTCCGTATCCGCCGTCAAAGGAACCCACCTTCGGACCTGTCTGACCGAATTTAGCATTTTCCGAGGCAATGGATAAGTCGCATACAATATGAAGGACATGACCGCCGCCAATGGCATAGCCGTTGACCATGGCAATCACCGGTTTAGGCACAATCCGAATCAAATGCTGTAAATCCAGGACATTCAGCCGGGGAATCTGATCATCCCCCACATAGCCACCATGTCCCCGCACTTTCTGGTCCCCGCCGGAACAAAAGGCCTCTTTATCCTCTCCCTGCCCGTGATTGGCACCGGTGAGGACAATCACCCCTATTTCCCGGTCTTCCCGGGCCACCGTAAAGGCGTCAATCAGTTCCATCACCGTTTTAGGACGGAAAGCATTGCGCACTTCCGGCCGGTTAATGGTGATTTTGGCAATTCCCGCATAGGTTTCATACATAACATCTTCATAATGACGGTCTAACTTTTTCCAAGGAAACGTTTTCATAAGGCACCCCTTTCAATTACATAAATTAAATCGGCAAAAACGCTTCAACGATGCGCTGAAATTCCTGTGGCCTTTCCACATGCGTATTATGCCCGGCCCCAGGGATGCTCTGGAA
>JAEWCM010000047.1 GCA_023390635.1 Bacillota bacterium
GGTCCAGCCCTTCTGAGACACGGCTACCGCCGTATCGATCTGAGTCTCCCCGTAAATTCGTTCGGTAGTACAGGCCAACGGTGCGGCCTGGAGAGGATTATAAGCACCCAGACACATCACCAATGCAAACATGATAAAAAGTACGATTCTTACTTTACGCCACACAGTTCATAATCCTCCTGTTTTAATACTTTGCTAAAGATTAATTAGTAAATTTTTTGTGTAGATTTTGTATACTTTCGTTTTCTTCGACACTCTATCCGGTGATTCCTGCCTAATAGAGCATTTTCTACGGGAAATCCCAGACTTGTAATTATTTCCTCCTTTTTTATTTCCTGCTTTAACAGGATAAGCGATTTTAAAAGCGAATACATTTTAATGTAGAAAAAAGAGAGGAGATCAATGGGTTAATGAAACGATTAGTAAAAAAATTTGTCAGTTCCCTCTGTGCCTTAACGTTGTCCATGGGTTTGCTGATTCCCGCCTCTGCCGCCGCCGATACAGTCGGTGTTACCGCCCAGGGAGCTTACCCGCAGCGGATATTCGGCACCACACTATATGATACAGCTGTATCAATCTCCCAGACAGGATGGACGAATTCGGATTATGCCGTACTCGCTACCGGGGGGAGATTTCAGGATGCTCTGGCTGGAACAGTTCTGGCCCAAAAGTTGAATGCTCCTTTACTCCTTACCGAGTCACAACAGCTTACTCCTGTTATATTGACGGAATTAAAGCGCCTAAACACTCGCACTGTTTATATTTTAGGTGGAGCCGTTGCCGTAACCCCCGCTGTCCAGTCAGCACTGGAAACTCAGGGAATCAGCGTGGAGCGGATTGCCGGCTATGATCAATACGGAACAGCGGCCCAAATTGCCCAAAAAGTAACAAATACCGCAAGCCAGGCTTTTCTGGTCACAGGGGAACGGTATCCCGATGCTTTGAGTGTCTCTTCCTATGCTGCCTCCCACGGCATTCCCCTCTTAATGACCACCAGAGATAAATTGCCTCAGGAAACCATTGACGCTCTCACTAACTTGGGAATTACGGAAGTTACCATTGTGGGCGGCACCTCCGTAATCAGTGACCAGATCGTCTCCCAACTGGCCTCTCTTCCCACCCCGGTCAAGGTCACTGGCAGGCTGGCCGGATACGATCAATATGAGACCAATACCATTGTCCTCAATTCTCTTTCCTACAACACCGATACAGTGTTCGTCGCCACTGGCGAGAATTTCCCTGACGCTCTGGCCGGAGCTGCTCTGGCTGCCCAGGAAAATCACCCGATTGTTCTCGTTCCATCCCGCCAGCTTCCTGCATATACTGCCAATTATCTGAATACTCAGCGGTCCGCCGGAGTAGTGTTCAGTATTTTTGGCGGGTCTGGAGTGATTAATAATAAAATGGAAAGTATCATTCGCACAGGGGCCACCAATCCCCGGATATCTCTCCAATATGTGCAGGGCACAAGCTATACGGGACAGCTTGATCAAATTTCCAAGTTTTCAGTGAGTACGGCCACCGACTATGCAGATATCATAGCTCCCAGCTGGCTCTATGTGGGCGATGCCCAGGGAACGGTCACCGGGCCTTGGGACGGCACCAATAACTATACGCAAATTGTCGCTGCGATCCATGCCCGGAATCTTAAAGCTCTCCCAGTAATTCAGGGAGGTCCGGCAGCATCAGTGGACGCAATGCTGGCCAGTGCCTCAGCCCGGGCCAATGTCCAGAATCAGATCCTGCAGCGCATTAAAGATTGCGGGGCTGACGGAATTGTGATCGATTTTGAACAGCTTACTTCTGCTTCAACAGCCAATCTCACCCAATTCATGAAAGAACTCTACACAAAGCTGCATGCCCAGAATCTGCTGGTGGTTCAGGCTGTGATGTCCCGGACCGCCACTCAGACCTGGTCCACCGTTTTTGACTACAGTCAGCTCTATAAGTACGTCGATTATTTAAATATCATGACTTACGACTACAGCACCAGTGCTCCCGGCCCCATTGCTCCAGTCAGCTGGATTAAAAACGTTTTGGATTTTGCTAAACAGCAGGGTGTGGATATGGAAAAAGTACTGATGGGTATCCCTTACTATGGACGGGATTGGACCAGCACCGGCTCTAATTCTTACAGCAAACAGTCGAGAGGTCTTTATTCCATCAACGGAATCGACGGAGCCATGGACCGTCTTTCCCAATATAAGGCCAGTTTGAAGCGGGACGCCTCCCAGATTCCTTATTACACCTATACTGACAGCAACGGTGCGCACACGGTTTATTTTGACGATCTAACCAGCTGGAGTGCCAAATTAGCTTTGATCGACAACTATGACTTAGGTGGAATCGGAGCCTGGTCCCTTTACTGGGTTAACGACCAGACAGCACAGATACTCTTCCCCCTCCTGAAACAGTACCTGCGCTGACGGGAAGATTAAGCAGGATTCTATTTTATAGATTTAACGAACAGGCGTGCTTACTTCATTAAATGAAGTAAGCACGCCTGTTTTTTAAGCAATTATTTGATCCTAAGACAAGCTATTTCTTTCCTTTAATATAGCGGGCACTGCCAAGGCCGTATCCTGAATTTCTCACTATCCCTTACCTGAGTTCTGAGTTTTCAGGATACTGATCATTTCCGTAACCTCCTGGAGGAATTGTTCCCACGTCTTCCCGTACTGCGTAAAATACGGTGCCGGATCGATATGGTTGGTCTCCTTATACATATTGGAGATCTGCTGATGGGAAAATACTTTCTGAGCCGACCAGCCATAACGGATACAAGCCTCAGCAACCAACCATACGGTACGCTTCCACACTGCGGCAAACTTTCCCCGATCAGAACCGGAAGGCTCGCACATTTCCACCGATAAATAAAGTTTATTGGCCGTACCGCCGGCATGCCAGGCTCGTTCCTTTTCCGGAATGGTACGGATGATGTCCGTCCAGTCAACAAAATAATGAGCAGAGGCCTTCCTGTCTCCCCCATTAAAATAGGTAAATTCATTCTGGGCCGTAGCACCGGGTGTGGCCGTAGAATGAATCACATAGCCCTGGGGATTAAGAGCTTTGTATGATCGGTTATGAGCCAGCAGCTGTTCTTTAACCAGATACAATAAGCATCCCTCCTCTTTTCCAGAGTATGCTTTATCTGCTCCAATGAACACACTTTATTTCTTGCGTCGCTCCCTGCTATGGCCGGGATACCAGAATAAGCCCAGTCATAATCACAAAGACTCCAATCCAGCGGGTGACAGAAATCGCCTCCCCCAAAAAGGTTTTGGCCAGAATCAGGCCGAACACATAGGCAGCACTCATCAGAGGATAGGCTACAGAAAGAGGCAGCTTCGAGAGTACATTGAGCCATATGACGGTGGCCACAATATAGATTCCCATCCCACCCCATATGTAGGGAGAAAGAACCGCCTTCTTAATCCCTTCCATAGAAAGGAGAGCCTTGACCTGCAATTTATCCAACCCGATTTTCCAGATGAGCTGCCCGCAGGCCAGCATCAGGCTGCAGCCTATAGCCTGGATATATATCCCTAAACGCAAAGAAAACCCTCCCATCATTCATATTCACTATATTAGTCGGCTTGCTCCACTCCAGGGCCCCAAAGGCTGCCCCATGCAAAGGCCCCGAGGGGGCAGGCTTGACGCACAAAAGCGGAGGAGTTGGGCAGAGGGGCGCTCAGCCGCGCGCTGCGTTCGCAGCACGCGGGGCCGGCGGTTCACTGACAGAAAGCAGCAGGGTTCCGGCTCCGCGCCACGAACGCCAGTGCGGCAGCCCCGGCGCCCTCCGCAGCGTTGTGCGTCAAGCCTGCCCCCGCCCCAGAGCCTGACAAACTCATTCAGCTTTGTTCAATCTCGTTGACCTCGGCCACACCCGAACCAGCCTCCTGATTATCGTCCGCCTTCTCTTCCTTCTCCTTGTCTTTCCCTAACTCATATTCAAGAAGAGCCAGCTTCTGCACCAAAATTCGGTTTTGAGTACTTAACTTGGAAATGGCCAGGCTGAAGTGAATACACAAAGCAAGCATAATCACGCCTAACAGCACGAAAATGGCGGAGGGGGCATAAAAGATCCCCATGATATGGGCAATGAACTCCACTCCGTTTTTCCACAGGGAAAGGATGATCATCCCCAGACCGGCAATAATCCAGATGAGGGAGTATTCTAAGGCCATCCGGCGGCGGCGCACCTGTTCGACAATAAAGCCCATGACCAAAAGGCTTCCTATCAGGGCAATGATCTGAATTCGCGACACTTTATTCCCTCCATAGCTTAGCCATCATCGAATTTAAAATAATGGCCAGACTGACCTTGAACATATAATAGGCGCTGCGCATCGGAGTGATGGAAGAGCGACCGTGCAGGCGCTCATCCATCTCTACCGATACCTCGCTGATCCGGATGCCATTCTTCAGCAGGGTAACAATGGCATCCGGTTCAGGATAGTCAATGGAATAGTGCTCGGACAAAATCCGAATCGCCTTTCTGTTGTAAGCACGAAAGCCGGATGTAGGATCTGTAATCGTCCTTTTCGTAATTCGCTTAATTGTACGGCTGAGAAAAAATATGCCCACACGGCGCGAGTTAGACCCTTGATAAGCGGTCTTTTGCAAAAAGCGGGAACCAATCGACACATCCACACTGCCGTCAAGAACAGGCTCAATTAGTTTCATAATCTCTTCAGAACGATGCTGTCCGTCCGCATCGACCTGAATCGCTATATCATAGCCCTGCTTCCAGGCATAGAGAAAACCGGTCTGGACAGCTCCGCCGATGCCCAAATTGACAGGAAGAGAAATGACTTCCGCTCCTGCCGCATGGGCCAACTGTGCTGTTTTATCCCCTGAACCGTCATCAATCACCAGCATATCCAGCCACGGTGTATGGCTGCGCAGATCATTGACCACATGGGCTATATTCTTTTCTTCGTTATACGCCGGAATAATTGCCAAAGATTTCATTCCAAGATCCTCTCTGTATTTTAACGGATTATTTTACTGCAAAGCAGCAGCCAAACTGGAATTCAACTCTAAAGGCAAGATTCCCGGTCCTCCTAAAATATAGACCTGAACCTTCTGACCCTTCAGGGAATTCAGATAGGCGAGGGTTTCTGGAGTCGGTCCGCTCTTGTCCACTAAAATGAGGGGCCCTCCCAAATGAGCAGCCAATGCTCCTCCCGCCAGGCCATCGGGAAATTTCTCTCCTGTGGCCACAAAAATCTGGGGAGTATCCTGCTTAAAATACTTCACAACCTCAAGCATTGTATCATATTGAGTCCATCCAGCCAAGCGTACAGGGCTATAGGCCGAAAGCAGGCCGCCTTCTTTGTCCACTTCCGGAGAAATGACAGCGTTCCCTCCCACAATAATCACCTGCTTGATTCCCATCTCTTTAAGATAGGCTTTTGTGCCCTCATTCGGTCCTTCTTGGCTTGTCAGCAAAATCGGTATCTGCTGTTCTGCTGCCGGTGCCGACACAGACAAAGCATCGGCAAAGCTGGCAGCAGATGCAAGAATTACCCGGTCACTGGAACCCAGCTTACGGGCAATGGCTACTGCCGTATCCTCCGCGGTCTCACCGAAGATCCGTTCCGGTGCGTAATCGGCCAGAGCTTTTTCCACCTCGGCCTTTATGGCCCCTTCCCCGCCCAAAATATACACTTTTTTTGCTCCTAAGCGCTTGATCTCTGCCAACACTTTAGCATCAAGCTGGCCGGGAGATGTGAGCAGAATAGGCGCATTGAGTTTCTCCGCCAAAGGCGCGCCGGCTAAAGCATCCTGGAAAGCATCGACTCGGGCCAGCACAACATTCTCCGCTGTTGCCCATCCCGCTTTGGACAGTTCAACCGCTGTATCTTCGGCCCGCTCACCATAAAGGCGGTGCACTGATTTGCTTTGATTGCTTTTTGCCAGTCCTGTCTTTGCCCTTTCTGTATAAGCAGAACTTACCGTCGGGCCCTCCAGGACTGTCCAGTAATATTTAGCCGCCTTGTTCAAGGAGGCATCGGTAGAATTCGGATTGGCGAGGATCTTATCCCCTTCAGCCAGAAGTTTATCATAGCATTGGCCGATTTTTTGCAGCAAGAATGGTTTATCTCCTTCTCCTGCACCCATATAGGCGGTCACGTAAAAGCTTATTGCATAGTATGAGCCCAAAGCACTGCTCCCATACCAGTAGTCCCCTGAGGCATCCTTATTCCAGCCCCCCTCCGATACCAGGTTGGCCATATTGATCTGTAAGTCGCCTTGATGAGTTGCAGCCGGGGTCTCCCACAGACTGTCCAGGTCCGGAGGATTGACGGCAGGAAGGCTCTCCTTGGGAATCACTGTGGCTCCGGGGGCAAATGTAATTGCAGCGTTATATTTTTGTCCCATCAGGCTAAAAATCATATCCTGGTAGGCCTTAGTTTTCTTACCATTGGGATTATTGGGATTATTGCTGGCCGACCACCCGTTATATCCCCAGGCGGAGAAATACCAGTTTTCCAGGACATTGCGGTCCCCATTCCCAATTTTAGGAAACATCCGCCATTTTTCATTAAGGAGACGGCATCCCCATTCAATGTTGTAGTCAATATCACTTTTAAGCCGATTGATCAGATCATTGTCGTTTTTATCATATGTGGTAATTTGCATAATACCGATTCCCGCTCCATCCGCAGATAAAATCACATTTCCCTTGGCATCAAACTGCCTCCATCCACTCTCCATCCAAGCGATAGCTTTTAAGAGCACGGGAGGAATGTTATAAAGATTAGCCCAATATTCCAGCTTTGCCGCCACCTCCTGTTGGCTGGGCTGGACACCCAAAGAACCAGTCATCGCATCGGCAAGCAGCTGTTGTCCGCTCAGATTGCCCATTATTTTATCCGGAAACTGTATCCCCAAAGCCATAGCGGGAGCAGTGAGGGTCTGCAGTATTAATCCTGTTGAAAGGGACATCGCCAACAATTTACTTCGAATATTCAAAATTACATCACCCTGTTTTTTAATTCTTCTTAAAATGTGCACAAGCCCATAAAGAAGATAATTCGACAACAAGGCGATACTTCCTGTCAAAAAAGAAAAAACCTGCTTATATCAGCAGGAAATCATGACCATTGTTCTATTTGCCTAGTAAGCGCCCTTTCCGCTGAATACCACGAAAATGGTCTTCCAAAGAATCTTCAGATCCAGTCCCAGGCTCCAATGCCGCACATACTCCAAATCATAAGACATGGTCTCACCCAGTGTCAGCTCACTGCGTCCGTTAATCTGGGCCAAACCCGTCACTCCCGGCAGAGCATTTAAACGACGGTGCTGTTCCGGTGTATAATGGTTTACGATTTCCGGAACCTCAGGCCGTGGTCCCACCAGACTCATATTGCCCAGTAAAATGTTCAGAAGCTGTGGCAGCTCATCTAGGCTGGTTTTACGCAGAAACTTGCCGCTGCGGGTAATGCGGGGATCATCCTTTTGCTGGAAAACGAAATTTTCCAGATCTTTGACTTCTTCCAGCTGTGATTTAATCAAGTGGTCAGCATTCTGTACCATGGTACGGAACTTATAAATCGTATATGGTTTTCCTCCCAGCCCTACTCTGGTCTGACGAAAGATAGCAGGACCTGAAGAATCCAAACGAATCCAGATCACAATAAAGAGCCAAAAAGGGGAAACCACAATCAAAAGGGGGACGGACACCAGCAAATCAATCAGCCTCTTCACCCTGAGCTGGAGGCG
This sequence comes from Bacillota bacterium, assembly GCA_023390635.1. Lineage (GTDB taxonomy): Bacteria > Bacillota > Desulfitobacteriia > Desulfitobacteriales > Desulfitobacteriaceae > JAEWCM01. Next base: position 7,732 of record JAEWCM010000047.1, read on the forward strand.
GTAAGACAGACTATCACGCCTTGCCTCTCCTTTATCCCCCGTCAATTCAACTTCTTCTGCCTGTTCCTCCATTGACGATCCTCCCACCAATTTTAGTCCAATAAGTATTATAAAAAATATTCTAAGGCTGATCTGAAAAATAATAAGCCCTTGGGTTCAAATGTTGCATCGATACACCATTTGAACGGCGCCCCCTCTTCCCCATAAGGAAAAGAGCACGTTTTACCCTACACTCCAGCACAATACCGCAAGGACCAGTAAAGCGACCTAAAAAGGGGACTCAGCCCCAAGCAGCCCGGAAAGGGCAGGCTTGCCGCACAAAAGTGGAGGAATTGGGCAAAGAGGCGCTCAGCCGCACGCCGCCTGTGCGGTTTGCGGAGCCGAAGGTTCACATGCAGAGAACAGCGGGGTTCCGGGGCAGCACCGCGCAGGCCAGTGCGGCAGCCTCGGCGCCCTCCGCAGCGTTGTGCGGCAAGCCTGCCCCACCCCACTGCTCGTAACCAACGACTAGCTCTCTCCGATATTCTTTCCAATTCTCTCCTGAATATAAGGGGCGATCTTCTCCCGCCACGCTTTCACACCGGCGATCAGAGCCAGGGCTGCGAGCAAAATCACTGCCGGCATAATCGGAAGGCGGTATCGTCCTCCATCCACCACAGTAATCGCGCTGACTGCCGCACTGTAATACAAGATAAAAAACAACAGGAAAGCATATTTCTTCAGCCGGGTCAGAGCGACCAGCGCCCCTAAGCACCCCAGCCAGATATACCACCGGTCCAAAGAGTACCCGATCATGTGCAGGGCTTTTCCTTCACTGGACGTTACAGGCTTCCAGAAAATATTGATCCCTTTTTCCCAAGTTCGCTGCACGAAACCCAGAGGATGGGCCAGGATGTAATCCTTAGCCAGACGGGAGTACTCTTTTTCCTGCTCCATTAGGGGGAGCTTCTCCACTGCGGCCTTAACGGCCGGGTCATAGCTCAGAGAACTCTTGTAAAAGGCCTGATCGGTAATGGTATATGGATTATTGCCGGCGTATAGTTCATAGGCCCCATAGTTGGTTGCCGCAATAAAACGGTCATATTTAAGATAATTGCGCACCCACCAAGGGCTCATTACTGCTGCAGCCACAAGGGTGAGCACTAAAAAATCCTGCACCGTTTGTCTGATCTTCCAGTCCTTAAGCCACCATATCCACACAAATATCAGCGGAAGGGCCAAAAGCAGAAAAGGACGTACCAGATTGGAGATGCCAATCACTGCCCCCAACAGACACGGCAAAAGGAGAGATTTTTGGGAGCTTCTCCCCTGCTTTACCCCCCTATCCACTTGCTCCGCCGCCTTGTCCCTTTCCATCATACCCTGATAACAAACCATCACATAAAGAAAAAGGAGAAAGGCCAGTACATAGGTGGATTCGGTAAGAACAAATTGTCCCCATAAGGAAAAGCCGGGATAGAAAAGCATCAGCGCATAAGGAATCAGAGCTGCTCTTCTCCCCCACAACTTCGTCCCGATTTTATAGGCTAAAATTACTGAGCAGGCATTCATAACAGCATGAAGCACCACCACCGCTCCATAGGCGTGCAGTCCGAACAAGCTGTAAATCCCCGCTAAAAGCAAAGGATAAACCGGACCTACCACATAGTCCCGGCCTGTCGGATCAGGAACAACCGTCCCGTCGGGGCTGTACATATAACTGTGGGTATTGACGAAGCCCTGTCCCTGCAAAATATTTTCCGCAATATCAGAATAAAGGCGGCCATCGGGAGAAAGAACATAGGGAGCGCCATACAGTTTAATATAGATCAACTTTACCGTCAGAGCCACAATAAACAGCAGGCCGGTGATCTGCCACCCCTTGAGATTAGACTTCACCTCAGACACCCCTCTCCTCCTTTTTCAGGTTATCGCCAAGGTTATCTGATGTTCCTTTCATTAACTGTTCCAGCCATTGCCGAATCAAACTGTCCCAGGCATAATGCTCCTGAACGAAGGTTCTCCCGCGTTTCCCCATAACAGCACACCGATCAGGATCAGCCTTCAAATCCAGAATGGTCTTGGCCAGCAATTCAGGGTCTTCCGGGGGAATTACCACCCCTCCCCCGCTTTCCTCGACGATCTTGGCGCCCTCTCCTTCACCGACATAAAGCAGGACTTTGCCGCTGGCCAAGCCAGGAAAAACCTTTGAAGGGCGGACTCCCTCCGAAAGCTTGTAGCGGCGCAAAGTGGAAAGATTGATACTGCTGAGAGAGTAATAGCGATACATCACTTCTATAGGCTGAAAATCTACAAATTGCATATTGTCCAGGGCCTTTTCTTTTACCAGTTCTTCCAGGTGAGGCCGCTCCGAACCGTCCCCTACCATCAGAAAATGGATATCCCGATGATCCTGCAAAAGCCCTGCAGCCTCAACTGCCACTTCCAAACCGTGGGCATAGCCCATGGTTCCGGCATAGAGAATGACAAATTTTCCTTCCAGATCCAGCTTCTCTAACAGTTCCTGATCAGGAGGCACCGGCGTGAACATCTCTGGATCTACCCCATTCGGCAAAAGCGCGATCTTTTCCCGGGGAACCCCTTTTCCTACCAGAGCTTCCACCGTTCCCTCCGTCTGGGTTGACAATCTCCACGCTTTCCGGTACAGGCGCTGTTCCAGCTTTTCCGCCATCCCGATCATCGTCTTATTGGTCACCAGGCCCAGAGATACTGCTGATTCAGGCCAGAGATCGGAGATATTCATGACGAAAGGCGTTCTGTGAAAAACCCGGTAAATCAGCGCCGTAAATCCTAAAAAGAGGGGGGGTGATTCAAAGATCATTAAATCCTGCGGTCCGGCTTTGCGCAGTCCGGCAAAAGAGGAGAAAACAAAGGAAAAATAATTCAGCAGTCTCTTCCAGAACTTCCCTCGCAGCACCGGGTAGATCCACGTCCGCCATACAGGAATTCCTGCCAGTTCCTCCTTCATCAGACGTTTTCCCTGATATTCAGGAGGAATCACGCCAGTAGGATGATTAGGGAAAGCCGTCACTACCGTCACATCATGTCCGTTCTTTTTTAAGCCCTTAGCCATCTCCTGGAGACGAACCTGAGCCGCTCCCTTTTCAGGGGGATAATACTGGGTCAACAATACAATTCGCATCGTCAGGCTCCCTTGCCGTTTTATTTGCGGAAGCGAGCGACAATACCTTGCATCGCTTCAATCACATCGTCCACATCCTGATCGCTCATTCTTGGATAAAGGGGCAATGAGATAATTCTGTCAAAGGTTTTTTCCGCCTGAGGATAATCCCCTTTCTTGAATTGGAAGGTATCCCGGTAGTAAGGATGATAATGAAGAGGAATAAAGTGCACACTGGTCCCGATATTGGCTGCTTTCAGCTCCTCAATAAACTGATCGCGGTCAATGTTCAGCTTGTCCAGATTCAGTTTGATAATATAGAGGTGCCAGGCATGGCGGGCATAATCTTTCTCCACCGGTATCTCCAGTTCAGGCATCACGCCAAAAGCTTCATTATACCGCGAAACAATCGATTTGCGCCTTTCCTGCATCTTTGCCAGTTTTCCCAGCTGGGCAATTCCTAAACCGGCCTGAATGTCAGTCATATTATATTTATAACCGGGATAGAGAATCTCATAATACCATGAGCCTGTAGCAGTGTAGCGGTTCCAGGCATTGCGGCTCATGCCGTGTGAGCTGAGCACCCTGATCTTATCTGCCAGTTCCTCATCATTGGTAGTAACCATGCCCCCTTCCCCTGTCACCAGGTTCTTGGTCGCATAGAAGGAAAAGGCTGTCGCATCTCCGATCGTTCCTACATTATGTCCTTTATATTGAGTATATACAGCATGGGCTCCGTCTTCCAGCACAAATAAGCCGTGTTCCCTGGCTACTGCCATGATTTCATCCATTTCGCAGGGATGGCCGGCTAAGTGCACCGGAATCACCGCCTTGGTGCGGGGAGTAATTTTTGCCTTCATCTGGTTCACATCAATGTTCATGGTGACAGGATCAATATCAGCGAGCACCGGTGTTGCTCCGGCGTGGATAATCACGTTGGCAGAAGAGGCAAAGGTCATGGGAGTGGTGATCACTTCATCCCCTGCGCCGATTCCTCGTGCTACCAAAGCGAGATGGAGGGCTGCAGTGCAGGAATTAACCGCAATCGCATATTTGGCTCCGACATACTCGGCAAATTCCTTTTCAAATTCCATTGTCTTCGGACCCTTGGTCAGCCAATTGGACTTAAGACTGTCCAACACCTGGTCAATCTCCTCATCTTCAATTAAAGGCAAAGCATAAGGTAAAAATTCTTTCCTAGGCATTTCAAGATCTCCCTTCCTGTTCCACAAAATCTATTTTTCTTATCTATCTTCGATCATTCAGCGTCAAAATCAGAGCTGTCGATAAATGTCTTCCATCACAGAAACATTTTGCTGCCAATCATAATCACGGAGTACGTCTTCCCTGCCGGCCCGCCCCATTTTCCGGCGCAGATCCGGATGGTCCAACAAAGTAACCATGGCCTCGGCCAATTCTTCCACCTGTTCCGGCCGGATTAACAGCCCAGTTTCATGATCCCGGATAATCTCCGGCAACCCTCCCACCTGGGAGGCAATCACCGGTTTGCCGCAAGCCATTCCTTCGACAGCGGTCACACCGAAACTCTCCTGCCGGGAAGGCACTACCACCACATCAAGTCCCTGGTAAAAGGCTGCCACTTCCTCATTGGGCAAGGCACCCACCCATTCAATGTTATCACTGATACCCAATTCCTCACCCAAGGCTTCCAGAGCAGGCCGTTCCGGCCCATCCCCGGCTATGCGGATTTTCCCCTGACCCGGCCTGAGTTTATTCAAGCGCGCAAAAGCCTGAAGAAGAATATCCAGTCCATAGATGGAATGGAGATTCTTGGCCACTCCGAATATGACCTGGCCGCCTTCAGCTTCCTGTTCAGGTTCGGACGGATGAGCAAATAGGGCCGTATCCACGCCAAAGGGAGTGATATGAATCGGCTGTCCGGGTAAGGAATAGCGACGGGTTTCTTCTGCCATCACCTTACTGGTAGAACACAGCACGTCAGCTTTGCTTAATATCCATTTTAACAGATTGCGATGCAAAAAGGATTGACGAGGAAAAGAAAAAACATCACTGCCCCAAACCGAGATCACAAAAGGGTGAACCTTGCTTAAGGCTCCCAGCACTCCATAGCTCGTAGCGTAGTGAGCATGAAGGAAATCCGGCTGGAGGGCATTGATCTTTTTTCTTACCCAGCGGGCCCGAAGAATAGCATCCAGCTTTGTTCCGGTCAGAGCGGGAATCAGATGGACTTTAGCGCCGGGAATCTCTGCCGGGCGTAAAGAAAGCACATCCACTTGCCATCCCCGTTCCGCCAGAGCAATCACCCATTTACGCGTATGGGAACTGGGGGCATCAGCCAACAGGCAAAGATGGCCCTGCAAGACCTCTTCCCTTCCGCCCGGACGCTTTTCTCCCTTACGTTCCGTCAAAATCTTACTCATAATTCCCCTGCCCTTTCCAATGCAATGCGATGGCTAAGCCCCAAAAGGCCCATACCATCGGATCCTCAAAAAATCGGCCTTCTCCCTGGGAACTGAGCCAAATCACCAGAATCCCCACCATATTAGCGAGGGCAAAAGGACGAAGCTTACCCCTGGTACGCAAAGCGGCCAAGATCACAGTACCCAGAAAAACCAACATGGCTAAGATACCCCAGATGCCCATCTCCGCCCCTACCGTGATTAAGGTGGTATGAGAGCGGGTCACATAAGACCAGCTGGCCAGCATAGAACTATAAGGGTTCTCCATCGCCCATTGGAAGCAGCCCAAACCTATCCCGGTCAGAGGATGATCCTGGAACATGGCCCATCCTCCCTGAATCAGAGGAATTCTCTGACCTAAAATGGTAAACAAACCGGAGAAGGTCTCCAGGCGCTGATGAATGGCCGGAATGAAAGACAAGCCTGCGCCGGCAATGATAAAAACGAAGAATCCCCCCAACAAATAAGTCATCTTATGCCGGAAGTGAATTATAAGCAGAACAATTAAACCCAGAGCCAAAATAATCCAGCCTGTGCGGGAAAAAGTCACTCCCAAAGCAGCTGCCTGCAAAACCAGACCTGCTCCGATCCACCATCGCCAAGGTCTGAGTTTGCCGAGAAGGAGGGTCAGGGTTCCGAGAATAGAAATATCCAGATAGCGGGCAAAAATGTTAGGGTCCATAAACGTCCCATTGACACGCCGGGCTCCTGCCGCCGCTTCACCACCGCCCCAAATACCCGAGCCTGTGGCATATTGAAATAGAGCAAACGCAGAAACTAACACTGCCAAGCTGAAAATTATCTGCCAGATATGCTCCAGCGTCACCTCTGACCAGTCTTCCATCTGAAAGCTGAAAGCCACGCTAACTCCCATCAGACAGAGGAGTCCCAGTCTAATGATTTCGGTTATGGTGGTCATTGGCTGTAAACTGCCGCTCAGAGAGATCAGGGCCGCGATAAATAAAGGCACAGCACCCCAGATCAGAGACGTGCCGGAAAGCCGTCTGACATTCTTGCCGACCCCTGACTGAATAAAATATAGCATTCCCCAGGCTACCAGCAAAAATGTGGCAATGCGGACAAAAGTAAACGTCGTAGGGGATTGGGGGCCGCTTTCATAAGGGGGGAAAAGTACTCTGCTAATATCCCAGGGAAAGGCGGCAAAAAAGAGCAACACCAAACCCCTGCCCCACCGGGCAATGTTCCATTCCTTCATCATCTTCCTCCTTTTCTCCCTCGGCTGGCCAGCATTCTGCCGATAATTCTTCCTATGTCCTGCACATCCGCTCTGGTAAGGATTAACACACTGAGCAGTGATCGGCCACTTTCCTTATGATAAAAAGAAAAATTAACCCCAAAGATCACCATATATACGGCACTGCTGGCAATCGCCGCTCCGGCAATGCCCCACAAAGGAACTAAAATCAGGTTTAAGAGCACCGTCACCACTACTCCCACTGCGGAGGAAATGCTGGTATAGGAAGGCTTTCCTCTGGCCATCAGATCACCGGAAATCACGGTCGATGCTGCTAAAGCAATAATTCCTGGGAGCATGAGCAGCAATGGGTAATAAGAACCGGCAAAAGCTTTACTAAAGAAAAGAATGATCAAGGGATATCCCAGCGCGGCCAAGCCAATCGCTATAATCACGGTAATAAAAACGGTAATCCGGCTGATTTTCGGCGTCTGATCGAAGGTAAGCTGATCAGTCCCTGAAGCCAACTTAGGGATCAGGGCCGTATTAACCGAATTGCCCACATAGTTCACCATCTCCGCCAAGGTTACCGCAGTGGCATAAAGGCCCACCTGATCCATGGCTGTAAAACCGGTCACAATGAATAATCCCAGTCGGTAGTTGATCACATTCATGACATTGTAAATATAGGATTTCAAACTGTAACCTGTCGCGCTCTTTACATAACGGCGGTCAAAATGAAAGAGCCTGCCCTGAGAAATGCGCAGCATGTCAGGTAGCATATAGACCGTAGTCAACACATTTCCTGCCATCCAGATTCCCAGTCCGGTGGTCACGGTAAGCCATTGCCCCAGAGTCAGGAGCAATGCTCCTCCCGCCATCACCACATATTGCACCAACAGAGCAATATTGTATTTTCCGATCCGGTCCAATCCCCAGAGCACTCCAAGCCAATAAAGATTAACCAGGGCAAAGGGGATGGAGATCATCATCAGCCACAGCTGCCCCACCGAGACCTCACTCATATAGGTCTGATGCAGGAATAAGTAGGCAATTCCCACTGCCCCTGCCATCAAGGTCCCCAGCAAGGCTGCTACCACGGTAGAACTGCCGACTGCCTTCCTGCCGCATTCATGATCCTTTGCTACATAATACGTATTGGCATAGCTCAGCCCTAAACTGCTCATAGGTACCAAAACAGTAGGTATCTGCACAAGGAAGGCATATAACCCCTTTCCCACCGGACCTAATACGCGGGAAATAATAATCTGGCTTACCATGGAGAACAGTACTCTGCCCACCGTTCCCAGCAAGGTAAGAATACTATTGCGAATAAAACTCATAAATCTCCTATGCTCCTAACAGCACCTTAACGATTTCCTCCTGCTGTCCAGACGTCAACTCTGGGAAACAAGGCAAAGCAAATGCCTCCCGGCAAGCCTTCTCTGCTTGGGGAAAATCTCCTTCTTTATATCCCAAATCCTGAAAAGCCCTTTGCAGATGCAATGGCACCGGATAATAAACCGCAGTCCCGATATCATTTGCTTTGAGCTTCGCCATCATATTCTCCCGCTCCGGGGAACGGACGACATACAAATGATAAACTGGTATTCCCTCTTTATCCACTACTGGCAAAGTCAAACCCTGTCCGGCCAGCAGTTGATCATAGTAGGCAGCTTTTTGGCGCCTTTGCTCGTTCCATTCATCCAAATAGCGGAGCTTGACTCTGAGAATGGCCGCCTGTAACTCGTCAAGACGGCTGTTATAGCCAATCTCGTCATGATAATACTTGGTCCGGCACCCGTGAAAACGCAGTACCCGGATTTCATCTGCCAAATGCTCGTCCTGGGTCACTACCATTCCACCATCACCATAGCCGCCCAGGTTTTTAGTGGGGAAAAAGCTGAAGGTCGCCGCATCGCTCTTCGCTCCCGCCCGGTAGCCTTTGTATTGGGCACCGATAGCCTGAGCCGAGTCTTCGATCACTTTGAGATCATGGCGGGCCGCAATTTCCATCACTTTTTCCACATCCACCATCTGTCCAAAGATATGTACAGGGATGATGGCCTTTGTCCGGGGAGTGATTTTACTTTCCAGCTGGTTCAGATCCATGTTAAGTGTAAAAGGATCAATATCTACAAACACAGGAGTGGCTCCCACTGCTGCTACCGTTTCTGCTGAGGCAAAAAAAGTAAACGGCGAAGTGATCACCTCATCACCAGGTCCTACACCCATGGCCCGCAGGGTCAAGACCAGTGCATCCGTCCCATTCCCCACTCCGACTCCCTCTTTAGCTCCACAGTATGCGGCAATCTCCTTTTCCAAAACTTTTGATTCCGGCCCGAAAATAAAGTGGGCAGATTCCAGCACTTTAGCTACCGCCTCATCAATCTCCGGCTTAATTGTTTGGTATTGAGCCTTCAAATCCAACAAGGGTATTCCCATATCAATCACCTTCCCTATTTATCTGTCACATCTCTCTATATCATTACCGCTATTTGTTCCATTTCTACCTGGACCATCGTTCCTTTACATTATCGGCCTTAGAGCAGCTCTTCCTCCGGCACATCCTTGATTCCTTTAGCCGGGAATCCTTTGACCACGCGCTTGCTCTCCGTATCTTTGGTGACTAGGGCACCTGCAGCCACAAAGGTTTCAGAAGCTATCTGAACACCGGGAAGGAGAATGCTGCCTCCGCCAATCCTGGCACCTCTCCTGATCGTCGGTCCTTTGACCAGCTTAAAGCGTTTTTCCGTCCGTCCCATAAAATTATCATTGGTGGTGGTAACCATGGGAGCAATGAATACCTGTTCTTCAATGGTCATATAGGCGGTAATGTAAGACCCGGTCTGGATTTTTGTAAAAGCCCCGATCGTTGTATCATTCTCAACTACGGTACCGCTCCCGATTACAACTTTTTCCCCGATCACACAGCGTTCCCTGACCATAGCGCTGTCCCCCAAAAACACCTGGTCGCCATAGCTTGTCCCGGCATAAAGCACAGTGGAACAGCCGATGGTGCACCCTCTGCCCATCGTCAAGGGAGGCAGATCGTTCTGCACCTTCACGGTACTGGCTGCCGCCGGTTTAGGATAGCGCCCCAGTGATGCATGGCTGCCTACAAAAGACTCGGCTCCCAATCGGGCACCAGAATAAATCACCGTATGATCGCCAATCCGAGTTCTTGCCCCGATCTGAGCCCCCTGACCTACTGTCACATAATGGCCCAATACTGCTCCTTCGCCAAGCACCGTACCCTGCTCCAGAATACAGCCTGCTCCCAGCACGGTTCCGTCTCCCAGTACTGTTCCGCCTTCAATCACACAGAATGGAGCGATTTCAATATTCTGAGGCAAAACAACCGTCGGATCAATCACGGCATTTTCAGCAATCTTTTTCATGTCACACACCTTCTTTAAAGGGGAAATGAACCGGTTGGCCTGTTTTCTGGCATTCATAAATAGCCAAAATGATTTCCAAAGCTTTTTTCCCTTCTTCTCCGGGAATGGCCGGTATCCTGTCTTCCCGGACCGCTTCGATCATATCGGCAAATAAGGCTCTGTGTCCGAATCCATATACATTAGGAGGATCACTTTCCTGCGCGGCAAAAATTTGCTTTTTCTCCTCTTCACTGTCGGCAAATTCCCAGGTTTCAACCCGGTTAACGGCAATACCGCCGACAATCACCGAACCGGTCGCTCCAAACACATTAAGGGTTTCTTCTATATTCTTGGGATAAATGGTGGAAGCCGCCTCAATTAAGCCAACAGCTCCATTTTTGAAACGGATCACCGCCCCTCCCACATCT
>JAEWCM010000197.1 GCA_023390635.1 Bacillota bacterium
ATTTTGATCTGCGCTATGTGGGCTGGGGTGGAGCGGTCTTTGCCTGTGGAGCTTTGCTGGCGGCGGTTAGATTAAATGCTCTTCAGAATGGAAGAAAGCTGAAGGAGCAAAAGGGGCTGGCGGCTTGACAAGGAAAAAGCATAAGCGGAAAAAACATAGAGGGCAGACAACCTGATTGGGTTGCCTGCCCTTTTAAAAATAACCGGTTCTGTTAAGCCAGAAGAGGAATCAGGAAATCTCCCAATCTTCGACAAGAAATACACCTGATCTTGGGATGCTGTCATAGCTATAATGATGATGTAAGCATGGTAAAAGGGGATCTTATGCCTAAATCGATTAACGAAGAAGCAGGCGAATCACTTTTGATAAGCATCTGACGGAGGGGAGTATATGAAAAGTATAAAGTGGTTAAGTGTGATATTATCCATGATTCTTGTGCTTATGCTAAGCGGCTGTCATGATGGTGGAGAAACTGGCGCAAATGCTGATACAAGCGAATTCATCAGCAAAAATGCTAAACTTGATTATTTGCAGACATCAATGGGTATTACTCTGAAAAATATAGATTCTATGTCGATCCATGATACCAATTCGACCGAAATCATACAGATTAACCAATTCGGGGTGCAGAAATGCCAAATGGATTTTGCCGGTGAGCTTAAACAAGGCTTCAATTTCGTTATAACTTATACTTTGCCTGAAACGAATTACAACTTAATGAAGAATCATAAAATAACCCTGAAAGTGGAATATCCTATCGAGTATTTTGCCGTCCTGGGGACAAGTGGGTCGGGAATATCGGAGATCCCCAAACTGACTAACTATAAAACCCAGACTGCTTCCCTGTCCTTTGAAGCCTATCCGAGCAATATTTCCGGAGAAGATCTGGAAGCACTACTCAGCAAACAATACACTTTCAAAGTGCGTAGCTATATTGACGATGTACTTGTAAAAGAGTTCGACATTCAAAACACCACTCAAAACATCTAAAGACTTAAAAGCAATACTTAGAAGACCCGCAAGCAAGCGCAGCTTCACACACAAAAGCGTAGGATTGGCAGCGGGGCGCTAAGCCGGACGATGCATTTATGGCAGGCGGAGCCGGAGGTTTACTCGCAGAAAGCAGCGGGGTTTCCGGCATAGCGCTATGAATGCCAGTCCGGCAGCCCCGTCGCCCTCCGGAGCGTTGTGCGTGAAGCTGCGCTTCTCCCCAACCTTCCCTTTCTATTAATGCTTAAAAACTTTCACATTGGAAAAGTCTGCTTTATTGAACTTGTGCACACAGAGGGAAAAGAATACAACCCCAATCAGGATGATGATCAGGAATCCGAGGGCCGGTGTGATCACAAAACCATGGAGATCGTAAGCCACACCCTGCTGAACCAGTTGGGCGGCGGAAAGTCCGTCCATCTTGAGCGTAATGTAGCGGAAGATGGAGGTAATATACGTCAGGGGATTCACATAGATCAGGGGTTTGAGAAAGGCAGGCATGATGGTGGTGGGAATATAGGCTCCAGATAGAAAAGTAAAAGGCATGACCACGATGGCGGCAATGATCTGAAAGGCCGCGGAATTGCGGGCGATGGTGGCCAGGAACAGCCCGATGGAACCGAAGGTCAGACCGGCCACGGCCATCACTCCGATCATCTCCAGGAACCGCAGCGGATCAAGCTCCAGGCCCATGAAGAGGCTGATCACAGAGATTAAGATCCCTTGCAGAATGGCAATGACGGAGGAAGAAAGAATCTGTCCGATGGAAATCTGCCACCGTTTGATGGGGGCCACTAGAATTTCCTTCATAAAACCGCTGGAAATATCGGAAAGAATGTCTGTAGAGTTGTTAATACTGGATTGGAAGACAGTCATGATAATGACCCCGGCAATCAAGTAATTCATGGGCTGATCCAGTCCGGTCATGGAAGACTTCATAATAAAGGAAAAGATAAAGAGAAAAAAGAAGGACATAAATAAAGTTCCAAATAACCGTCCTTTGTCTCGGACGAAATTCAACAGGTTCCTGCTTAAAATAGCACCGACAGCGTTCATTATTCTCTGATCTCCCTTCCTGTGACATTAAGAAACACATCGTTGAGTGAGCCTTTGCTGACCTCAAAATCAGTGATTTCCTCCTTGCAGGCCGCCAGCATATCGAGGGAGGAACGGGTGTTTTTGGCATAGACCTTAAGGGCGTCCTTGTTTAACTCATATTTCAGCTTCCGGTCCTGGAGGTAGTTTGTGATCTTCTCATAATCGATGGCTTTGATGTGCATCACAGAGGTAGAGAATTGATCCTTCAGGTGGGAAGGGGTATCGAAGGCGGCGATCCTGCCGTGGTCAATGATGGCGACGCTGGAGCAGATCTCTGCTTCATCCATATAGTGGGTCGTAAGGAAGATTGTAATATTTTTCTGTTTTTGCAGCTTATAAATATATTCCCATACGTTGGCTCTGGTCTGAGGGTCCAGTCCGGCCGTCGGTTCGTCGAGAAAGAGGACCTTGGGATAATGAATCAGTCCCCGGGCAATCTCCACCCTCCTTTTCATGCCCCCGGAAAGACCTCCTACCGCCGATTTCCGCCACGCTTTCAAGTCAACCAGATCAAGCACAAAGTCAATCCGGGCTGAAACCTCGCTTTGCGGCACTTTATAGAAACGGCAATGGAATTTTAGGTTTTCTTCCACAGAGAGTCTGGCGTCAAGGGTATTTTCCTGAAAAACGATGCCGATGTCCTGCCTTACGCTGTCCTTTTCCTTGGCCACGTCGTGGCCGTTAATCTTCATCGTCCCGGAAGTTTTATCCAGAATCGTACATAGGGTATTGATGGTTGTGCTCTTTCCTGCGCCGTTGGGACCAAGAAAGGCGAAGATGGCGCCTTCCGGCACGTTGAAAGATACATCGTCCACGGCACGGAAATTCCCGTAATTTTTTGTAAAGTGACTCACTTCAATGATATTTTTCATGAGTACTCCTCCTTTGTTTTGCTCAGGGCTTATTATAGAAGGAGGATTTAAAAGAAGCAGAAACAAATAATAAAAAAATTATAAAAGAGTAATAAAAGGAGTTTAAAGTTTTTAATTTTAACATAATCTGTTGGGTCATAGGATTTTTAGACCGGACTGTGGAATAAAACCTCTTGAACTTACAAAAAGTTTAATTAAGAGGTTTACTTGCTTGAGAAGATTTATAGAATTTTTAAAAATTGTTTAAATGCCGTTTATGGGAAAATCTTATAATACGAAATAAACATCAAGCGTTATATTATGAGAGAAACAGAGGGCAAGGTATGAATTTATGGCATGGCTTTCGCTTTATCAGAGACCGTTTTATTGCCCATAAGACTGAAGAGCTGGCTGAGCTGCGCCGCTCCCATCGTTGGCATCAGACGGTAGTGCAGCGGCATAACGAGCTGCAAAGGGAACGCAGAGAACTGAGAAGGCGTTTGCGGTCGGGTCACGGTGGACACGGAGGCAGAGAAAAATGGGCGATGGACCGGGAAGAGATGGCAGAGCTGAGACAAAGGCTGCGCATTATTGAGAAAGAACTCAATGAACTGCATTTCCAAACCCATTTGACAGGCGGCGGCATAAGGGATGCAGATTTTAGAAGATACTACCGCCATATCAGCCGGAGCCGCATTGGTATTATCGCGTTCAATCTGGTTCTTTGGTTTTTCCTTTTTCGTTTCGGAGGCATCGGCACAGGTTTAGAAACCATTGTTCTGGTGGTATTGCTGGCAACGACTGTTGGCGGGTTTTTTGAGATGGGTCTTCTCATAAGAATTCGGGAGCGGATTCTAAAGCCGATTGACAATTTGCAGCAGGGTGTGGAGGAAATTGCCCGGGGCAATTACAATGTGGTGGTTGAGAAAGGGGCTACCAACGAAGTTGCACCCTTGATCGAGGCCTTCAATGGGATGGCCCGCAAGCTGGGAGAAGGAGAACGCTTAAAGGCGGAATATGAGGAAAACCGTAAATCTCTGATCGCCAATATCTCCCATGACTTAAAGACGCCGATTACTTCCGTTCAGGGTTATGTAGAGGCCATCATGGCTCAGGAGCAGATTCCCCCGGAGAAGATGAGAAATTACTTGAAGATCATCTATAGTAATACAGATTACATGAACCGGCTGATCGATGATCTCTTCCTTTTTTCCAAATTGGATATGCAGAAGTTGGAGCTTACCTTTACTCCCATTCGCATTAAGCCTTTTATGGCTGACCTGATGGAAGAGTTCAGTCTGGATTTGGCTGAACGGGGCGTGAGCTTCGTCTATCTTGACGAGTTGGAGGATGAGTGGCAGGCAGCGCTGGACGGTAAGCGTATTCATCAGGTAATTCGCAACTTAATTGATAATGCGGTGAAATATGGTCCTGTGTCTGGGCTGGAGATCCGGGCCAGGCTTTTTGCCAGGGATGATAGGGTGGGTATTGAATTAAAAGACAATGGACCGGGAATCCCGGAAGATGGCCTGACTCATATCTTCGAGCGATTTTACCGGGTGGACAGTGAGCGGACGAAGGATTTCTCCAGTACCGGTTTGGGCCTGGCGATTGCCCATGAGCTGGTGAAGGCTCATGGCGGGGAGATTAATGTGATGAGCAGCTTGGGTACGGGAACGGTATTTACGGTCATTCTTCCTGGAGCAAAAGAAGCGAGTCCCGTCGGAAATAGCAAATAGGGCGGAGCTCACTTCGTGATAGCTTTTCTATCGGATAGCCTTGGCAACTATGGAAATGGTGGGTGAAAAAACAATGAAAAAAGTGCTGATTATAGAAGATGACCGCAATATTGCCGAACTGGAGCGGGATTATCTGAAATTGAACGGATATGAAGCCGATATTGAGGAGGATGGTCTGAAAGCGGTAAAAAAAGCTCTCGCCGGAGATTACGATGTGTTGATTGTGGATCTGATGGTGCCCAGTAAAAGCGGATTTGATATTATTAAAGAGGTAAGGACCAAGCTGGAGATTCCTATTATTGTAGTTTCGGCGAAAATGGAAGACATTGATAAGATTCGCGGCTTCGATGTGGGAGCGGATGACTATATGACGAAGCCTTTCAGCCCCGCAGAATTGGCAGCCCGCGTCAAGTCCCATATCAGCCGGTATGAAAGGCTTAAGGGGAGGAGTGTGCCTGCCGATACTATCAGCCATAAGGGATTGGAGATCAATACTTCTTCCCATAAAGTTTTTGTCAATGGGTCGGAGGTGGGGATGACCACAAAAGAATATGAACTGCTCTGCTTTCTGGCCACGAATCCTAATATTGTCTTTACCAAGGAACAGCTCTTTGATTCCATTTGGGGTACGGATTATTATGGGGATATGGCTACCGTTCCCGTGCATATCCAAAAGATCCGCAAAAAGATTGAAAAGGATCCTGCTAATCCCGAATTGATTGAGACGTTGTGGGGAACAGGCTACCGCTTTAACGGGTAAACGCAGGCTTTAATATCAAAAAGAATGATGATTCAAGGAGTTTATTTTATGAACTATAGGCAAAAATAAAAAGCCGTACTAAAACGGCTTTTTGCTTACCAATCAAATTCTTCCGGACAAACCGATCCTTCCAGTTGAATATTTTTTACCGTGATATTGTGTTCACGGGAATATTGCTGGATGAAGTCTTCGATTTCATAGTATTCATCAGAACGCTCGGATAAGTGTTTGACCATGGAGGGTAGATTCTTAAGCCGCTTTTCTCTGTCCATTGCCAGATAACGGGCATTAAGAACATCTAAGTACTGGATTGCATAGTTTTCAAAGCAAAGATTTTCTTTAAAAATAGCCTTGACCAGTCTGGAATAAATCGTAGGGCAGAGGATTCCTTTCAGTGCTTCCATCACAGTGGCTTGAAAGTTTCGTATTACAACAATGGATTTATTCCACATCACTTCAGGGGCTAGCAGCTTTGCATAACAAAAATTGCCGATGGCAATGCCGCCGCTGTCAACAATAGAATTACTGTCAAGAAAGATATAGTCATTAAGAATCATTACTACGAACAAAATTTCCAACCATATTACATTGAAACTGTAATAAAGGTTATTTTGAGGTGCAATCGCCTGATGGTATTTCATCTTGTTAGTATTCATGCCATTGTCTACAAGTTTTATTCCCCGATCTCCTAATAAAGCGTGGCGCAGATCATAGCACAGTCCCATTATTCTGTGATGTACAGATGAAAGAGAGGGGTGTTTTTCCTCATTGCCTACAATGTCGTGAAAAGCTTGATTAAGCTCCTTAAGATCTCCTAAGTCGCCTGATAAGGTGACACCGGCATAATTCGGAGTGCATTTCGCTTCTAACATAGAATTAGTCCTCTTTGTTATTATTCTTTAGTATAATCAGCCAATTGAGACTGAGAGAAATCGCTATTTTTCATTCTCTCATTATAGTGCATTTTTTAGAATTTTACATACACCTTAACAAGATTTTAATATGCGTATATATGTATGTACATATATTAACTTTGCCTGTAGTGTTTGTCAATCATATTAATCATGAAATAATAACTTTTACCTGGCAGATCAATGGTTGAATCTGCAATCAGAAAAAATATTTGTATGAAATTATTGAGTTAGGGTAAGAAATAAAATACACTGAACGCAGAAACGAAAAAAAGTTTTGCTTGAGGGATTCTGAAGCTGAACTGTTTATTATCAGGAAAATCGGTCTGGAGAGTGAGGAATGAAAATGAAGGACGATGGTAAATTTGCTGAAGGATCTTTCTTTCCGATGAATCCTAATCTGGAATTAGATTATAGTAAGGTCTCTCTTCGGGATTTATGGTTGGCGGGAGGATGCTTTTGGGGAGTACAAGCTTACTTTGACCGGGTTTACGGTGTAGCGGAGACAACTGTGGGATATGCCAATGGTAAAACATTAGACCCCAGTTATTATGAGTTAAGCAAAACTGAACACGCCGAAACGATCCATATTCGCTATGATCCTGAACGAATCAGCTTAAAAATGCTCCTTAAACATTTTTTCAGGATTATTGACTCCACCAGTTTGAATAGGCAAGGTGGAGATGTTGGAGTCCAATACCGGACGGGTATCTATTATCGCGATGAGCAGGATAGGCCGGTGATTCTGGAGGCATTGACGGAAGAACAGCAGAAACGGACCATGCCTGTGGTGACCGAAGTCAAGCCGCTGGAGCACTATGTACTGGCGGAAGATTATCATCAAGAGTATTTGGAAAAAAATCCAGGGGGTTATTGTCATGTGGATTTCTCTCTTTTAAACGCACCATTTGATGAGCTGACGGAAACACACCAGTCGGCCGCTGAGTTGGAAATCTATTTCAAACCTGATCGGGATGAAATAATGAAAATGCTTTCCCCCATTCAATATAGTGTAACTCAGGAAAACGGGACGGAGCCTCCCTTTAATAACCCTTACTGGAATCATCATGAAAAAGGTATTTATGTCGATATTGTAACCGGGGAACCTCTTTTCCTCTCGTCAGACAAATTTGATTCGGGCTGTGGCTGGCCCAGTTTCTCCAGGCCAATGGACAGAAGGGAACTCGTGGAGCACCGGGACAGGAGTCATGGTATGGAGCGGATTGAAGTGCGCAGCAAGGTGGGAGATTCGCATTTGGGACATGTGTTTAACGACGGCCCTGCTGAATTGGGAGGAATCCGCTATTGCATTAATAGTGCTGCTTTACGCTTTATCCCCATGGAAGAGATGGAGAAAGAGGGCTATGGCAGATTTATAGATGGGGTAAGGTGAGGTTTTAGTGATGATTCAAGTGGGCGCAGCTATTATCCGCCAGGCAGGAAGAATTCTTATCTGCCGGCGTCAACCTGGAGGCAGTTGTTCTTCTCTTTGGGAGTTCCCAGGTGGAAAACGGGAACAAGGGGAATCAATGGAGCGGTGTATTGTACGTGAATGCCGGGAGGAACTGGGGGTAGAACTGGAACTTGAAGATATCTGTGGCCGCACCGTATATGACTATCCGGATCAGACGGTGGATTTGACATTCTATAATGCCCGTATTGAAGCGGGAAACATGGAGGTAAAGGTTCATCAGGAGGTTCGGTGGGTAGAGTCTGAGGACTTGAAAAATTACAGTTTTTGTCCGGCAGATGAAGAGATCGTAAGGAAGCTGGCGCAGGGAGCTCTGGGTGAGAATGGCCGTGATATACGTACAGGCGGCATATAGTGGGATTGGCAGCAGGTTTCTAAGAAAAGGGATTTGCTCTTTAGGGAAAAATATAGCACAATATAAGCATAAGATGATCTTGATAAATACTCTCCCAAGGAGGAAACATGACGATCGACAGCATTATTTTTGATTTGGACGGAACGCTCTGGGATGCCACGGACATGGTGGTTAAAGGGTGGAATAAGGCCTTGGAGGAATATGGGCAGGAACATCGTCTTTCCATAGAGCCACTGACAAAAGAGCAAGTAAGAAAAGTAATGGGTCTGCAAATTGACGAAATTGCCCGTCGCTTTTTCCCCCAGCTTAGTGAAGAAGGACGAAAAGTACTGATGGATAAGGGCTGTGAGATAGAATGCCGCTACCTCCTGGAAGATGGCGGGAAACCCTATCCCTATGTCTTGGAGACACTGGCGCTTTTAGCCCGAAAATATAAACTTTTTATCGTCAGTAACTGTCAGGCTGGATATATTGAGACTTTTTTGGCCGCACATCAACTGGAACACTATTTTGCCGACTTTGAAAACCCTGGACGGACTGGGCTGAGCAAAGCTGAAAATATTAAGATGGTGATAGAGAGAAATAATCTGCAAAGTCCTGTCTATTTAGGTGATACGACAGGGGATGGCAGGGCAGCGCATCAAGCGGGAATTCCCTTTATTTATGCTCGCTATGGTTTTGGAGATGTGGAAGAATACGATGCTGTAATTGATAGTTTTCAGGCCCTTCCGGAGGTGATTGAGCAATGGTAAACTATACTTTTTTATGTTATCCCCGATGCAGTACCTGTCAAAAAGCAAAAAAGTGGCTGGATAGTGAGGGGATCGTGTACACGGAAAGGCATATCGGAGAGGAAAATCCGACAGCAGCTGAGCTGGAAGAATGGACAAAGCTCAGCGGGCTGCCCTTGAAACGCTTTTTTAATACAAGTGGTCTGCGCTATAAGGAGCTGCAGCTCAAAGATAAATTACCGACAATGTCAGAGGAGGAACAAATCCGTCTTTTAGCCACTGACGGGATGCTGGTCAAACGTCCTTTGCTTGTTGATGAAAGGCGTGTTTTGGTAGGCTTCAAGGTCAATGAGTGGGAAGAGCTGCTCAGATAATAGTTATCTATTAGGAGGAATTAAGGTAAGGCTTCTTGCACAAGGATAAAGGCTTGTGCGAGGAGCCTTTTTTGCGTTATGGTGTTTTATCTCAATAAAATTGGACAAGCTAAGATTTGCGTTGAGATGAATAAGAGGCCGGAACAGGGGTTGAATCGCGCGGGGAGGGGTTAGCATGAGAAGCAGAAGAAAAGCCATGGGCAAAGTAATTATTGGAGTTGTTATAGGGGCGGCAATGCTGGGAGTTATTTTATTCGTATTATTTCGTCCTCAGGATTTGCTCAATAATGAAGTAACCGTTCGCAAGGGAAATGTTGAGGCGTATTATAGCTTTTCCGGAAATGTGGAGGCAAAAAATAGGGAAACGATCAAGAGTGATCAAATGATGCAGATTAAAGAAGTAAAAGTAGCAGAAGGAGAGCAGGTTAAAAAGGATGAGGTGTTGTTTGTTAATTCATTCGGGGGGCAGATTAAGGCAAAAATGGACGGAGAGGTGGGAAAGCTCAATGTAGGGGAGAATGATCAGGTGATGGCCGGAACCAGCCTGGGGGAGATAGTGGACTATACCCATTTACAGGTGACGGTTAAAGTGGATGAGTATGATATGAATGCTCTGGAAGTAGGAAAAGATGTGTCGGTAACAATTAACGCCATTGATAAAAAGGTAGTAGGAAAAATCTCTAAAATCTCTAAAGAAGCGGTGAATGCTAACGGTATTTCCTACTTTACAGCAATCATTGACTTGCAAAATGATCCGGTTCTGCGTGTGGGGATGAGTGCCGAAGTGCGTTTGCTCAGTCAAAGTGCTTCCGGTGTGATAGTTATTCCCATGTCCGCTGTCCACTTTGATGAAGAGAATCAGCCATTCGTTTACATGAGAGAGAGTCAGGGAAAAGCGAAAGATCAGCCAATTCAGGTAGGAGTGAATGATGGCACGATGGTCGAGGTGAAGGAGGGGCTAATAGAAGGGCAGATAATTCTTGTACCTAAAACCGGATCCACAATGAAAGACCTGCAGGGAGCCCGCAAGAGCGCAACGCAAAGAGATAGCGAAGGCGGTGCGGATTAATGGCTGAAATTATTCTGCAAATGGAGGATATTGTAAAGAGTTATGTGATGGGTGCGGAGGAGCAAACGGTTCTCAACTGTGTAAATCTGATTGTGCACAGAGGAGAATTTGTATCGATCCTCGGCCCTTCCGGCTCAGGAAAAAGCACTTTAATGAATATTATTGGGTGCTTGGATGTGCCTACTGCCGGCCGGTATTTTCTATCCAATCATTGGGTGAAGGAACTGAACGAAGGGGAACTGGCCAAAATCCGCAATCGGGAAATCGGGTTTGTGTTTCAGCAATTTCAATTGTTGCCCAGACTGACGGCCCTGCAAAATGTGGAACTCCCGCTCATTTATGCAGGGATTGAGGAAAAGCTTCGAAGAGAAAAGGCAGAACATCTGTTGGAGCGAGTGGGCTTGAGCGAGAAAAAAGAAAATCGGCCAAACCAGCTTTCAGGAGGACAACAGCAACGGGTGGCAATTGCCCGGGCTTTGGTGACCGAACCGACGATATTGCTGGCTGATGAACCGACAGGAGCTTTGGACCAGAATACAGGCCACCAGATCATGGCTTTGTTTCGGGAACTGAACGGAGAGGGCAGAACGATTATTATGATTACTCATGATCGGGCAATTGCAGAGAATGCAGGGCGGATCGTACATATTTTGGATGGCCGGTTAACGGAAGAGGAGCGGTAAAGATGTGGAGAGAAAGTGTTAAAATGTCCTGGGCCAATATCATTCACAACAAGATGCGCTCTTTTCTTACTATTCTAGGTATTGTCATCGGTGTGGCCTCTATTATTGCCTTAATCACCATTGTAAAAAGTGCCACCTATGAAGTAACGAATCAGTTCTCAACTTTGGGGGCAGAAACCATTACCGTCCAGGCTGTTGGAACGCCTTTAAAGCAAGGATTGACGGATAACGATATAAAGCTGCTGGGTCAAGTCGCTCATGTAGCCGGCGTCTCCCCTACCTTGTCGGGTAAGGCGACTGTAGTTAATGGGAAAAAGGTGATGGATAAGGTTAGTGTTCAGGGGAAGAACGAAGTATATTTCACTCATGACCAGGATACAGTCTCTTTGGGACGGGGAATTAATCTTATCGATATTAAGAGTAAAAATAAAGTATGCCTGTTAGGCGCTAACTTGGTGAGCCAGCTCTACTACGGCGAAAACCCCATTGACGAAACTATGTTAGTCAATGGGGTGAGCTATAAGATTATTGGAATATTAAAAAAAAGTAGCGGTTTTTCTTTGACCAGCAATAATAACAGTGTAGTTATTCCCTATACGACAGCTATGAGCTTTCTGGGAACACGCTACATTTCTTCTGTAGAGGTATATATGGAGAACTCTGTCAAGGGGGATCAGATAACGGCAGATATTCAGACAGTATTGAACCAAGCGTTCAATTATAAGCAGGACGCGTATACGATTGTTAATATGGAGGATGTTCTGGACATGGTGAATAACATGACAGGAATGTTATCCATGATGCTGGTAGGAATCGCCTCGATTTCCCTGGTGGTGGGTGGAATAGGAATTATGAATATGATGCTGGTATCGGTCACGGAAAGGACGGCGGAAATCGGTTTGCGCAAAGCCTTGGGTGCTGAACCAAAGAGAATTCAGGAACAGTTTCTCATCGAAGCAGTATTTCTTTCTTCGTTTGGAGGAGTCATCGGTCTCGGCTTGGGAATTGGAATTGCTTATCTTGGGACCCTTATCTTAGAGATTCCTTTTTTACTTTCCGGATCGACGATTATCCTCGCCATCAGCTTTTCCGCGGCCATTGGCATTGTTTTTGGCTTGGCTCCGGCCAGAAAAGCTTCTGCCCTTAATCCTATCGATGCCCTAAGAAGTGTTTAACAGCTAAAGACAAATTTACGCTGGAAAATATAGCTTATGCCGTAAAGGGTGATTTCTGCTGCAATTTTAGCAAAGAACAAGGGAATATGAGCGACTACGTTGAAGAAATAGATGAAGCCGTAGTTGGCAAACATCAGAGTCCCTGCTAACAGTGTATAGCGGGGTAAAGAGCTTTTGATGGAGGATTTGCTGCTCAAGGAAAAGACAAACTGCCTGTTTAAGGTGTAATTGATGGTAGCGCTGCAGATTCTGGCGAGGACGACGGCCAGAAAAAGATCATTGAGAAGGGGTTGAAAGACCATGAGCAGGATAAAATCCACAAAGGCAGAGATAAGGGAGGAAAAGCAGAATTTAATAATAGGAAGGTAAATGCGGATGGAATCTAGAATGGGGTTAAAATGGGAGGAATGATGATTTTCTGGGTAAATGGTTTGAATATCCAGACAATGAAAGGTGTAGCCTGATTTTGGCCCGTAAAGGAGCATGTTCATTTCATATTCAAAGTGTTCCCCGGGAATTTGGCCAAGCCAGGGGAGCATATCTTTGGAAAAGCCGCGCAGACCCGTTTGAGTGTCGGAGAGGCTGATGCCGCTAGCTGCTTTAAAGAACCAACGGGTGACTGTATTCCCGAAACTGCTGCGCAGCGGTACTTTACCGGTAAAGGATCTGCTTCCTAATATGATCTGACCGGGATGAGTAAGAATACAATGGGCTATTCTTTCAATATCTTTAGGCAGATGCTGTCCGTCTGAGTCGGCACAGACGACTCCTTCGTCAATCGCTAATTTTTCAATAAAGGCAAACCCTGTTTTGAGAGCTCTCCCTTTGCCTTTGTTCTTGGAATGATGTAATACTGTACACCCTTTAGCTTGGGCGGCTTGAAAGATCGGTTGATAGGCGGGGCCGCTTCCGTCGTCGACGATGAGGATAGAATATTGGCAAAGAAAAAGATTGTCGATCAGTCGGAGCAAGCGATCATCAGGTTCGTATGCGGGAATGAGAATGATCATAGTTTTGCCCCCTTATTATTTAGTCCGTTTTTTATTGGCTTTAATATCTTTATAATTTAAAACAAGTGTAGCCTATAATAAAAGTATAAAACAAACTTCCATTATATGTATGTGGATTGTGTGAAAAGACTGTCAAGACGATGTCAAGAATGGAATAGTGGTATAGAGGTCTTGAATTGACAGCTTTCTAAGAGGATGATAGACTTGCCATAAGAACTGAATAAAGCATGTAGGTGCCTGTTGCTTGGCAACGGGCTAAGAGGGAAACAGGTGAAAATCCTGTACGGTCCCGCCGCTGTATTAGCTGAGTTAAAAGCCGGTAAATTCATCACTGGGAAACTGGGAAGATGAGCTTGAAGACGATGACGCTTGAGTCAGAAAACCTGCCTATGTGGGAAACACTAGCACTCTACGGGTGATAGGGAGGTGTTGGGTTATGCTTGCCATGAATAATTATGAAGCATTTCCGTAGCCTTTCGGATAGTTTTACGAAAGGCTTTTTTGATTTATGGAGGTGTGGAGTGTGTCAAAACTGGAAAAAGGGTTGACGATGGTCGGTTTTATTTTTGCTTTTCTTTTTGGGTTTTTACCCAGTGCCAATGCGATGCATATTATGGAGGGATTTCTGCCACCGCAGTGGTGCATTGTCTGGGGAGCTTTGGCCTTGCCTTTCTTAATTATCGGACTTTTTTCCATTAAAAAAATTATTTCCCACAATGCGAAAGTAAAGCTGCTGCTGGCTATGGCCGGAGCCTTTACCTTTGTTTTGTCTGCGTTAAAGATTCCTTCAGTTACGGGAAGTTCATCTCATCCCACAGGTGTAGGCTTTGGGTCCATCCTGTTCGGACCGACGGCCATGGTAGTGATTGGAGTAATCGTCTTATTATTCCAAGCTCTTTTGTTAGCCCATGGAGGACTGACGACCTTGGGGGCCAATACCTTTTCTATGGCGATTGTTGGTCCTTTGGTAGCCTTTGGCATCTATAAGCTGGTAAAGAAATTAAAAGGGCCACAATGGTTAGGCGTATTTTTAGCTGCTTCCTTAGCTGATTTGGCCACATATGTGGTAACCTCGTTCCAGTTGGCGCTTGCGTTTCCTGCTCCCGGCGGAGGGCTTCTGGAATCCTTTACTAAGTTTATGGGAATTTTTGCTGTGACCCAGATTCCTTTAGCGATTAGTGAAGGAATTCTCACCGTATTGATGCTGAATGCAGTCTCTGCCTATACCTCCGACGAATTGCAGGAGTTAGGGGTAATGAGTGGGGAGGTCAGATAATAGTGAAGAAGAATATCGGATATACCTTATTGGGAATTGGCTTGGTGATTATCTTGGCGGCGGTTCCCCTATTCATTAACCGTGAATCGGAATTCGGCGGTTCAGACGATAAGGCAGAAAACCTGATCGGTGAATTAGATGCCAATTATGAGCCTTGGGCCGCTCCTATATGGGAACCGCCGGGGGGAGAGACAGAGAGCCTGTTGTTTGCACTTCAGGCTGCCCTCGGAGCAGGAGTCATTGGTTATGGTTTGGGATATCTGAAGGGACGGGGAAAGACTAAGCCTGATGGAAAAGCAGTGGGCAAAGATGGAAAACATGCGAAGGCTGCCGCAAAACCATGATTCTGTTGGATAAAATGGCTTATTCCTCCAAGTTGAGGGATAAGAGTTCTACATTAAAGCTGATTTTTGCCCTTTCCACTTTAGTGGCTTGTCTTTGGGCCGATTCCCGGAGTGTTTCGGTCTTCATCATTCTTTTGATGGGTTGGGCTGCGGTGGGCAGAGGAGGGACCCCTCTGTCCTATTATTTGAAACTGATGCTGGTTCCCTGCGCTTTTCTTTTTTTAGGGGTACTGACAATTATCATCGATATCGGAGACCGGGGATTTTGGACAGTTAAGCTGGGAGGTTTTTTCTTCAGTGTTTCTGCTCAAGGAGTAGAGATGGCCTTTAATCTGGTGCTCAGGGCTTTAGGGGCAGTTTCCTGTTTGTATTTTTTAACCCTCACTACTTCCATTATGGATATTATATCTGTTCTTAAACGTTGGAAGATGCCTGCTCTTTTTCTGGAACTGATGATGCTGATTTATCGTTTCATTTTTATCCTTTTGGAAGTTTTAAATCGGATGCATATCTCTGAGCAAGCCCGTTTGGGCAATGCCGGCATGAAGGCCCGTTTTCGCGGTGCAGCCGGGATTGCTTCATCTTTATTTATTTGTTCCATGAGAAAAGGTGAGGCTTTGTTTAATGCCATGGAAGCAAGAGGGTACGACGGGGAGATCCGGGTCCCGGGGCAAACCGATAGGGGCTCAAAGAAAGAATGGGCATGTCTCCTTGCCTTTGATGGAATTTTGCTAATTATTATATTATTGATTAAACTAGAAGGAGGGGCTTTTCTATGAAAGAGCCAATCCTGAGAATTACGGATCTTCACTATACTTATCCCAATAAAGTTCATGTTTTGAAAGGTATCAGCCTGGAGATTGAACGGGGACAGAGAGTGGCGGTGATGGGCTCCAACGGTTCGGGAAAAACAACTTTTTTTCTTTGTCTGAACGGAGTGCTTAAGCCGCAGCATGGTAATATTTATTTTGCGGGGAAAAAGGTGGATTCCAGCAAGAAGTCTTTGCTGGAACTGAAAAAAAATGTGGGAATAGTATTTCAGGACCCTGATTCCCAGCTCTTTCTCCCTATTGTCGAACAGGAGATTGCCTTTGGGGTTATGAATCTGAGATTGCCGGAAGATCGAGTAATGCGTCAGGTGGATGACGTAATTAAAAAATTGGAATTAAAAGAACTGCGCCATCAGCCGACTCACTTTCTCAGTTACGGTCAGAAAAAGCGGGTGTCCAT
>JAEWCM010000052.1 GCA_023390635.1 Bacillota bacterium
ATTTTTATTGAGAATTTTTACAGGAAATATGGTCGAGGGGTATCATTCCGATCTATCCCTTTTTAGGTCGTGGGCTTTGGCAGCAGCACATGACTTTACTCATTTTTATGATTCGGGGGTTGTCAGCGATTATCCGCCCCTATACATATATGTGCTGAGCGGGATTGGCAAATTATCCATCCTAAATCAAGAAAGCTTGGATATGACGCTGCTGCTGAAGCTGCCTTCGATGCTTGCTGATTTGGGGACAGCTTACCTTTTTTTAAAATTAGCCTCCAGATACATATCTGAAAAGGCGGGGATTTTAATTGCAGCCTTTTACATTTTCAACCCGGCGGTCCTGGCTAATTCCACTTTATGGGGACAGGTGGATTCTTTTTTCACACTGCTTGTTGTTTCCGCAGTAGTTCTGCTGGCCGAGAAGAGGCTAAAAAGTGCCGCAGCCTTTTTTGCGGCGTCTGTACTAATGAAACCTCAAGGGATCATTTTCCTTCCTATACTCTTTTTTGAGTTGGTACGCAGGAAAAGTTTTTCCGATACCGTTCAGGCTATGGCAAGCTTTCTTTTAACGGGAGCATTCATTATTTTGCCCTTTTCGGGATTGCGGGGAGGATTAGGGCTTATTGATGTTTTTCGAAATACTATCGGGGAATATCCATATGCATCAGTGAATGGCTTTAATTTCTTTTATCTTCTTGGCGGAAATTTCCGGGACGATACATTGTCCTTTATCGGTCTCAGTTATCATACTTGGGGAATGGCTTTTATTGTAATAATCACGTTTGGAGCATGGTTGCTTTTTATTTTCGGCAAGGAAAAAGTGGCACCGGCTTCGGCGCTTGTTCTAATAACCGGCGTATTTACGTTTTCTGTCAGCATGCATGAGCGATACCTATTTCCAGCGGTAGCATTGTCTATTCTATGTTTTATTTATCTAAGAGATAGAAAAATGCTTTATTTGATGATGGGATTTAGCCTGACCAGTTTTATTAATACCTATGTTATCCTGTGGCAGGCTGAGTCCAGGGCACACTCGCATTCACTGTTTCTGGAAAGGATTGGTGATTTGACGGCGGCAGGGAATATTATATTGTTTTTATTCCTGGTTATTAGCTTATATAAAATGAAAAAAGGGAGGGGCATAAACATTTCAGCCGAGTCAGGAATAGAATTAGATGATATAAAAAAACATTAATAATAAAATTGAAAAACTCTTTTTTCCCACGTATAAATATCTTTACATTACATGTTTTCAGGAGTATGATTGCCTATGAAAATTATATAATTCTTTATTAGCTGAATCCTGTCCAGGAGCGGGGGAACCATTATTAACGATTAATTTTGATCGTTTGGGGTGAATCCTTTTTAAAGGTAGGGCAACTCTTACTGCCCGAATCCGACAGCTAACTCCGTAAGCGCTAGAAGAGGGGATGAAGAAGAATGGATAATAGTTAAATTTTAGCTACAGAGTAAGAAGTCTGTAGTTTTATTTTTCATTTTTGAGAAAGACTAGAGATACTTGAATTATTTAAGCATAAAGAGGGGTATGTATGTTATCCAAAATTAAGAGACTGTTGATTGGCAGGCCTCTAAAGTCGAATGAGATGACCAACCAGAGGCTGAATAAGCTAAAAGCCTTGGCTATATTGTCTTCTGATGCACTTTCTTCAGTGGCTTATGGACCAGAACAGGTGCTGATCGTGTTAATGGTGGCAGGAGCAGCTGCATTGTGGTATGCTTTGCCCATTTCCCTGGGCGTGTTGATCCTATTGATAGCCTTGGTCTTATCATATCGTCAAATCATTTTTGCCTATCCGCAAGGCGGAGGAGCCTATATGGTGGCTAAGGAAAATTTAGGCGTTAATTTTGGTTTGATTGCAGGTGGCTCTCTTCTGGTCGATTACATCCTCACAGTAGCAGTTAGTGTTTCCGCCGGAACTGATGCAATTACTTCTGCCTTTCCTTTCTTATATGAACACAATGTATTAATTTCAGTGGTGATCATTGTCTTGATTACCCTCCTGAATTTGCGCGGCTTGACAGATTCAGCAACCTTCCTCTCCTACCCCGTTTACTTCTTTGTTCTGATGATGTTTGTGGTTATCGGAGTGGGATGCTATGGTGTTATCACCGGAGCGGTTGCTCCTGTCCACCCGCATGCAGAGATTGGAGCTCCAGTAATGGGTGTGGGACTGTTTTTACTCCTGAGAGCTTTTTCCTCAGGATGCTCGGCTTTGACAGGAGTAGAGGCGATCTCTAACGCCATTCCCAGCTTTAAAGATCCGGCACCGCGCAATGCAGCCAAGACCTTGGTGATGATGGGGACAATCCTGGGAACAGTTTTATGTGGAATCGTCTTTCTTTCTTATTGGTATGGAATTCAGCCCATGACTGACCAGACGGTACTGTCTCAACTGGGTCAGAATATTTTTGGACGTAATTTTGTTTACTACACAATTCAATTTGCTACTGCTCTGATTTTGATCTTGGCGGCTAATACTGGATATTCGGCGTTCCCTCTCCTGGCCTTTAATATGGCAAATGATAAATATATGCCCCGACCTTTTAAGGTAAGGGGAGATCGTTTGGGTTTATCTAACGGAATTATGGCTTTAGGTACTCTGTCGAGTTTGCTGATCATCATTTTCCAGGGAAGAACAGAAAATTTAATTCCATTGTATGCTGTCGGTGTATTTATCCCTTTTTCTCTGTCTCAGACAGGGATGATCATGCGCTGGTTGAGAACAAAACCTGAAGGATGGATGACAAAACTGGTAGTGAATTTGGTCGGGGCGTTGATTTGTTATACGATCCTGATTATATTCTTTCTTACCAAATTTAAGGATATTTGGCCTGTATTAATATTCGTTCCCTTAGTGGTTTTGATGTTCCATAAGATCCACAAGCACTATATGTTGGTGGCGGAGCAGCTGCGAATCGACATTTCCCTGCCGATTCACTCCATTCATACCATGGATAACATCATTATTGTTCCGGTGGCAGGAATTACGAAAGTAGTGCAACAGTCTTTAATGTATGCCAATTCACTTTCAAATAATGTTCTGGCCGTTTATGTGGGGGATAGTTCAGAAGCTATCGATAAGATGGAAAAAGAATGGAAAGAATGGGATACGGGAGTACGGTTGGTAACTTTGCATTCTCTTTACAGAAGTGTGGTTGGGCCGCTGGACAAATTTATCAGCACTGTGAAATGGAAGGCAGAAAAAACAGGTACGACAGTGACGATTGTCATTCCTCAATTTTATACGAAAAAATGGTGGCAGAGTATATTGCATAATCAGTCTGGATTGATGATTAGAACTATCTTGCTCAGGCATAAGGGAATTGTTGTTGCTACTGTACCTTATCATTTTGAAAAATAAAGTTTAAATCAAATAAAAGGGAAAATCTTTTCAATGCTTTTATTTCACTGTTCAAGTGAAGTGAAAGCATTTTTTCATTGATCCTAATATAGGTTTTACCGGACCGGCGCATTAAGGCGAGTAATTTATGATATACTGAATTTGGATGCTGATTTGTCCAAGCTTTTCGCCAAATGAAGAAGGTAAGTCAGCAAAATAAAGGAGTGAGTTTGTATGGAAGAAACTATTTTGAACGCAGTTGAAAGGACCATGCGGCCCAAGCAATGCAGAAATGCCGGCTTTACGCCTGGTGCACTTTATGGCGATAGTGTAGCAGGTTCCATCCCTGTACAATTCGAGACGACAGCGTTGCGTAAGGTTCTTACTGTACACGGTCCTAATGCTAAATTATGGGTGAAATTTGACGGGAACAATAAGTTCGGCATTATTAAAGAGGTGCAGCGTCATCCTGTTTCAGCCCAAATCATTCACATCGATATAGATCTTGTTTCTCAGGATCACGAAGTGAAGCTGCAGATTCCTATTTTCTTCGAAGGCCGGGAAGATATTAAGGATGCTCTTCTTCAGGTACACAAATCGGAAGTTGCAGTATCGGGAAAGGCTAAATTAATCCCTGATTCGATCGCTGTCGATGTATCTGCTTTAAAAGTAGGAGATGAAATTACAGCAGCCAGCTTCAACCTGGATAAGGAAATAAAGGTATTAGATAATAGTGGCGAGGTCTATGGGGTAATAGTAGCTCAGAAGGAACTAATTGAAGACGAAGAGGCAGAAGCGGAAATTAGTAAAGAGGAATAATCTTAATCATAAATTTAGTACAAAAGGGTTGGTGATTAATCGCACCAACCCTTTTGTATTAAATTTAATAGGTATATGCCCAAGAAAATTTTAGATAAAAAACATCAAGAATTTCAGAGCAATTTAAGCTTTAACTTGTAAAATGAATCCCATAAAGATCAAGTGGATTATACGTAAAGAACGGGTAATTTGTACGAATGTAAAATTGATTTGCGATGAAGGAGCGTGAAGTTATGGATAAAAAAATCGGGTTTAGATTAATTCCATTATTTTTAAGTGGGGCGATTTTGGCAGGTTGTGCCACCAATTCGAATGGAGATACGGCCAATGCCAGTACGGCGGATAGCCAAAATGCCGGGGCCGTGACCAGCAGTATGATCAAATATGATGAAGATGACTATTACAGCGATTGGGAAAATGCCAATCCCGTCTACATTAAGCTTAATGGAACGACCGCTACAGTGAGCGGATCAGGTGCTGCTGTTAGCGGCAGTACGGTTACAATTTCCGCTGCTGGAGTATATGCTATAAGCGGAAGTTTGACAAATGGACAGGTTGTTGTTGATTCGAAAGACGAGGGAACGGTTAGGCTGGTATTAAATGGAGCGGAAATTACCTGCTCAAACAATGCCCCCATCTATATTAAAAATGCAGGTAAGACGGTGATCTCTCTTCCTGCAGGCACAAGCAATCAGGTAACAGACGGAAAAGAGTATGTATTTGCCGACGCCGAGACTGATGAGCCCAGTGCGGCTATTTTCAGCAAAGATGATTTAACGATTAACGGAACAGGTTCATTGAAGGTTAATGCCAATTATAATGACGGTATCACGAGCAAAGATGATCTGAAAATCATGGCAGGAAGTATTCAGATTAAATCTGCTGACGATGGTGTTGTGGGTAAAGATGTGGTAGCTGTTAAAGAGGGTACGATTAACATTGAGGCCGGCGGAGATGGCATTAAATCCACCAATGATACAGACAGCGAAAAAGGATTCATCGCTCTTCAGGGAGGTAATTACACATTGACAACAGGGGCGGACGGAATCCAGGCAGAAACCTCAATGCTGATCAGCGGGGGTGAATATAATATTACGACGAACGGCGGCAGTGCCAATGGAACAAAGAAGAGCAATGACAATGGACAGTTTAATCCGATGGATCGACAAGGAGCCAACACTAATGGCAATGCCAATAACAATGCCAGTGGAGCTACAACAACTACGACCGAATCTGATACTGAGTCACAAAGTGCTAAAGCATTGAAGGTATCAGCTGATCTAACGATCACTGGCGGCACATTCAACATTGACTCGGCTGATGATGCCATTCACAGCAATAACAGCGTAACGATAGAAAATGGAGAATTTACTCTGAAAACGGGAGATGACGGCATTCATGCCGATTCAGCACTTACCGTCAAGGGTGGGAAAATTGATCTTGAAAAAAGCTATGAAGGTTTGGAAAGTACAGTAATTACCATTGACGGAGGGACCATCCATATTACCGCCAGTGATGATGGAATTAACGGATCAGATGGCAGCAGTTCTGATGCCAATGGCCCACAAGGACAATTCAGTGCATCAGAGGATGTCAAAGTGGTGATCAATGGTGGTGAAATTACCGTTAATGCCAGCGGGGATGGTTTAGACTCCAATGGTTCGATTACGATGACAGGTGGGACAGTGATCGTTAATGGTCCTACCGATAATGGAAATGGTCCCCTGGACTATAACGGGACTTTTGAGATGAGCGGAGGATTCTTAATTGCAGCCGGCAGCAGTGGCATGGCTCAGGCTCCTTCTACCGAATCGGCTCAGTACAGTATTGCTATGACTTATTCTCAGGCTCAGAAGGCTGGAACCCTTGTTCATCTGGAAGACAGTGCAGGAAACACTATCCTGACCTTCGCGCCTGAAAAGCAATATCAATCGGTGGTCATCAGTTCCCCTCTCTTGAAAAACGGCGGAACCTACACCCTTTACTCAGGTGGGACATCTACAGGAACAAAGGCAGAGGGGGGCCAGTACAGTGACGGAACCTATCAGAATGGTACCAAAGTTGTGAGCTTCACTCTTTCCAGTTCAGTCACATGGCTGAATGAATCGGGCGTGACCACTGAGAATACTGGAAATCCCGGTGGAGGCGGGCAGGGTCAGCGGCCTCAAGGCGGGCAAGGCCAACAAGGTCAATGGCCTCAAGGAGGACAGGAAAGTAATAAATAATTGCTGAAATAGAAAATCCCCTCTTCGTTTTCAAAATGTATAGGAAGAGGGGATTTTCGTATATAATCTTAAACTTTATAATTTAAATTTATTGATAATATCATCCATCTGTACGCTGGTCTCTTTTAATTTCTGCGCTCCACCGGATACTTCTTCCATAGCGGCCAGCTGCTCTTCAGATGAAGCAGAAACCTGTTGGGCAGAGGCTGCAGTTTGTTGCGTGGAAGCAGATATATTGCTGATAGTGCCAACAATCTCATTTTTCATTTCTTTCATACTTATACTTTCTTGGCTCACCTTATTAATTGACTCAATCAATTGCAGCAGGGCATTGGAAATATTCTCAAAGGCACTATTGGTATCCTTTACAGCGCTATCCTGTTCTTGTGCCGCTTTCTTTGTTAATTCCATGGTCTTAACTGATGAGGTGGAATAAACATTAATTTCACCGATGATGGTTTCAATTTCCTCCACAGCCTTGGCTGATTGTTCAGCCAGCTTGCGTATTTCTTCTGCGACAACAGCAAAGCCTTTGCCTGACTCGCCGGCCCTCGCTGCCTCAATGGAAGCGTTTAAAGCCAAGAGGTTAGTTTGTTGGGATATCTGAGTGATTGACTCGATAATAAGATGGATTTTTCCTGTGCTCTGACTGACTTTTAAAATAGCTTCGCCGATTTCTTCCGTTGCCATAATACTGTCATCTTTGGTTTTAACTAATAAAGATACAGTTTCCAGACCTTTAGTATTAGACTGGGCTGTTTCGGCAGCGATTTGTTCCATGACAGAAGTGGCTTGGGTCACCTCTTCAATGTTATTAGCCAAAATATCAATCTGTCTTGCAGCATTTTCTGTGTCTTTGGCTTCCTCGTTAGCTGTTCGGGCCACTTCCTGAATAGTCATAGCCACACTGTTAATAGCATTGGAAGTTTCTGCGGTAATGAGGGCCAGAGAATCAGAAAACTTCATCACGTTTGTGGAAGATTCTTTTGTTGCACTGAGGAGAGATCGCATATTATTAAGCATTTTATTGAATGACTGTGCCAACCGGCCGGTTTCATCACGGTTAGTGATCAATAATTCATTGGTTGTCAAATCGCCTTGGGCGATATCCTCTAAACCTTGGCTGATGCGTTTAATAGGATGAGAAATGTGGTCAGCAAAACGAATAATAATGAGGATACCTAAAATTAAAGAAATTAGAAAGACGATTCCCAGTGTTTTAAGGATGGTGTTTGATCCCTCGTTATAATCACTTAGATATGAACCGGCAGAAACAATCCAGCCCCACTCAGGGTCCTCCTCTTGATATGAGATTTTTTCCCCGGTTTGAGATGAAGAAGGTAAAGTCCAAACATACTGGACAAAGCCTCCGCTATTCTGGCCAACCTTGATCTGCTCCTGTACAAATTTAAATCCTTTATTGCTTTTGTCTTCCAAATCCCATACATTCTGTCCTTCCAGGCTCGGGTGAGCTACTTCCAGGCCGGATGCATCATACACTACAAAATACCCGTTTTTTCCTAGGTCGATGGTTTTATTAGTGGGTCGCTTGCCATCGCTGTCCTTCGCACCCAGGAGATATACTTTGACATCCTCCTGAGCTTCAGCTAAAGTTATGCTTCCCTTCTTGACCTCTTCTTGTTTGGAAGCAATGAATTGCATGGCTTGATGAACACCATTTTTTAAAATGACTTCACCTTTTTTATTCAACTCAGATTTGGCAATATTATAACTTATGATTCCTGTAGACAATAGCGGGATAATAAGTAGTAAAATAGAGGTGAACACCAATTTGGTTTTAAGGGAAAGGGCGATGGTTGCAGGCTTGAACTTTTTCATTAATCAAATCCCCCTTTTTTAGTGAGCAAATTTTATATCTATATGTATATATCGACAAATTTCATCATCTGTCTTAGCTTATAGCCTTGCCATTCTGTGGACGATTTGTTGACAATTGATATAGATAACGATAGCTTTTGATAATCAGGTTTTGATACCGAAAAAATAAATACTTTTAGGAAGGAAATAGGTGTAAACTACCATTAAGCAATAATACCGTATGGTTAATTGAATTTGCAGTGATATAACAATGGTAATTGATAAGGAGCGGAGACATGGAAAAATCACAAGTTTATTTTAGTGACTTTAGAACAACTCCCAGCTGCAATTTGCTGCAAAAGCTGGACAGGCTGGTGAGGAAGGCCGGAATTGAGTCCATTGATTTTGAAGACAAATATACTGCAATTAAAATTCACTTTGGTGAGCCGGGAAATCTCTCTTATCTACGTCCCAATTATGCCAAGGTGATTGCAGATTTGGTGAAGGATCAAGGTGGCAGAGTTTTTCTTACCGATTGCAACACCCTTTATGTGGGCAGAAGAAAGAACGCCTTGGATCATCTTGATGCAGCCTATGAGAACGGATACAATCCTTTTGCCACCGGGTGTCAGGTGATTATTGCCGATGGATTGAAAGGAACTGACGAGATTCTTATTCCCCTTGACGGAGATTATGTAAAAGAGGCGAAAATTGGGAGAGCGGTTATAGACGCTGACATTTTCATCTCTTTAAATCATTTCAAGGGGCATGAAGCAACCGGGTTTGGTGGTGCTTTGAAAAATGTGGGAATGGGTTGTGGTTCCCGTGCCGGAAAAATGGAGATGCACAGTGCAGGGAAACCTACGGTCGAAAAGAGCTTATGCAGGAGCTGCGGCGTGTGCAGCAAAAATTGTGCTCATAATGCCATTGCCTTTGACGAGTACCACAAAGCAGAGATTAATCATGAGCGTTGTGTGGGGTGCGGCCGTTGTATTGGCGCCTGTAATTTTGATGCTGTTAAAGCCGGGGAAGATGAAACTAACGACATTCTGAACCGTAAAATTGCCGAATATTCTCTGGCAGTTCTTAAGGATCGCCCTCACTTTCATATCAGCCTGGTGGTTGATGTATCACCCTATTGCGACTGTCACTCAGAAAATGATGTACCCATAATTCCAAATGTGGGGATGTTTGCTTCCTTTGACCCGGTGGCCCTTGATATGGCCTGTGCCGATGCAGCAAACCGCCAACCTGTGATCAGCGGCAGCATTCTTGCAGAAAAGCCCCACATACATCACGATCATTTTACCGATAACCATCCGGAAACCAACTGGAAGAGCTGTATTGAGCATGCCGTGAAGATAGGTTTGGGCAACAGCGAATATGAGCTGATAATAGTTTGACAGGAGTGTAGTCTCTCATGAAAACGAGAATTAACAGCAAAAATGGGGATGTGCTTTCCATTTTAGGTTTTGGTTGCATGCGCTTACCCACTAAAAACGGAAGCATTGATGAATCCAGGTCCATCGCTATGATCCATGAAGCGATCGAACAAGGGGTAAACTATTTTGATACGGCCTACATTTATCAAAATGGTAAAAGTGAGGTCCTTTTAGGTAAAGCTTTGGCAGGAGAATGGCGAAAAAGAGCAAAGGTAGCGACTAAGCTTCCTCCTTTTTTAGTAGGCAAGTTGGAAAGTGCCAAGAAGATTTTTGCCACTCAGCTGGAGCGGCTGCAAACGGATTATATTGATTATTATCTGCTCCATATGCTGACGGATAAACCGATGTTTGAGCGGCTTGCTGCCCTTGGAGTAATGGAGTGGTTGGAGGAATTAAAGGCAGCCGGGAAAATCCGCAATATTGGATTTTCCTTTCACGGAAGTAAAGGGGATTTCGAATCGATTGTGAAGGCTTATTCCTGGGATTTTTGTCAAATCCAATACAATTATATGGATGAAAATCATCAGGCCACTAAGTCCGGCTTGCTGCTGGCCGCAGCCTTAGGTATTCCAGTAATCGTCATGGAACCCCTGCGGGGCGGAAAGCTGGTAACCAGTTTGCCTGATCAGGTAAAAAAGGTCTTTGCCGATTATGATAAGAATCGCTCACCGGTGGAATGGGCTTTGCGATGGATTTGGAACCATCAAGAAGTTAATGTAGTGTTGTCTGGGATGAGCGATGAAGAGCAAATGGAGGAGAATATCAGAATAGCAAGTGGGGCAGAAGCTAACTCTCTTACCGAGGAAGAACTCAAGGTGTTCCAAACGGTAAAGAATGAAATTGAAACAAGAACCAAAGTGCCTTGCACTGCATGCGGCTATTGCTTGCCTTGTCCAGCCGGGGTGGATATTCCGGGATGTTTTTCCTGCTACAATGACAAATATCTGATGGCTGATAAATCAGCGCGAATGCGATACTTCCAGACCCTTGGGGCCTTATCGGTAAAACCTGCGGTAGCCTCTCAATGCAAGCAGTGTGGCAAATGTGAAAAACATTGTCCTCAGAGTATACCAATCAGAAAAGAGCTTAAAAACGTGAGCCGTAAAATGGAAGGGATGCTTTATCGCCCGCTGGCCGGCATTGTGCGTAGAGTCATGAAAATTAAGTAAAATTAGATTTAATCTATCTTTACAACATTTTAATCTTCCCATTACTGTATTTTAAAAAGTGTGTTCTATACTGAAACCAGGAGGTTGATGGTATTATGAACACACATTCACATATTCTGATGGGTAGGTTCTTGAATGATTACGTGCGAAAGAAATACGGTATTGTTTTGAACAGGCGCAGCTTTATCTGGGGAAATGTGCGGCCTGATTACAGTGTTTCCTTTATTCAGCGACCGCATTTTATTAAATATAATCTCACTTATGTTCAAAAGTTGACGATCTTTACACTAAAACGACGAGCGCAAAAGCAAAAAAAGCAAAAACAAAAATATATACAAAAGTCTGCGAATAGAGACAAATATTATTCCAAACAGCTTGGAATTCTTTGCCACTATTACGCAGACTTTTTCTGTTTCGCCCATACATCGTACTTTAAAGGAGGACTGTACCGGCATTTTAAGTATGAGGATAAGCTGGATCAGTTCTTTACGGAAAATTACGATAAGCTGATGACGGTGGAATTAATTCATAATACGGCAGCCGCAAGAGATGAAAAACAGATTTTCGCCCAATTTGCTAAGCATCAATTTGCTTATATGAACAGCGTTCCTTCATTGCAAAACGACATAGCTTACTCCATTTTGGCCTGTACAGAACTGATTTGTTTGCTGGCTGGTTCTTCGGTGCCGGCGGAAAGGGAGGAGAATTTGCAGACCGACTCTGCTGGTACAAAAATCATTTAAGGAAAAGAGTGATTGTCATGCGTATAGCCTTTTTTAGCGATGCCTTTTATCCTCAGATCAACGGGGTTTCCAATACCTTGATGTATCTGAGCGAATACCTGCAGCAGCAAGGGATCGAGCATATTTTTCTCGCTCCTGATTACGTGGGGGAAGATCAGGAAAAGGGCCAGATGCCGGTCATCCGTTTTAAGGGGATCAGGCCCCATCTTTGTCCCGAATGCTGCCTGGCGTTTCCTTCCCCAGTCAAGGTCCAGCAGGTTCTCTCCGACTTCCGCCCCGATGTGATCCATATTGTGACCGAACTGGGGATTGGCTGGGCTGGGTTGCGGGCGGCACGAACGATGAACATTCCGATCGTTATGTCATACCACACCAACTTTGATAAATACCTGGAGTTTTACCATCTAAAATACCTGAACAAAGCCCTGAATGTTTATATGAAATGGTTTCATAACTTTGCCCTCGTCAATCTCTGCCCATCCGCCCATACGATGTTCAGCCTGCAAAGACAGGGCTTTAAACGTCTTGATATCTGGTCACGGGGCATTGATCTCGAGCGTTTCCACCCAGATCATTTCAACACTGAGGTGAGAGAGCAGATGGGTGGAAAAGACAAATTCGTTTTCCTTTACGTCGGCCGTATAGCGGCAGAGAAAGGACTTGATATCTACTTCCAAAGTATTAAAGAGATTAATGAACAGTGTATGGAACGGCTGCAATTTGTATTTACGGGAGAAGGCCCTTACTTAGATGAGCTGATGTCCCAGCAGATTCCCAATATCATCTTTACCGGACCGAAACGGGGGCAGGAGTTAGCGGAAATCTATGCGAGTGCCGATGCCTTTGTTTTTCCCTCCGGGACGGAGACCTTCGGTAATGTCTTACTGGAAGCGATGGCGAGCGGCTTGCCTGTTATTTGTGCTAATACCGGAGGGGTTACCGACTTCACAGAAAATAATGAAAACGCCTTTGTGTTTAAAAACGGCGATTCTGCCGACTTGACTCATGCTCTGCGCAAGATGCTCAATCCTCAGTTTCGGGACGCCATTC
Organism: Bacillota bacterium; assembly: GCA_023390635.1. GTDB lineage: Bacteria > Bacillota > Desulfitobacteriia > Desulfitobacteriales > Desulfitobacteriaceae > JAEWCM01. The sequence continues at coordinate 12,629 of JAEWCM010000052.1, forward strand.
GGCGCAAAGCTATGGAAACAGCGCGTAGCGAAGTTGGGAGACAATTTTTAAAGGACTGATGTTTCACTATGAAAATGCGGTACAGAGTAAGGATGTTATTCGCAAGGCAATGGGGGAGATAGGATGAAAATAGCGATTGCAGGAACGGGTTATGTGGGTCTGGTGACAGCGGTTTGTCTGGCTCAATGCGGTCATGAAGTGGTTTGCATGGAAACAGATCAAACCAAGCTGGCTCTTCTGCGCCATGGAAATTCTCCAATTTTTGAAGCCGAAGTAGAGAAACTGATGGAAATCTTCGCCGATAGGCTGGAGTATACTGATGATCCCCGGATAGCGTACAGCCAGGCGGAGGTGATCTTTGTCTGTGTCGGAACACCTGAGCGAGGCGACGGATATGCTAATTTAAACTATATCAATGCGGTAACCAGGCAGATCGCCGCTACGGTAGAAAACGACTGCATTGTCGTGATCAAATCTACTGTTCCGATCGGGACAACCGATAAGATGGAAAAGTTTTTTGAACGTAATACTAAAAACTCTGTCCATATTGATGTTGCTTCCAATCCGGAATTCCTGTCTCAGAGTACGGCTGTACGCGATTTTCTCCACGGGGCAAGAATCGTGCTCGGAGTGGAAAATAAACGCTGTGAGCAGATGCTTCGGAGGGTTTATGCTCGGTTTAACCAACCGATTATTGTCACCGACCGGTGTACGGCGGAAATGGTGAAATATGCTTCGAATAATTTTCTGGCGCTCAAGATTTCTTATATTAATGAAATCGCTAATCTGTGTGAAATCGTTGGAGCGAATGTAGAAACTGTCGCCTTGGGGATGGGGATGGACAGCCGAATCGGAGATAAATTTCTACAACCGGGTGTCGGCTATGGCGGTTCATGTTTTCCCAAGGATACAAAAGCCTTGCATTGGCTGGCAAAGTATCATGATTATGAGATCAAAACAGTAAAAGCAGCTATTGAGGTCAATGAAAATCAGAAAATGCGATTGATCAAAAAATCCAGAAAGTATTATCCAAGTTTAGAAGGGTTGACTGTGGCGGTTTTAGGGCTGACCTTCAAACCTGGTACTGACGATTTGCGAGATGCGCCTTCCCTGCAGAACATTCCTGTGTTGCTGGAGGAAGGGGCGTTGATTAACGCATGGGACCCGGCAGGGAGTGATAATTTTAAAGCTCTTTATCCGAATGAAATAAATTATTGTTCTTCAGTTGAAAAAACGATTGACGGGGCAGACCTTTGTTTTATATTAACTGAATGGAAAGAGATTAAGGAATTTGATCTCAGCCTTTATGTCAGCCTGATGAATAAACCGATTATCATTGACGGCCGGAATTGCTATACATTGCAGGAGGCAGAAAAGGCTGGGCTTATCTACGATTCCATTGGCAGAAAAAAGGTCACGGTCTCTATTTAAACGCCAGGTGCCAATGACTCTTTCTCTAGCTTATTGATTATCTGAAAAAAATAAGGCCCTTGTAAGGCCTTAAAAGAGGGGTTTCTTTCTTAGGGAGGTGTGGCCGGGAAAAGTTAAAAACGGCCACACCTTTAATATAGCAAAAGATTATGTCCATTTCGTGAACAATATAACAAGATAATATTGAGTTAAGCATCTCCCTCCTATGATAGAACTTGTGATGCCAAGGATTCTTATGTTACGATAATGCAAAACGATTTGACTGATACTTTTTGACGGACAAAACAAGTTGAATTGCTTGGAATACGCAATGGGAAAGTATTTGTGTACAGGAGCAAGAAAGGAAGAGATGATGGAAGAGCGTTGGAAAAGAAATGTGACACTCTTTTTAATGAGCCAGGCGATATCCTTTTTTGGTACGTCGCTGGTTCAATATGCAATTATGTGGTATATCACTTTAAATACACAATCGGGTGTAATGATGACAATCTCCATTATTTGCGGATTTTTACCTACTTTTTTTCTTTCTCCATTTGCAGGGGTATGGGCAGATCGTTTTAGTCGCAAACTTCTGATTGCTTTATCGGATTCACTGATTGCATTGGCCACCTTAATTTTAGCTATTTTGTTTTTGACCGGTCATGATGCCCTCTGGCTGCTCTTTGTCATGTCTGCCTTACGAGCTCTCGGTTCAGGAGTCCAGACTCCGGCGGTGGGAGCTTTTTTGCCTCAACTTGTGCCGGAAGATCAATTGACAAAAGTTAATGGAATCAGCAGCAGTATTCAATCAATGGTAACGCTGATTTCACCAATGCTTAGTGGGGCTTTACTAACGGTAGCCAGTATTGAGATGATTTTCTTCATCGATGTGATCACTGCGGTGATTGGCGTTTCTGTATTGCTTTTCTTTCTCCATGTACCTGTGCATGCTAAGGCATTAGGACAGCAATCGGTAAGCTATTTCAAGGATTTAAAAGAGGGTTTTAAATATATCAAAAACCATGATTATATTAAGCAGTTTTTCTTGTTTAGTGCCTTTTTCTTTATTCTGGCAGCTCCGGTAGCTTTTTTAACTCCACTTCAGGTGACACGCAGCTTTGGCAGCGATGTTTGGCGATTAACTGCCATTGAAGTTAGTTTTTCTCTTGGCATGATCGCCGGTGGACTTATTATGGCTTCCTGGGGTGGTTTTAAAAACAGAGTTCACACGATGACGATGGCAATGCTTGCTATTGGAGTTTGCACGCTGGCCTTGGGGATTGTCCCTAATTTCTGGATCTATTTAACCTTTATGGGTCTGGTGGGTATTACCATGCCAATGTTTAATACCCCGGCCATAGTGTTATTGCAGGAGAAGGTGGAAGTGGATTTCTTAGGACGAGTATTTGGGGTTTTGGGAATGATATCCAGTTCTATGATGCCATTGGGAATGCTCATTTTTGGACCTGTGGCAGATATAGTGGAAATAGAAACATTGTTGATCGGAACAGGATTACTGCTTTGCATTCAAAGTTTCTTCTTAATTGGCAGTAAGAATTTGCTCGCTGCGGGAAAAGCGATAGAGAATCCGGAAAACTGATCCCCAGACTCTGAGCATGAATTTTGAACATTAAAAGGATAAGCGGTGATTGCGGTGAATATACTGATTAGTGCTTGTTTACTGGGTTTGGATTGCAGATATTGTGGTACAGGTTGTTATCACGAGAAGGTGATGGCACTGAAAAATAGATTCCAACTGATTCCTGTTTGTCCGGAACAGATGGGAGGACTGCCCACGCCTAGAGCGCCGGTGGAATTGGTGGATGGAAGAGCACTGACGAGAACAGGGCTTGATTTGACTGCTCATTTTCAGAAAGGTGCCGATGAAGTACTCAGGCTTGCTCAGATGTTCAATTGTCAATATGCTGTTTTAAAAAGCCGGAGTCCTTCCTGTGGTTTGGGGCTGATCTATGATGGGACATTTTCCGGGAAGTTGATAAAGGGAAACGGAATAACTGTGGAAAAACTGCAGGATATGGGTATTGTGGTAATGAATGAGGAGAGTTCTGTGAAAGAGCTATATGGGAAAGACAATTAAGATTTGATTTTTATGTTATAATTAAAAGCCGGGTGCCAGTTATACAGAACCCCCGCAATTATGCAAGGACGGAGCGTGCGTAAATGTTTAAGGAGTATGTGGCAAATGCGGCAATTTTAATTGCGTTTGTCAGCATAAGCTATCAGATATTTAGAGGCTATGAATATGGGAAGCCAACCCAGATGAAGGATAAACTGATGGCTGGGGGAATCTATGGTTTATTGGGAATTCTTCTTATGTATTTCAGCATCAAGGTGAGTGACACTGTGATTATCGATCTCCGTATGCTGGCTCTTTTGCTGGCTGCGAGGATGGGTGGGATCATCCCCGCCGTGGTGGCCGGCTCGATTATTGGATTAGCCAGGTTTGTCATGTTCGGCGTTTCTGAAGGATCGCTGGTTTCCGGCATCGTACTGTTTGTACTAACCATTGTTTTTGTAAATATCTTTAAGAGCAGGATGGAAGCATGGAGGAAATGGTTTTACTCTGTATTAGGGGCTGGATTAGTGGGAAGTCTGGCTTTTTCTTATTTGATCAAAGATGATAGACTGCTCGTTCAAATGAATGTTTCTTATTGCATTAGCTTATGCGCAGCAGGAGCTTTATTGTATTTCTATGTCGCCTATATGGACGTTGTCACTCAATCCTACCGGGCGTACAGACAACTTTCTGAGAAAGATTTTCTTACTGGGTTGAATAATGTGCGTCAATTTGATACGGTGTTTAATAACATGGTTCAAAATGTAAAAGTAAAAAATGAGCAAATAGCCCTTCTTTATTTAGATATAGATTTTTTTAAACGAGTTAATGATACTTATGGTCATAAAATGGGGGATGTTGTTTTAATTAAGCTGGGAGAAATTCTATCTCAAACTTGCCGCAATATGGACTTTGTATCTCGAAACGGTGGGGAAGAATTTTCTGCTGTTTTAAGAAATTGTTCACCCCAAATGGCCTGGGAAATGGCAGAACTCATCAGAAAAAACGTTGAGGTTTGCTCAATTGTCCTTCCTGATAAAACAGAGATTCATATTACCATTTCTGTTGGAATAGCCACTTATCCTGAGCCGGTGGCTGATTTGGATTTCCTGATGGAAAAAGCGGATATGGCATTATATCGGGCCAAACGTACAGGCCGCAACAAGGTAATGGCCGCCTAGATCCTTTTATCAAATAAAACTCTTGACTTAGAGATAAAAATATTTTATTATAATTAATATTAATAGATAATAATTATAATAAAATATTATTTTAATGTTTATTATCTTAAATCCTTTGAGATCACTTTTTCACAAAAAAATTATTTAATGGAGGTAGAAAAGATGGGAAGTTTAAAGGGAACCAAAACTGAAGCTAATCTATTAGCCGCTTTTGCCGGCGAATCACAGGCACGCAACAAATACACATACTATGCGTCAAAGGCCAGAAAAGAAGGGTATAATCAAATTGCCGATTTATTTGAAGAAACGGCTGTAAATGAGAAAGAACACGCAAAACTTTGGTTTAAGCTGTTGCACGACGGGATTCCCGATACAGCTACTAATTTAAAGGATGCTGCCGATGGGGAAAATTATGAATGGACCGATATGTATGCTTCTTTTGCTAAAGAAGCAAAAGAGGAAGGATTTGACCATATCGCTTTCTTGTTTTCCAAGGTAGGGGAAATAGAAAAGTTGCATGAAGAAAGATATCGTAAACTGCTCGCTAATGTCGAGGCTGGTATAGTATTCTCTCGTGATGGGGATAGGATCTGGCAATGCGCCAATTGCGGTCATATTGTGATCGGAAAACAAGCTCCGGAGATCTGTCCTGTATGTGCTCACCCTCAGGCTTATTTCCAAATTAAAGCTGAGAACTATTAATTAATAGGATTTGAACTGATTAATTTAAGGCAGGTTAGGCTTAGAGTGCTTAACCTGCCTTAGCTATATATAAGGCAGGTTAAAAGGGGGCTGTCGTTCTCCAATGCTTATTTGCATTTAATCATGCCAATGAAGAAGTAAGGCAGAATTAATGATGACTGCGACAGAACCTATATTGTGAACTAACGCACCGACAATTGGATTGAGAACTCCCGTAATGGCTAAGATAATGGCCACAAAATTCAACAGCATGGAGAGAGCAAGATTGATATGGATGGTATTCATAGTCTTTTTCGCTAGTTTAAGCAAATAAGGAATTACTCTGATGTCATCCCGAACAAGAGCAATATCTGCTGCATCAATGGCAATGTCACTGCCAATGCCGCCCATAGCAATGCCGACATAGGCTTTTTTTAAGGCTGGGGCATCATTGATTCCGTCTCCAACCATACAAACCCATTCATTTTGTTGATGGTAAGCTTCAATGGCATTCAATTTATTCTCCGGTAAGCATTGGGAATAAACATCATTGATGCCTGCCATCTTTCCTATATAAGTGGCTGCCTGACAATGGTCGCCGGTTAAGAGAACATTTTTAGCGCCCCAGTCCTCAATCGCCTTAATCATATCAGGTGCGTCAGTGCGCAAGGTATCGGATAAAACAAAAAAGCCTGAAAAACATTGATCAATTCCTACATAAATTAGTGTAAAACCGTCAGCCAGATAGTCTTTGGCCTGTCTCTCTCCTTCTGGAGAGAGGGTAATGGAAAACGATTCAAGCATCTCTCTATTTCCTGCACAAACAGTCGCATCATTAATGGTGGCATAAACTCCTCTTCCAGGCAGCATTTTAAAGGTTTCAGGCTTCTTTGGAGTATCTGTGTTAATTGATCGATAATATTCCAAAACAGCTTTGCCTAAAGGGTGCTCTGAGCAAGATTCAGCCGACGCGGTCAATCTGAGCAGGGTATCAGCATCTATTTTGTTGTGAAAACAATGGATTGCAGTGACAGAGGGTTTTCCATAGGTCAAGGTACCTGTCTTGTCAAAGCAAATTCGCTTAACTTGGGAAAGTCTTTCTAATGCATCCCCTTCCCGGATTAATATACCATATTTTGTAGCGTTACCTATGCCGGCCATGATCGCAGTTGGAGTGGCTAATACCAGCGCGCAGGGACAAAAAACGACAAGAATGGTAACGGCTCGGATAATCTCGCCACTGAGCAACCAGGTTAAAGCTGCTGCTGTCAGGGCAATCACAACAATCCAAGTAGCCCATCGGTCTGCAGCGCTGACGATTTTAGCTTTTCCCGCGTCAGCTGATGAAACGAGTTGGATCATCCTTTGCAGTGAACTGTCCTGGCCTACTTTGGTAGCTCTCATATCAAAAGTTCCAAATTGGTTAACTGTGCCGCTAAAAACTTCATCATTAACCTTTTTATCGACAGGCATGGATTCGCCTGTCATGACAGACTGATCAATGGAGCTTTGACCGCTGATGATAACTCCGTCTACGGCAATGGTTTCTCCGGGAAATACACGTAGAATGTCATTAACTTGGATTTGATCAGCAGAAAGTATATGTTCTTGTTCATTGTTGATAACACGGGCGGTTTGTGGCGTGAGCTGCACAAGTTTCTCGATGCCAGCTCGGGCTTTGGCAACCGTTCGTTCTTCAAGCATTGCGCCAATAGTCATGATAAATGCGATTTCACCTGCCGCAAAAATTTCGCCGATAATGACGGAGGCAATTAAAGCGAGAGAGACTAATACATCTGCTTTGATGTCAAATTCAGTCACCAATCCGATGACGGCGGCTTTAACGATGGGAATTCCGCAGAGCAGGACAGCAATCCAGGCCGTGTCCAGGGGAAGTGCATCTGCTGTAATAAAGCTAAGAGCCAATGCAAAGCCGGAAGCAATTAGGAAGAGAATTTGTCGTTTTTCCTCGTTAATAAAGATTAATTTTACAGAATACATCGGCAGCCCTCCTTTATACATATACCCCTATGGGTATATGTATAAAAATAATATAAGGGCAAGAAGGAAATGTGTCAATAAAAAAGTTGTCATACCTTTTATGTATGACAACAATAAATGGTATTTAATTTTAGGACATTCTGGAAAAATGCTCTACCGCTTTGGAAAATTCTGCGATTGTTTTTTCGGCATCTCCATGTTCAATGCCGTCCCTTACACAGTGATTTAAATGCCCCTCTAAAACGACTTGACCTACTTTATGCAAGGCCCCCTTAGCAGCATTGATCTGAATAAGAATATCTTCACAGGGAATATCTTCATCAATCATTTTATCAATAGCATTTAATTGTCCAATAATCTTTTTTATTCTTCTATGCAAATTATCCTCGTCCATACACTGACGCATGGCAGGTCACCTACTTCCGTCACTATTTACCTATATAACATAGCATTGAGGGCGGAGCACTGTCAATTGAGCCAGTATTCTTTAACATTTAAAGGCTATGCTATAATAAATAATTATTGATTGACCTAAAAAAAAGGGAGTGCTTGGGATGGCTCTTTCCACTGAAAGTGCACAGCAAATCGTAAGCGAGATCAGCGTGATTGTGAAGCAGAATGTTAATATGATGAATGTGGAAGGTTATATTATTGCCAGCACCGATTCTAAAAGAATTGGCAATTTCCACGAAGGTGCAAAAAAAATTATTGATGAGCATCTGGAAGAATTTTATGTCACACCTGAAATGGAGACACTAACGACCCGCACAGGTCTTAACCTGCCCATCACATTTGAAGGAGAAACCATAGGCGTTATTGGGATTACCGGCGCTTATGAACAAGTTTACAACTATGGACAGATTGTAAAGAAAATGACTGAGATTTTGGTGCGGGAAAACTATATCCGGGCTCAGGAACAGTTTGATAAAAAGATGGAACGGCATTTTTTAGAGGATTGGATACTGGGAACGGGAGTAAAAAGAAACAAAGCATTTTTTGAGCGGGGATTAGGCCTGCATATTGATATCACTATCCCCCGACGTGTGATGGTGCTGCGCCTGGAGAATTTTCACCATCTCTCGGGAACGGGTGAGGGGCAGAAGATCATCGAAAAGGTGGAGTTGGCCGTAAGTGCTCTGATTCGGGAGGACTCACGCAATGTATATCTGAACCTCACAACAAAGCAGATATGTTTGGTTACCCCACGTAGTGACGAACAGATGAAGATTTTAGCACAACAACTGATTCAGCGCATTCGTACTGAATTTGACATTTGCCTTCTGGTGGGAATTGACAATGGGGAAGAAGGCAGCACTGATATGGGAACCGCTTATGCTAAAGCCAACAAAGCATCCCATGCCTGTCTGACACCTATGCATCCCATTATGCTGTATGATCAGATCAACATGGAGATTTTTATGGACGATATTCCCAAAGGTTTAAAAACGGAATATCTAAGAAAAATTTTTTCTGGTTGTGACTTCGACAAGATGCAGCACTGGA
>JAEWCM010000086.1 GCA_023390635.1 Bacillota bacterium
CCTTTGGCCAATTGGGGCTGGCCATGTTAGCCGCAATCGCCATTGTTTATCTGGTTCTCGTTATCACCTTCGGTGGAGCCATTACACCCTTTGCCATTCTCTTCTCCCTTCCTTTCACAATCATTGGCGCTCTCCTGGCATTGTTTATCGCCGGCATCACCTTGGATGTCTCAGCCATGATGGGCGGACTGATGCTGATCGGCATCGTGGTCACCAATGCTATCGTGCTTATCGACCGGGTCCTCCATAAGGAGAAAGAAGGGCATCCCACCAGAGACGCCATCCTGGAAGCAGGCGCCACTCGGTTGCGTCCTATCTTAATGACTGCTTTGGCTACAATTGGCGCCCTCTTACCCATGGCTTTCGGTTTGGAAAGCTCGGCAATGATCTCACAAAGCCTGGCAATTACAGTGATCGGGGGACTGGTAAGTTCAACCTTGCTTACCTTGATCATCGTTCCAATCGTCTATGAATTTCTTTCCCGCTTCCGGAAACAACATGTTGAAGATTAAACACATAGTAAACTATAAAAAAGAAGGCCGTTACTATAACTACGGCCTTCTTTTTTAGCTGCTGAAGATTCCGGAATAATTTTTGTTAAGTGACATACCTTGCCTGCTAATGGTAGAATAATACTAAAGTTTTTTTCAAACCGATCCGTAAGGAGGAAACTACATGTTGGCAATATTGGCATACATTGCAATAGCTATCGCTTCTGCAGTACTTGGATATCAAATCCGCTGCCGCCGTAGATATGAATTAATTGCAGGCTATAAGAATATGCGCCCGGAGCAGCGCAAAAAGTTTAATATCGAAGAGCTGGCAAAATTACTTGGGCTCTACTTCTTTACTCTGACAGGATTCATGATCATTGGCGCGCTTCTCTTATGGTTTGGATTCCCTTCGTTGGCCTTAGTCGCTATTTTGATCCCATCACTACTTCTTCCTTATATTTTCTACAAAGTGCGTAAGCTTGGATTAGCGGCTAATACGCAAAAATAGAATTGAGGCTGGCTCCTTAATCTTTTTCTTCTTTCTTTAAAGCCAGATAAATTCCAGCCATCCCCCCTCCTATGGTACCACAGATAATATCTCCCATAGTATCGACAAGGCTGCCATTTTGGGAATTAAATCCGAAAATCTGATCTGTAGAAAATTCATAGATTTCCCATAACCCGGCCATTGCTATCGCAAAAATGACACTGAATAAAATTATAATACTTTTTGAGGGATTACTCGCCTCCGCCCTTCCATCCAGAGCCCGATGAATAACCAGTCCTACAAAAGTAAGAATGACTCCGGATAAAAGATGCTCGATTTTGTCCAAGTTAGGAATGATCCCATAGAAATCAAATTCTTTAGCTAAAATCATAGTAAGCAATATAAAAAATAAGATTGAAAAACGAAGAAGCGGAAAAACTACTGCTTCAATTCGTTTTAGAAGCAATCTAATCATCAATAAAACCGTTATAATCAGAACCCCTTGAAAAGCTTCTTCGTAATTTCCTTGAAACCAGAAATAGAAAAAGCACCCTAAAGCTAACACATAGAGAATAAGTTCAAAATACAAATTTAGCTTTTCTCCACTTTTCTGCAATTTAGCTTCCCCTCCTCCATTTATGGATCTTCTTGTGCCTCAACCTTCTCCGCCAATAACTATCTTGTTAATCATCTTCTTCCGGTTGGAAAGATAGCTTAGTTTATGCAAAAAGTTCAAATAATACAATATGCCAGAATTTCCTTTCCTTGTGGCTAATAAGCTTGTATAATAACAGCAAAACCATGCCATATGATTGGATTGATAAAATCCCCCTCTGAAGTTTCAACTGCAGAGGGGGTCCATGCTTCTATCTTAAACATCCTTTGTCCTATTGTTTTGAACTTCCTCATCAGCCATTATTTTTTCCTTTAATCTCTCCAAGATGGGATTTCCTTCAGGATCTTTACCGCTTGTTTCATCTCTCTCTTTCTCGTCTTTTTCTTTTCTCTGATTGCTGCTAAAGATAGAATAGGCAATGTTTCCTATCAGAGCCAAAAATAAACCTGTTCCTACCACAATATAAATCATCGTGAAGATCTTTCCTATAGTGGTTTGTGGTGTAAAGCTAGGATCTCCCACAGTACTTAACACAGCAATACAAAAATACAAAGCATTGATGACGGAAAGACCTTCTTCTTTTGTATAAAACAATGTACCAGATAGAAGCATGATAGCAATCAGACCAAATAAAATGCGAAAGTTCTTTCTTTTAAAAGCATGAAACAAGCCCTTGAAGAATCTCTTTAACGTAAGCAAAAACGATATTGAAAACATGATCTTCTCCCCTTTTCTCCTCAAATTATACTATATCCCTATAAAATGCTTATCCTTGGCACATTAAAATACCTTAGTTTCAATCAACTATTAATATAGAAAAAACTGTTTAAAGGAGTGAGCTGATTTATACCGCCTCCGGCTGTATAAATCTCTTAAATGAATAACTTTATAATCCATGACTCCAAACGAAAAAAAATAAGATTGTCCCCCACTCAATTTATTCTGGTCAGTTTCCTCACCCTCATTGCTATCGGTACAATCCTTCTTAGTCTGCCGATAGCTACTCGTGACAACACAAGTGTAGGCTTTATCACTGCACTGTTTACATCAACCTCTGCAACTTGTATCACCGGTCTCGTTACCGTCTCGACTAATTTAACCTGGTCTCCTTTTGGGCAGTGGATTATCCTTATCTTAATTCAAATTGGCGGACTGGGCTTCATGTCCATCGCCACCTTATTTGCTTTATTTATTGGAAGAAAAATTTCACTTACAGAACGGTTGACCATTCAAGAGTCCCTCAACGAATTTTCCCTTTCCGGGATGGTCAGAACATTCAAAACGATCATCTTTGCCACCTTTGTGATTGAAGGGATAGGTGCTATTATCCTTTCTACCCGCTTGATTCCTATATACGGAATAGGGAATGGTATTTTTAAAAGCATCTTTCACTCTATATCGGCGTTTTGCAATGCCGGCTTTGATATTTTTGGCAGTACGGATCATCCCTACGCCAGCTTGACCTCTTTTTACAATGACCCTATTGTAGTGCTCACCCTCAGCCTACTCATCATTTTAGGCGGGCTTGGTTTTATAGTATGGAAGGACATCACTATACTAAAAGAGTTTTCTGCTTATCGCCTGCACACAAAGGTTGTGCTAATTGCCACAGCCATACTTTTAATTTCAGGGACAGCTCTTTTCCTGTTGTTCGAGCATAACAATCCGGGGACTTTCCAGGCTATGTCCTGGCCGGATAAAATTCTCAATGCCTTTTTCCAATCGGTAACCAGTCGCTCAGCAGGCTACAATACCTTTCACATCGCTGATATGACTGATCTCTCCAAATTTCTGACCGTTATCCTGATGTTTATCGGTGCAGCCTCCGGCTCGACGGGAGGAGGAGTTAAAGTAACTACCATCAGCGTAATCATTTTCGCCATTATCGCAACCATCAAAGGCAGTGATGATGTAAATATCCTCCGCCGCCGTGTACCTAGGCACATTGTAATGAAGGCCTTCGCGCTTTCCATGTTGGGCTTAGTCTCTGTCTCTTTAACCACAGGCATCATTATGTTTAATCAACGCATTAATTTTTTAGACAGTCTTTTTGAAGCAGTTTCAGCCTTTGGTACAGTGGGACTGTCAACAGGCCTTACACCAGACCTGGGTATTATCAGCCAGCTTATAATCATTGCCTTAATGTTTATTGGCCGGGTTGGTCTTCTAACCGCTGCCATTGCTTTAGGTGTCCGCCATACCAATCACAAGGAACCTTATCGTTATCCAGAGGGTAAAATCACAGTAGGCTAAGGACAGGGAGGAATATTTATGAAGTCTTATCTCGTGCTGGGGCTTGGCCGCTTCGGTCAAAGTTTTGCCAAAACTTTAGTGGATCTGGGTCATGATGTGCTCGGGGTGGACAGTGACGAACAAATTGTTCAGCAATCATCAGAATTTTTAACTCATGTGATGCACGCCGATGCCTCCAGCGAAGATTTCCTTAAGGTGATCGGTGTAAAAAACTTTGATGCTATCATGGTAGCAATCGGCGCCCATATTCAGTCCAGCATCTTTACTACCGTTTTGCTTAAAGAAATGGGAGCCTCTCATATCATTGCCAAAGCTCAGAATCACCTTCACGCTAAGATTCTAGAGAAAGTCGGAGCGGATAAGGTAGTTCTTCCCGAGCAGGATATGGGAATCTGGGAAGCTAACAAACTGGTATCCAATAACATTATCGCTACCATTGAACTATCCCCTGAATACAGTATCATTGAGACGACAGTTCCTACCGGCTGGGTGGGAAAATCAATCGGAGATCTGGCTATCCGCACCCGCTATCATATCAATTTAATCGCCATTAAAACAGATAAGGGCATCGATGTCATTCCTCAAGCCGATACAGTTTTCCAAAAGGAAGATATTATTGCAATTGTGGGGAAAAATTCTGATTTAAAATGGATTCGTTCCAACCGCTAATTAGTTAATTATCACTAAACAATGCAAGTTTTTTCTAAATATGCTAAGAAGGCGGCTGTCTCATTACTTAATAGACAGCCGCTTTTTTGCCTTTATTTGGAGGTATTCCACTGCCTCTCCTTATAGTCTTCCTGGCGCTCTGCCTGACGGGGTGAATGCTTCCTTTTCACTTCAATTACATTAGCTTGCTGTTTCTCCATGTTCTTAAAAGCAATGGCCATCATCAATTTAATCCGGTTTACCTGATTTACCTCACTCACTCCCGGATCATAATCAATATAGGTGATATTGGCCAGCGGATATTTGCTCTTCAGTCCCTTCGCCACTCCCTTGCCTGTCACATGATTAGGCAAACAGGCAAAAGGTTGAACGCAAACAATGTTCTCTACTCCAGATTCGATCAATTCCATCATCTCTGCTGTCAGAAACCATCCTTCTCCGGTTTGATTTCCCAGGGAAACCACTTCCTTTGCCCGATCTGCCATCTGATAGATGGTCTCAGGCACTTTGAATTTAAGATGTTTTCGCAGGGCTGCTTTCATTTCTTTACGGTAGTACTCCATACCCATAATGGCAGCATTCCCCAGAAAACTTCCTTTCCACGTGCCGGCCAACAACTTGTATTTTACATCACTGTCATAGGCACAGTAGAAAAGGAAATCGGTCAGGTCAGGAACGGAGACTTCTGCCCCTTCTTTTTCCAGTAAGTCTACCACATTGTTGTTGGCCTCAGGATGATATTTAACTAAAATTTCTCCCACGACCCCAACCTTAGGTTTAATAATCTGCCGAAGTTTAAGCTGATCGAAGTCTTCCACCATTTGGCGGATATTCTTACGGAAAACGGCCCGCTTACCGGTTTTGACAGAAGCCTTGCCTTGCTCCACCCATTTTTCATAAAGGGCATTGGCCGACCCTTCCACTTCCTCATAGGGACGAACCCTGTACAAAAGGCGCATGAGCAAATCCCCATAAGTGAGGGCCATCAGAGCCTTATTCAGAAGCCCCGGTGTTATCTTAAAGCCCGGATTGTTTTCCAGCCCCTTAGCATTCAGGGAAACGACCGGAATATGACCCATTCCTGTATCCTTCAAGGCCTTGCGCAAAAAGCTGATATAATTCGTTGCCCGGCACCCTCCACCAGTTTGGGTGATTAATAGGGCCACCTTATCCAAGTCATATTTACCCGTTTTCAAAGCTTCAATCAATTGGCCCACCACAATAATAGTAGGATAGCAGGCATCATTGTGCACCGTACGCAATCCTTCTTCAATCGTTTGCGCATCAACTTTAGGCAACACCTCAACGTTATATCCTTCTACCAGGAAAGCTTCCTGCAAAAACTGAAAATGAATAGGAGCCATCTGTGGTGCCAGAATAGTATGAGTTGCTCTCATCTCTTCTGTAAATACAACTCTCTTTTCTTCTGACATTTCCTCTTTATGCTCTTCGTTTTGGTTATTGCACTCCAAATCAGATGCTGCCGCCACCTGACCGCATCCTAAGCAACCGGAAGAGCAACTGTCGCAACCTGCCCCCAAGCCTTTTCTCTCTCTTTCTTCAATGGCGGCCTTCAGAGACCTGAGACGGATTCTGGCTGCACCCAAATTATTTCCTTCATCAATTTTCAGGCAAGTGTAAATCTTACCACTGTCACTTAAAATTTCATCAATCTGATCTGTAGTAATGGCATCCAGACCACAGCCGAAGGAATTAAGCTGGACATACTCCAGGTTAGGAAATTTTTTGGCCACTCCGGCGGCCGCATAAAGGCGGGAATGATATACCCACTGATTAATCACGCGCAAATCCATCTTTTCTCTTTGCAGATGAGCGACTGAGTCCTCAGAGAGTACTGCCATCCCTAATTGAGTAATGAGCTCTGGAATACCATGATTGATTTCCGGATCAACATGATAGGGTCGTCCGCCCAACACGATACCGGTTCTTCCTGTTTCATTGAGGTAGTCCAACACTTCCTCGCCCTTTTTCCTGATTTCCTGCTTATAGCGGGCATCTTCCTGCCAAGCCGCCTCTACCGCCTGAGCGATTTCCTGCTTAGACAGGTTAAGGTCCTTCAATTCTTCATAAAGGCGCTGAACCAAACGTTTTTGATTATCATAGGGTAAAAAAGGATTCCTAAAATCAATATGCTTATCCTTCAATACCTCCATATTGATCTTTATGACTTCAGAATAGGAGGTTACAATTGGGCAGTTGTAATGATTGTCCGCCTCCGGTCTCCATTCCTTTTCATACGGCAATGCCGGATAAAATATAAATTTAATGTCCTGATTAACCAAATCCATAATATGGCCGTGGACCAGCTTCGCTGGATAGCAAGCTGATTCGGATGGAATCGATTCAATTCCCATCTCATAAATATCCTTGGAGGAACGAGCCGAAAGCTCCACTCGGAATTGAAGACGGGTAAAAAAAGTGAACCAGAAAGGATAATTCTCATACATATTCAATACTCTGGGAATTCCTACCCTCCCCCGCTTAGCCTGTTCCAATGGCAATGGCTCATAATTAAACAGCCGTTCGTATTTATAAGCATAAAGGTTGGGCAAATCCTGGTTTTCCTGTTCTTTACCTTCACCCCGGCTGCAGCGGTTCCCTGAGAAGAAAACAGCTCCTCCCGGAAAACGGTTGATCGTCATCTGGCAACGATTACTGCAGCGATTGCAGCGTACGAGTTTAGTCGTCATCTCGAACTCATTTAACTCCTGGGAAGAAAGGACGGTACTCAATCCTCCACTATAGCGTTCTCTGGCAATCAGAGCAGCGCCAAAAGCTCCCATCAGTCCGGCAATATTGGGACGAATAACCTCCCGGCCAATAATAGACTCAAACGCTCTCAGCACTGCATCATTATAGAAAGTGCCTCCCTGTACCACTACCTTTTTCCCCAGCTGTTCGGGATTACGCACTTTAATTACTTTATAGAGGGCATTTTTAATCACTGAGTAGGAGAGGCCTGCTGATAGATCAGCAATGGTCGCTCCTTCCTTCTGGGCCTGCTTTACTTTGGAGTTCATGAAAACGGTACAACGCGACCCTAATTCCACAGGATGTTCTGCCAAAAGAGCTGCCTTGGCAAATTCCTTGATAGACATTCCCAAAGTGTGGGCATAAGTTTCCAGAAAAGATCCACATCCGGCAGAGCACGCTTCATTAAGAATGATCGTATCAATCACACCGTTATGAATGCGCATGCATTTCATATCCTGACCGCCGATATCCAAAATGAAATCAACATCAGGATAAAAGTATTGAGCTGCCTTAAAATGAGCAATGGTTTCAATTTCTCCTTCATCAAGGCGAAGCGCTGTTTTAATCAACTGTTCTCCATAGCCGGTGACCGCAGTCTTGGCGATATTCACTTCTGCCGGTAACTGGCTGTATATGTCCTGTAAAATCCGGATTGCCGTATTTACCGGACTGCCCTCATTGCTACCATACCATGAATAAAGCAATTCTCCCTTTTCATCAATCAGTACAGCCTTAGTCGTTGTTGATCCTGCATCCAACCCTAAAAAGCACTGACCCTGATATTTTTCTAAAGAATGGCTGGCAACCGAATACTTTCCGTGCCTTTCTCTAAATTGAGCAATTTCTTCCTCACTTGTAAACAGCGGTTTTAACCTCTCCACATCCACATCAACCACACCATCCAACCCTTTTACCTTTGCAATCAGGGCGGAAAACGGCAGAGTGGTCTCCTTTTGCGCTTCCAGTGCCGCTCCAATGGCTACAATCAATTGGGCATTCTCAGGGAAAAGCACATCCTCGTCAGCCAGCTTCAGAGTTTCGATAAACCGTCTGCGCAGCTCAGATAAATAAGTGAGAGGACCACCCACCAATGCAACTTTGCCACGAATCGGTTTGCCGCAGGCTAACCCGCTGATGGTCTGAGTCACCACTGCCTGCAAAATTGATACAGCAATATCTGCCTTTGCCACGCCCTCATTTATCAGGGGCTGTACATCGGTTTTAGCAAACACACCGCAGCGGGCGGCAATCGGATATATCCGCTGGTAATCTTTAGCCATTTCATTAAGTCCCTGAGCATCTGTTTTCAACAGCACGGCCATCTGGTCAATAAAGGCCCCTGTCCCTCCGGCACAGCTTCCATTCATCCTCTGCTCCGTTCCACCTCGGAAATAGGTAATCTTCGAGTCTTCTCCGCCCAGTTCGATCATCACATCGGTCTCCGGCATTAAATGTTGAGTCGCATTCATTCCGGCGATAACTTCCTGAACAAATCCTACACCCAACCACTCGGAAATCGACAATCCTCCTGATCCGGTAATAGTCACCGCTAGGTCGACCTCACCCAGGTGCTGATATGCCTCCTGCATTATATCCATAAAAATGCTGCGGATATCAGAATTATGCCGGCGATAGTTGCTGTAAACCAATTCGCTTTGCTGATTAAGCACTGCTATTTTAATTGTGGTAGAACCAATATCTATTCCCAGATATAACTTTCTTTTCAATTCTTTTCATCCTCCATCTGACCTGTAGCTAGCAGCAAAGCTTCCATTACCTGCATCCTTTCTTCACCTTGGACTGTAGGTATTCCGAACAATGCATTGAACTTCAATCCGTCTGCAGCCAAGCGAATGATAATAGAAGCGATCCGGTCCGTTCCATCCTGCTCCATCCGCTTCATCCACATGGAATAACGTTCTCTCACCGGTTGGAGTTTTTCCTGATCATTAGACACTGCCGCCAGCAATCCAGCATTCGATTCCATCAGCTCGCCAAAGTGAGTAAACACTTCCTGGGCATAAGCTCTGCACCATCTGCCTTGAGGATTAGGGTCACGCTCGACTCTCCGCTCCAAATTTTCTGCAAATTGATCCATTAATTCGGTGACCATAGCCTGAATCAGACTGTCTTTATTGGGAAAGTGATATAACAATCCGCCTTTACTAATCCCCGCTTCTTTAGCCACTGCCGCTAAAGTTAATTTAGCTGCCCCTTCCCGGTGGACAATAATCGCGGCTGATCTTATAATTTCCTGTCGTTTAGACATGGCTATTCCATTATTCAATCTTTTCGCTCTCCTTGATTAAATCCCCATCGATATACCGACCAGTCGGTACAGTTCTTCTAAACTATACCTTATTTCTTGTCAAATTGCTATGGAAAAAAAGCACATTGGTTCCATTCCTGCAGATAGACAATCTATGATTAACTATATTCGGCAAGTCCAATGGAAGTGCCAAATAAAAAGGATTACAGTTTAAATAATAATCTTTAAATTGAAAAAACCGATAAGGCAATCACCCTTACCGGTTCTCTTTTTATACGTTCCTAAGATTTTAATAGCCCTAGTCAATGATTTCACTTTCAGCCATAATAAATTCCAAAGGGCGCCGCAGCTCAACCTCAACCTTGTCCCCCTGCTCATAGCCTGCCACTCCCTTAGGAATACGCAGATGAGCATTGGCTTGAACCATTCCTTCCACAGCAGGACGTCCCCTGCCCATCGCCGGTATGCCAAGATAACCTTCTTCTGTCCATTTAACAATGATGCGCACATAGAAATCCGAAGAACCTTTAGACACGACTGCATCGGTAAGCTTCACCAAAAGCTTTTGCTGTTCCACTGTAGGAAGAAATAAAAATTGATTGATCAATGGCAGCACGTAAAAATCCACCGTATAGTCGGCTCCGATCGGCGGTCCCACAATGCCAATGATCGGTTTTCCGCCAGCAATGGTAAAGGATGTGTGCCGACCCGGCCCATGCTCTGCTTCATGAGCCAAAATAGTCCCCACCTGCTCCAATACCTCAATCGTAAAATCATCCGTCCCCTTGGATGACCCGGCATTAAGGACCACTATATCCGCTTTGCTCAGTGCATCTTTTACGGTTCTTACCAGGAGAGCCGGGTCATCCGGCACAATACCATAAAGCAACGGCTCCGCTCCCCACAGGATTGCCTTGCTCTGAATCAGAATGCCATTCGATTCTACATTTTTCCCTATCGGAAGGGAAACCTCCCGGGAAACCAGCTCATTTCCGGTAGGAATAATGGCAACCACAGGTTTCTTCAATACCTTGACCTGATTCACGCCCCCCATAGCGAGAATAGAAAGATGCACCGGTGTGAGCAGTTCATGAGCCCTTACCAGCAAATCTCCCGTTCTCATTCTTTCTCCAATCTTTTGAGTATTCTCGCCCTTTTCCTTAGGCCCTTTCAGAATGACAAGCTTTCCTGTCTCATCAATCTCTACTGCTTCAATTTTTATCACCGTATCATAGTCACCGGCAATAGCAATTCCCGTGTTGGCAAATACGTATTGAGAGCCGGCCTGCCACAAAGATGTATCCGGACCCCCCTGAGCAAAATCCTTATAATACACGGCAATTCCGTCAAGCCGGCTTGTCAATTTGCCGGGGAGGGTATTCACCGATCGTAGATCCTCTGCGCACACTCTATTCAATGCATGTAAGAGGGAAACTATCTCTGTTTTAGGTTCAAAATGGCAGGCTGCTGCAATCCTGTTCAAGGCTTCCTCCCGTGGTAAACATATATGATGTTGATTCTTCTGCATATTCTTCACCTCATCTTTTTCCCGTTATTTTAATTACTGCCGCTTATCCATCCCGGAATTTTAACCCAAGTATAGTGCCAATGCTCTTAGCCGTCAAACCTTATTTATGATAGGTTTCGTTCCGGTTGATTTTTTGCGCCCGGTAAATCTGTTCCAGCAGCATCAGCCGCACCAGCTGATGGGGAAATGTTAATTCGGAAATAGACCAACGGAAATCGGCCTGCTTTTCCACCTCGTTGCTCACTCCTAGTGAGCCACCAATTACAAACGCCACATGGCTCTTCCCCCGAACTGTCAAATCATCTAACATATGGGCTAATCCAGGCGAAGAGAGGGATTTCCCCTTTAAATCAAGAAGAATCATATAGTCTTGCGGACCGAGCTGTTTAAGGAGTCTATCTCCTTCTTTGCCTTTTACTTGGTTGATTTCTGCTGCCGATAGATTTTCCGGACAGGGTTCATCGCTGATCTCTGTTATTGTTAGTTTCACATAAGAACTCAGGCGCTTCAAGTATTCTTTTATCCCTTCCTGCAAATACTTTTCCTTTATTTTTCCTACACATAACACATTGATTTGAAGCATAATCTCTCACCTTAATCAATTTTTGTATACTTTTACAATTGGCTTTCCCTATTTATAATTCTTCTGATCTTAAAAACTCTCTCTGACAGAATAACAAAACAAGAGCCGTTCCACAAACCTTATCTGCTGTAGAACGGCTCCATATACTTCTTCTAAAAATTGCTTCTTACTTCAATTTAAAACTCAGACCGATTAATCATTAGTCTATTCTGATTTAATCTCTGCCAAAGTCACACTGACTTCCTTTGTTTTCCCGTCACGATAATAGGTAACCTTTACCGTATCTCCCACATTCAGCTTAAAGAGTTGCCGGGTCAGATCCAATGAATTGCTGATGGTTTGATCATTGATTTTTGTGATAATATCCCCTGATTGAATTCCAGCCTTGGCAGCCGCCCCTCCTGCACTGACATCGCTCACATAGGCTCCTTCCGGCCACCCTCTCTGAGCGGCATATTCAGCCGTGTATTGACTGGCAATGCTGACTTGCAATCCGGCATGGCTGGCATAGCCCTTGGAAATCAGCTGGTTAATGATCGGCAATGCTTCCGAGGAGGGGATCGCAAAGCCCATGCCTTCATAATCTTGCTCACTGTTCTTTGCCGAATTGATACCGATCACCTGTCCTTGGGAGTTGACCAGCGGGCCTCCGCTGTTCCCGGGATTAATCGCCGCATCCGTTTGAATCAGATTAAAGTTAGCCTCTCCTTCTAAAGATAAATAGCGATTCAAAGCCGAGACTACACCGGTGGTTACTGAACGTGCAAACTCCTCACCGCCGGGATTACCGATAGCTACCACCGAATCACCTACCTCAAGTTTGGATGAATCTCCCATTTGGACTTGAGTCAGGTTCTTGATTTCACTGGCATCTGCAATTTGCAGTACTGCCAGATCACTCCGCGAATCCTGTCCAATCACTTTAGCATTCAGGTTCCGGCCGTCCTCCAAGCTGACGGTAATTTTCTCCGCACCGTCAATCACATGGTAATTGGTCACAATATAGCCCTTTTGGGCATCAATGATAAATCCTGAACCACTGCCCACCTCTGCCAAGCCACTGGCACTTCCAAAAAACCCACGTTGATTTTGGAAGTTTGCCACTCCAACTACAGCCGGACCTACCGCTTTGGCGATCTGAGATACAGGATTGCTTGCAGTACTGGATCCCTCCGAGCTGGTGCTGATAGCTATCGGTGTTGAAGTATTGCTTTTTGCCGTACTCCCGGTATTAAATTTGTCTCCATAAACCGCGGGCACCAGACCAATGGATAATATTCCTCCCAGTAAAGCGCTGATTAAAGAAATCGCTACATAAGGAACAAAGGAGAAGCGTCTTTTGGGAGCGGGAGACGGACTAACATAATGGTAATTGCTCTGCGCCGATCCTTGTCCCGTAGCATACCAACCCTGAGAAGAGTTGGTAGTACCACTGTCGCCTGCTGTACTTGTGCTGCTGTAAGAACTGTTTTGATCGGTATTGCTATAGCTGCTTTCCTGATTGTAATCGGTATAAGTGCTTAAATCATCTTTCTTGAAATAATCCCCTGAGCCTGTCTCTCCATGGCTATTGGAGTTCGAGTTCGCATCTCCGTAATTATCGATGCCGGAATGATAGGTATTCTGATTATCTAATTCATTTCTGTCTTGATCATCGTAATCGCTCATTTCAATCCCTCCTGGCCATTATTCTTCCCTTAGGACAATCAATTCATGAGGCTGGTACCGGGGAGCAACCCTATACCTCACCTGCGGATATTTTCGAGGAATTCCTCCGTCTTTTAATATCTTTGCCACACTGCTCAGAGCTAATTCAGGTGTGTTGTTTTCTGTACTTAAATGAGCCAGCACGACCCTTTGCGTATTCGGCTGAATCCATTCCAACAGTCCTTCGGCCAGCTGTTTATTTTCCAGATGGCCATATATTCCACTGACACGCTTTTTCAATGCCCATGGATATCTACCCTGCCAAAGAGCATCATGATCATGGTTGGCCTCAACCACTAATCCATCACATCCCCTCAGATGAGTATGCATATCCTGGGTAATAATTCCGCTGTCGGTGGCGATCCCTACGGACAAAGGCCTTGCCCCTGCACGGCTTTCGATCCTCATCCCGTAGCTTTCCCGGCTGTCGTGGGATGTTTCAAACAACTCAACTTTCAGTCCTGCACACTCAATGCTCAAATCAATTTCCTGTCGTTGTTCAGGAGCCAGCTTGCCGGTTTCTCCGGCAATTTCTTCCCAAATTCCTGACGTCGCAAAAATAGGTATTTTTAATTTGCGGGCTACCACTCCCACTCCTTTAATATGGTCAA
>JAEWCM010000091.1 GCA_023390635.1 Bacillota bacterium
ACTTTGGCCAAAAATTATATCGAATTAAAAAATCTACATACTCAATTAGGTGATATGTATTCTGAATTGGAAATCGCTCATGCCGAATTGGAAGCAGCTTACAGTGAATTGGAAAATGCCGAAGTACATGCTCAAAAACAATTAAGAGAGATCGATAGCCATCAGCATTATTTACAACAATTTTACGAAGGAGTTTCTGGCGGAATTATCTCCCAGGACAGCAAAGGCAAAATTTTGCAGGCTAATCAAATGGCCTGTTGGTTAATTGGCGCACGTTGTAATACCTTGATTGGAGATCAACTTCCTGACGATCTTTATCCGTCTTTTCTATATGACGGTACTCCTTTCCAATGGACGGAGCTGCCACTGTTATTGGAAAAGGCTCACAGTAACCCGGAGGTAGCTGCCTCCCTTAATTTCCGAGAATTTGACCCCCATATGTATACTGATAACGCCACTGGAACTGATCAGGCAATATCAATTGATCACTTGCCAGAGACCCATAAAACGGAAGTCTACCTCATCGGTCCCGATGGGAATCGACGCTGGCTTTTGCTCCATACCAGCCTTTTAGTAGGCCTGCATGGAGATCAGGAATACCTTACAACCTTTTTTGATAATACCTCTGAGCAAAATCTACAGATTGAAGACATTCTGCTGCGGGAAATTAATCAAAAAATATTATTGAATAAACCCTTAATCGATATTTTTCAATATCTTTGCAGTTCTCTTGTTAGCCAAATGGGATATCCTGCCGCTTGGATCGGCACAAAAGAAAAAGACGGTTCCGTATTTCTGACAGCCCGAGCAGGCGCAATGTCCGATATTGACCTCAATGTCCGTTGGGATCAAAGTCCTGAAGGATACGGAGCAGCCGGCGCCGCTTTGCGTGAAGGTGTCATCAAGATTTTCGATGTAAGAAATAATCCTAACTTTTTACCTTGGTCCGGACATTTTCAAAAATACCGTCTAAATTGGGTCATTGCTTTGCCTCTTTCCGTACAAAATGAAGAAATTGCCGTCTTAGTCCTTTATACATCTTCAGAAGAAGGGTTTTTATCTCAACATCAGAGTCACCTGGAACATTTTCGCCTTAAGATGAATCTGGCTTTAAGCTTTGCTAAGAATTACGAGAACTTACAACGCTATTCTTTTTTAGCCGATCAATCTAAAGATGCTATGATCTTTACTCAATCCGACGATCAAATTATCGAAGCTAATAATGCCGCCATTAACATGTACGGTTACTCCCATGAAGAGCTTTTATCCATGCACCTGCCGGAATTATTTAGTTTGGAACTCCCTTCATCAGAAAGAGATTATGACAAGGATAATGACGAAGAGCAAAAAATTATACAGGATTTAAAAAATTCTCAGCTGCCAATGATCAACTCAAGTAATTATCTGTACCAATCCAAGCACATGGACAAAACAGGCACTATTTTTCCTGTAGAGTTGAGTGTACTGACAAACGATTTTGCCGGCAAAGAACTCTCCCTCTATATTATCCGTGACATCAGCGAAAGGGTAAGATTTCAGGATGAGCTAAAGAGAAGTGAGGCCCGCTATCGGGTAATGGTTCAGCAGATGACCAATGCCCTGGCCGTTTTTGAAGTGTTTGACGAAGGACAGACTTTCGTTTTCAGAGAGTTCAACCGAGCGGCGGAAAAAATCGATCAAATCACGCGAAAAATGGTACTCGGAAAAAAAGTCGAAGAGATCTATCCTGCTGCGGAGGAATCAGGTATACTGAGATTCTACCGTCAAGCATGGCAAAGCGGTAAGCCCTCTCACTTCAGACCAATCTTTTATCAAGATCACCGAATTTCCGGCTGGCGGGAATTTCATGCCTATAAGCTTCCTTCCGGCGAGCTGGTATCTATCTATGAAGATATTAGTCCTCGTAAGATGGCCGAAGAAGCCCTTTGGCAGGAAAAAGAGCGGGCTCAGGTTACTTTGGATTCGATCGGCGATGCAGTGATCACCACTGATCCTGATGGAGTTATAGATTATATGAATCAAAAGGCTTCTGAACTGACGGGGTGGAGCCGTTTAGAAGCCCTTGGTCACCATCTGAAAGAAATTTTCAATATCAGGGATGAGATTAACGGCCAAATCACGGATAATCCTGCTCAGCTGTGCCTCATTAAAGGAAAAGAGGTCAATCTGCCCGATAACACTATTTTAATTAACCGATCAGGGCAATCCCGGGCAATTGAAGACTCTGCCGCGCCTATTCGTGACCGTCACGGCAATATTATCGGTGCCGTACTGGTATTTCATGATGTAACTGATAAGCGCAACCTGGTCAAGAAACTTAGGTATCAGGCCCATCATGATGCCCTGACAGGTCTTCCCAACCGGACATTATTTCATGCATCACTTACGCAATCGATCAGTGATGCTAAACTGTCAGGAGAAAAACTGGCTGTCCTTTTTATTGACTTGGACCGCTTTAAAATTATCAACGATTCTCTGGGCCATACGATAGGAGACAATCTTCTCCTGTATGTGGCAAAACGTCTCTCTCTTTTGGTGGGAGAAGGCAATGTTGTCGCCCGTCATGGCGGTGATGAGTTTCTCATCCTAATATCCAATGTTACAGATGAAGTTCAACTTTCTAATTTAGCCCAGCTCATTCTCCGCAAATTTGCTAAACCGTTCTCCCTGCATGGTCAGGAAGTCTTTATTAGCCCAAGCATCGGCATAAGCATCTTCCCCACGAATGGAGATAATCCTGACGATCTGATCAAGCAGGCAGATGCAGCTATGTATCATGCCAAAGATAAGGGGCGCAATAATTATCAATTTTACACACTGGCTCTGAATACTTTGGCAGAGCGACGTATGTCCTTAGAGAACCATCTGCGTAAAGCTTTGCAAAAAGACGAATTTGTCCTCTTCTATCAACCCATTGTAAATGCTGATTCAGGCCAGGTAGAAGGAATTGAGTCTTTAATTCGTTGGAAATCATTACAGGATGGCCTGGTTCCTCCCAATGACTTTATTCCCCTTGCTGAGGAAACAGGCCTCATAGTGCCTATCGGTGAATGGGTATTGCGCCAATCTTGCGCCTTTGCCTCTCATTTAATCAGCTCTGGTTATCCTTTACAATGGATCTCGGTAAATATTTCTGCCCGGCAATTTCGCGAAGAAGGACTTGCTTCCCTTATTTCCTCTATCCTCAGGGATTATAATTTAGAACCTAATCGTCTGCATATTGAAATTACCGAAAGCTTGCTCATGGACAGCACAAAACACACCCTTAATACTTTAATAGATATGCGCAAAGCTGGCATCAAGATCTCAATCGATGATTTCGGTACAGGTTTTTCTTCATTAAGCTACTTGCAGCATTTGCCTATCGACACATTGAAAATTGATCAAAGCTTTATTCGCTCACTTAATAGTGATAATGCAGCTAAGGTTGTGATTGGAATTATCCGTTTGGCTCATAGTCTGGGCTTAAAGGTAATTGCCGAAGGCGTAGAAACAAGGCAGGAATTGGAGTTTTTACGCCAATATGACTGTGATCAGCTTCAAGGCTATTATTATAGTGCACCGGTTCCGGAAGATCAGCTCATGTTAACCGTTATTCAGCTTAATCAGACTATCAATTAGTAAACCCAAATTATACTTTAGTTAGCCAACTCGATTTACAAACTGTAAGGAGGATTTAATTTGACATTCAGGTTTACAATTACCCGGAGAATCTTAGCCATTATTCTCATTATCGCTATCGTTCCAACTGCCATTTTGGGCTTACTTAATTACAATAATGCTAATCATGCATTAATCAATGAACTCAAAGATACAACCTTTCAATCTTTGAGTGATATTGAGCAAGTTTCTTCCATGTTCATGCGCAGTCTGGAGATTGATCTTACCGACTTAAGCAAACGCCCTGAAGTAATGAATGTCAGCGGGAATAGCATATTATCTGTTTTTCAGGCTTATAAAGAATCTCATCCTGACGCTCTTAACATTTATCTCGCTGTAGCATCCACAAAGCAATTTCTTGTCTACCCTTCTGCCGAACTCCCAGCGGGTTTCGATCCAACTTCCCGTCCTTGGTATGAAGAGGCGGCAAAAGAACGCAAACTTGTATGGACCGATCCCTATGTTGATACTGCCACACAGCAATTAGTCATTACTGCCGCTGCCCCTGTGGTTGACGGTCAAGGCAGTTTTGTCGGCATTATCGGGATTGATGTCTCCCTCCAAACGCTCACTTCAATTATCGGCAATACCAAGATTGGCACTGACGGTCATGTGATGCTGACTAACAAAAGCGGTGTAGTAATGGTTCATCCTGATTCCGCTCTATTAGGGAAGGAGCTTGATATCCCAAAATTAAAACAGGCCATGAAGGAAAAAAGTTCAGGAACTGTCGATTATACTGTCAGCGGAGAGAAAAGATTTAGTGTCTTTTCTACTTCGAAAAAAACAGGATGGATTTTTATCGGCGACTTGAGTTTCAATGAAACCAAAGATGCCACTTCCGGAATCTGGCATCAAACCTTGATCAGCAGTATTATTGCTGCTATTTTGGCCATTATTTTCGGTATGTTTATGTCTAAGTCTATTACCAAACCCCTGAAAACCATTGTCGAAGAAACAAAACTTATCGGCGCAGGAGATTTTACCGTACGGACCTCCGTAAAAAACAACCATGAAATCGGTATATTAAGTCAATCTCTTAACACGATGGTCAATGATCTTGATACATTAATGGGTGGTTTAAAAAATACTATTATTCATCTTAGTGGTTCTGCACAGACATTAGCTGCCAATGCAGAGCAAACCAGTGCTGCTACAGAGGAAGTGACCGCTACGGTTAACCAAATTGCCAAAGGAGCTTCTGATCAAGCGACAGCCGCAGATCAAGGACAGGCTATGGTAAGTGCTATGGATGACAGATTAAAGGAATTTGTCTCCCGCTCTGAACATACACTTAAAGCTTCGGAAAACATCAGTATTGCCAACCAGCAAGGTACGCAGACTCTTCGCTTTTTGATGGAACAAACTCAAAAAAACCAGGCATCTGTCGACAGTATTGATTCAGCCATTCGTTCTCTTGATGAAAAGTCCAAAGCCATCGGGATGATTCTTACAACGATTACCGATATAGCCGGACAAACCAATCTACTGGCTCTTAATGCGGCAATTGAAGCAGCCAGAGCAGGAGAAGCAGGACGTGGCTTTGCCGTGGTATCGGATGAAATCCGCAAACTAGCTGAACAATCTGCGGAATCTGCAGAGACAATCAAGACAATAATTGAAGATATTCAGAACGAAAGTACTCTTGCTGTTCAAATTATGAGCGATGTTTCTCAGCAAAGTCAGGCTCAGACATCCGCTGTTGATCAAGTAAATATTGCATTCACCCATATTTCCGATAATATAGCTTCGATTACTGAACAGATACAATCGATTAGTCAAAATACAGTCGTACTTTCTGAAAACAGCTCACAGCTTGTTACTATGATCAGTAACGTATCTGCTATCTCTGAGGAAACGGCCGCTGCCTCACAAGAAGTCACTGCCTCAATGGAACAAACTGCCTCAGCCATTGATATGGTTGCCCAAACTGCAGCTACCTTAAATGATTTATCAGAACAGCTAAATGAAGGAATTAGTAAATTCAAAGTGGACTAGCTCTGTCCACCTTCCTTTTAGCAGTAAAAAATATTTAAAGGGCTGATCACATGATTTCTGATATTTTGTCTATCTGTAAAGATCGAAATATTAGCCTAACCCAGCTGGCCAAACAATGTGGCATTAGCAAGGGGTATTTATCTTTGCTTATTTCAGGCAAGCGTAGTAACATGAGTCACACGATTTTGCTGCGTATCGCTGAGGAACTTAATATTTCCGTTAAGGATCTCTTAAGCGAAACTCCATTTTCCCTTAATTCAGCAATTGATCTGGAGGCCACAGAGCTGACTCTCAAACGCTGGAATATTCCCACCCAGGAACAAACAGAAACTATTCATCATTTAAAGAGAAAAGAACAATTATCTTTGGAGAAAATTGCTGCTTTTTTTGCTGCTTATGAGCAGAATTATTTGGACGGTATTATGAAAAATCCTCTAACCGAAGAACAAGTAAAAATACTGCTGGCTGCCTCACTTTATAATGGCGAGCTTCCTGAATCGATTGCCCGTGTACTATCCGGGAGCCGACCGATCCTTAATCCACTTATGGAGTATCTGCCAGACTTTAATATCTATAGGCTTAACGTAAGTCCTAAACACATTTTAAACCTGTACTCCAAGCAACTGCCTGACATTTTGCAGATGCTTAGGTCTGCAT
The DNA here is from genome assembly GCA_023390635.1 of Bacillota bacterium. GTDB lineage: Bacteria > Bacillota > Desulfitobacteriia > Desulfitobacteriales > Desulfitobacteriaceae > JAEWCM01. Next base: position 6,316 of record JAEWCM010000091.1, read on the forward strand.
TGCAAGACACGATGAGCATCTCAGAAGCCTATCTCTCTTTGGGGAAACTATGTACAAGGCAAAATCTAAATGACTATGCCCTGGAACAGTACAGTTATGCTGCTCTCTATGCTCGTGGGGAGGATAAATCAAGCATATTGGAGGAATCAATCCAAATTATTCGGACTTTTCCTGCCACTCATATGAAAAATCTTATTCTCACCTGGTATGAAAGTATGCGTACTCTTGGAAAAGGCTTAGTCACTAAAACACTTGCCGATTCTGCAAAAGTATTAGAACTTCATAATGAAAGCAGTCTTGAACAATGCTTTATTTCCCGGATCTACAGCACAAGGGGTGCCGCTTATCTCTTGCTGGGCAAATATAAAGATGCTTTCCTGAACTTGAAGGAAAGCATCTGCTTATGGCCGAATGGACCACTGTCAGCCATGACCTATATTAACATCGGTACCTTAATGAGACGGCTGGGACATTTAGAAATGGCTAAAAACTATTATCATTTGGCTCTGAAGGATCAAGAGTGTGCAGTTACCCCTTCCGCCCTTTCCTCTTTAGCCCAAATAGCAATTGACGAAAAAGATTTTGTTAAAGCTCGTGAATATATCTTGAAAGGATATCATTTTGCCAAACTGTTCAAAACAAATTTAGGCAAATCAGAGCTCTATGTGAATTTAGGATTATATTATAAAGAGATTGGCAAATATCAAAGGGCCTTATATCTGTTTGAACTGGCAGTCAAGCGTACTACCCGATGTATGGAAAACCGTGCGCTCTGTTACGCTCTATTGGAAATGGCTGACACCTACCTCCGGATAAAACAAAATGAAAAGGCTATCGCTTTGATCCGTGAACTCCCTTCTCTCATGGCAGGGCAAGGAGACTCACTTCTATTAGCATTCTGGCTCAATAGCAAGGCAAAAGCCTATTTGTCTGAACAGAATGCTTCCATAGCTTTGAATTTTCTTCTGCAAACCTATGGTACATTGACAAAGAGATCCCATGATTCTCTGGAATACGAAGAATGTTTAAAAATGCTTGAACAAACGTACCATACTCTCCAAAAGCCTTACAAGGCACAGCTTGTTCGTGAAGAACGGCTGAAGAGACAGGAAAAAAGGGTTGATTTACCTGTTTTTTAAATAGGTAACAATTCCTGGCAATATTGATATTCCGATGATAGCAAAAATGACCAAGGTA
>JAEWCM010000108.1 GCA_023390635.1 Bacillota bacterium
GGGGAGGATTCATCCATAAAGCGTTTGCCTTGTAGGTTAACTAAAATTGCGGTATTCTTTTCTTCAAAAGTAGGGTCGAACCATTGCGGAGCAATCGGACGGCCGTTACCGAGTCCCGGTAAGCTAGCCGGATCACCTGCCCTGTACTTTTCGTAAAGTTCGGGAATTTCCTCAGTCTGCGGCCCGGGGGCTACAGCGCACAGCACTCCAGAAAAAGTGGAAAAGCTTCCGGTTGTCATGGCTCCTACTCCCTGAGCCATCAGCATACCGTCACCCGTGCTGTAAGGTACGGCCATGACGCGGGTCATTTCTCCGTTAGGCATGGCATGAGCCATCAATCCTTTATTGTTCTCGAAACCACCGGTAGCTAAAATTACGCCCTTCTTGGCTTTGATAAAAATGCGGCCCGTTTCGGTTTTGGCTTCAATTCCCAGGACCGCTCCCTGATCATCGGCAACTAAACGCAGTACCCTGGTCTTGGTCATGATCTTCCCGCCCTTGCTGGTTATGAAATTAGCCAGAGCGTCAAAGTAAGCTTTGTGCTTCAAATAGCCCTGCTCTCCTGAGCCCATTTGCCAATCCTGGTTATATCCCCTGCCGGACGAAAGTTTTGTAAGAGGAATGCCGTTACCCCTCAGCCAAGGGATATAGGTGTTCCTGAATGTTTCCACATAAGTCTTAGCTATAACTTGATCATGGAGCCCCTCGGTATGTTTATTATACTCTTCCCAGTTTTGCAGACCCCAGCAATGAATCGTTCCACCTGAATAGGCGGAACCGCCACCCAGAAATCCACTGATTTCAGCCAGGATCACACTTTTCCCTTCCTCCGCTGCAGATGCGGCTGCAGAGAGCCCACCGTTGCCCCCGCCTGCGACCACTACATCAACTTCATAGTCCCATGTGTCGGGAGTAGCAGCGGCAGCAATAGGAGTAGTTCCTGCGAACCCAGCTAATAGACCTCCGCCGGCCGCCAGCGCCGCTCCTGCTCCTTTGATAAAATCTCTTCTGTTCATGGCCATAAATACATTCCCCCATTTAAATAATCAAACTTGCTTCATGAATGCTCGCTTCATTCCTTAACAGCTAAAATATAACATTGAAGCATTTGACCTCCGGTTTAATGAATTTGGTATATATAATAAGTATTATAAAGAATGCATACTCCTTATCTGGTGCCAGACCAGTTGATTTTTTCGTCATGATAAGGTAGGCTTTCGGAGATGATAGGGTAGGCTTTATGCTGCCATGAGATAGTACTTATAAATTAAAAAGATTGCTGACATACTGTCGTCAACAATCTCTGGACCCACTTTGTGAGTAGGATAACCGTGTTTAGATTTTAAACCATCCATTTATTAATCTGATCAAGTAATTTAAAGCCAGGAATTGCCCTTCCGTTCTCAATCCGGGAGAGTGTCGTTTGATCAATGCCCAATTGCTCAGCTACTTGCATTTGAGTGAGATTCCTGGCCAAACGAACTCTTTTAAGTTCCTGAGCGTTAAACCCGTTATCATTCTTCCGCTTCATGCCATCCATTTGAAGTGTTTTCTTGCCATAGCTTCTTATTCTCAGATAATGATCCACAATTTTCTGAGGAGGCTCAACAATGACGGAGAGCTCAAGCCATTTTTGCCATTTACTATAGGATCCTAGATATTGCCATCCCTGGATCAAGCCATGTTCATGCAGAGTATCCAGCATTTTTTCAAAACGCTCAATGGTCTTGGCCGGACGAGAATAGTTAAAATCCATTCTTATTCCTTCCATAATGGTGCGTACACGAATGGCTTTAAGATAATTTAACTCCTTTTGCCTGTTTCTCCATTGCCAGGAGAAATAGCGGGCGGCTCTCTTCTCCAGGTTTTGCCGGTAAGGGTCAAACCTGAGTGCTTGCTGGGGCAAAAGGCCGGTTTGCCGACCTGGTCCCATTAAGGTCTGGGCAAACATATCCCCTGGCCGCACACACCAAATATATTGATCGGAGTTTTCCTTGACAGCGCTTATAGCATGGGCATTGAATTCCAGTAAATTTCCGGTCACCAATTCCCGTCCCATTTTCTGCAATGAACAACCATTGGAATTAATTCCTTTTAAGGTTTGGTGCTCGGCATCAATCCAAATATATTTAAGGATTTCCATATGACGGGCAATACGCCCGCGCCATTCCTGTTTATAGCCTCCCCGGCGTCCATTACCGCCCTTTTGCTCCATCAAGCCGCGCATCCGCAAAAAATCATCGGCCGTGATTATAATCATTTCCTCAGGGTGACGCACGGATTGGAGCCAGATATGAAAAATAATATCCAGCACATCTGCTGTCTCGTCATCCATGGCAGCTGCAATTTCTTGCTGCCGCATCAGGCAGGCCTTCAGCTCTTCTTCATTGTTGATTGAATCAATTGCAGAGAGCCTGATTTGGGCCAATCCTTTAACGGTCCCCTTAAAATTATTCAGGCTAGCCGTAAGCCAGGGCTGATCCAGGGAAACACCAAATCCTCCGGCACCAATCTCCGTTCGCAATTGCTGATAAAGGGCACTCGTGCTTGTGGTAAGATAACCTGACTCTTCGGGCAGGTATTTCAGTAGTCGTCCTGTATTACGCGTTGAGTTTTCGATACCCAAAAAAGCTTCTATCTCCGAAATGGATTTATGAGATAAATCGAATCTCTGATTAAAGGCATGAATCACTCCCTGTTGGTATGCTCTAACTTGACTTCCGGTGCTGTTTTTAGCATTGCCCCGGCAGATAATATAGTTAAGATCATGACTCCATCTTGAATCCTCTTTTTCCAGGTTGTAATCAAGCCTCACTCTGTTCACCATGATGTTGAGGGCCCAGGGGATAGAGTATTCCCAATTCCATTCTACCATGTCGTCCCAAATTCTTTCCCTGTCCATGGTGTCTGATATCTGCCGCTGCACTGTGCTCTGAACTTTATGTACTAAATCGGGTGATAGAGCGGCAATATTTCTTTGTTTTGCCGGGTCATAATACAGCCGTAAATATGATCTCCTATAAGGCTGCGTTTGGTCTTCTTCCTTCATCGCAATATCAAGAAAAGTTTCCAGCAAATTTTTGGTAACCGAAGAAATAACCAAGTCACAAAAATTAGAATAGTCACGATAGGCTTTTTTCCATCTTTCCAAAATCTCAGGTACTAAAGCTCTCCGGGCTTTAAGCAGCAATTGTTCATGGTTAATATTGAGTATAGGATAATGCACAGTATCAGTCAGATCACCCCAAAAAAGAATCTGCTCCTGATGGATATCCTTGGGATGATAACTGCTGATAATGTAATTTTTTTCTATACTTTCACCAACTTCAGGCATAGAAGCATGTATTGATTGAATCATCGTCCGAACACTTGTGTTCAATCGCACAAACACCTCCACAAAAAAACTCAGCCTGTACAGTTTTATATTACCTATTAGCCAGTAATATGGCAAGACATAAAAAAAGATCGGCTATCTTTCCTTAAAACGCATTCGGGATAAAGGCCTGATCAGCTTTGAGCGGAATCATTTTCAACTGTTCTATCCTGAAGGCTTAATTTGGGAACAGATTCAAGGGTATACCACCTTGACTGGGTATATTGTTTCTGAAAGCCAACTCTTTTATATAAGTAATAAGCTTGAGGGTTTGCCGTAGAAACTATCAAACCTGCTGTGCAAAAGCCTCCCTCTCCCAAAGTCCGGAGCAGCAGATTCAAAGCTTTGAATCCCCACCTTTTTCCTCTCTCTTCTTCCGCAATTCCAATAGCCGCGATTTCAGGCACTTTCTTGGCAAAAGAAATTTCATACATGCCAATCTCATCTTCTCCTCTGAAAATGAGCCCGACCTGCATTGCGTTATTCATATTTGATTTTAATAGTTCTTTGATATTCTCATCCGTATAAGTTTCTGAATTAGGTACATGAAAAAAGCATTGATTATAGATTTCTTTAAACCTGTGGCAGTTTTTGTCCGTGAGTCTCTCTAACAATAAATCCTTTTCATCTGCACCAATATCATGAGAGTCGAATGTTTTTTCCATATAGTCCATTTCACCGTAAAATTTGAATTCATATTCTCCCACTTTGAAAGAAGTCTGGGACAACTTTATACTTTCATCTGTACAAGCAAAGTAGATTTTTTCTGATCCCGCCTCCAGCAAGTGACGAATCCCCTCCTTGATGACCCTCTCGGTCATCGGGGGCTGAACCTTTTTGAGTAGAAAATAACCTTTCCCTTTTTCCCGGATTTCTTTTTGTACAAGGATATAGCTAGCCGGTTCTTCATTTACTTCAATAACATCTTCCATTTATTCCATCCCAATCCGTTGCAAATTTTCTTTTACCTCATGATCAAAAATCCCGCCGTGATAACATATGATCTTATCAATATCGTATTCAGCTAACCGGCGGACCGACTGTTTAGCCCCTTCCATGTCCAGGGTGTATTCAGGATTAGCAATTCCCAACATACCGCCCTGGATGGCTAAAGCATCACCTGAAATCAAGGTTCGGTATTTTTTCAGGTACAGGGAAATATGGCCAGGCATATGACCGGGAGTAGCAATAACCTCCACTCCGCCGCACCATGGTAACCGATCGCCGTCGTTAAGGAAAGCATCCACGCGAGCCGGACTGACAGACGCAAACATCTGCTGAAGAGCCCTGGCCCCCTCCTTCTGATCCTCCGGCAAAAAATCATACATCCCTTCTGCCTGCTGCAGGCGCAGGGATCCCTTCTCCCCTTGAATATAAGGAACTTCATTGGCATGGGCCAATACTTGAACCTGAGGATATGTACTCTTAATCTCTGCCAGTGCCCCCATATGATCATAATCATGATGCGTGATAATAACCTTAGTCATATCGTCCAGGTTGACTCCCTGCGTGAGGGCAGCTTCTTTGAACTTGGGCAATGAACCGGGATATCCGCAGTCAATCAGCACCATCTCCTTTTCAGACTTTAAAACCACCGGATAGATGATATTGATCATTTCACCATAGCCGAGTTGTACTTTTAAAATAGTTATTTCACTCATGTCTTTCCCCTCTTTTCTCAAAAAAGTACCGACACTAAATAAAAACAGGACGTCCTCTGCAAAGAAGACGCCCTGTTAAATAAGTCAAAAAGCTTATTTAACTTCGACAGTAGCTCCAGCTTCAGTGAGCTTAGCTTTGATAGCTTCAGCTTCATCTTTGGCAACCTTTTCTTTAACCGGCTTCGGAGCGTTGTCAACCAGATCTTTAGCTTCTTTCAGACCAAGTCCGGTTACTTCGCGTACAACTTTGATTACGTTGATCTTGGAAGCACCAGCAGCTGCCAATACAACGTCAAATTCAGTTTGTTCTTCAGCAGCAGGAGCAGCAGCGGCAGCGCCAGGAGCAGCAGCTACAGCAACAGGAGCGGATGCGCTCACGCCGAATTCTTCTTCGAATGCTTTCACCAATTCAGATAATTCGAGTACGGTTAAGCCTTTTACGGCTTCCAAAATTTCATTAACTTTAGACATTATAAATTTCCTCCTTAAATATAAATCAAATTATTTTTGATTTTATTACTTTGCTTAGCTAACCCTCTTATTGAGCAGCCTTGAGTTTACGCACTTCTTCCAGAGCATATCCAAGTTTGCGGATCGATCCTTGAAGTACATTGGCCATGCCAGCCAAAGGAGCCTGCATTCCGCGTACCACCTGAGTGAGAAGCACTTCGCGGGACGGCAAATCTGCCAATGCTTTGATTCCTTCCGGTCCTACAACCTTACCTTCCACGATACCGGCTTTGATAGCAAAAGTCTTTACCTTAGTATTCTTGGCGAACTCAGATAAAACCTTTGCAGGTGCAACCGGATCAGTACTGAAAGCTACGGCAGTCGGTCCTTCCAGGAAAGTATCCAGTCCGGTAATACCAACTTCATCAGCAGCCCGACGGACTAATGTATTCTTCAATACACGATAGTCAACGCCAACTTCACGCATCTGAGCGCGCAATTGGGTCACCTGAGCTACCGTTAATCCGCGATAATCAGCTAAAACAACTGTCGAAGAGCTTTGCAGCTTTTCTTTGATCTCAGCAACCACTTTACTTTTTTCTTCAATATTAGGCAATATGGGCACCTCCTTCCACCATTCCGCAACAATATAAAAACCTCCGCTGCTGCAGAGGTTAAGAATGCCATAGTTATACGTCCGGCTAATCTTCCCAACCTCGGCAGGTAATTAAGCTTTTCAGCCCCTGCTGTCTACAGCGGAAATCTATTCAATTCTTGTTGCAGTTTATCCTATATGACAAGCTTTGTCAAGCAATGACTTGACTCATCAAAAAGATCTTAAAGCACTTTTAACGGATTGATGCTTACACCAGGTCCCATCGTTGATGAAACGCTAATACTGCGGACATATTGTCCTTTGGCAACAGCCGGTTTGGCTTTAAGAATTACTTCTGCCAAAGTCTTGTAGTTTTCCAACAGCTTTTCTACATCAAATGAAGCTTTACCGATATGAGCGTGAACAATACCTGCTTTTTCAGCACGATACTCAATCTTACCGGCTTTGATTTCTTTAATCGCACGGGTTACATCCGGAGATACGGTACCTGTCTTGGGGTTTGGCATCAAGCCCTTAGGACCGAGCACACGGCCTAATTTACCTACAAGACCCATCATATCAGGAGTAGCAACCGCTACGTCAAAACCAAACCAGCCCTGCTCGATTTTAGCAATCATATCTTCTGCACCAACAAAGTCCGCACCGGCTGCTTCTGCTTCCTTGGCTTTTTCCCCTTTGGCAAAAACCAATACCGTACGGGTTTTACCTGTACCGTTAGGGAGCACCACCGCACCGCGAATCTGCTGATCGGCATGACGGGTGTCAATACCTAATTTGAAAGCCACATCAATGGTTTCATCAAATTTTGCCTTGGCATTCTCTTTAACAATTTTTAATGCCTCGGCAGGCTCAAAGAGGGCATTAGCATCAAACGCTTTAGCAGCCTCCGTATATCTTTTACCATGTTTAGCCATTCTTAATCCTCCTTGTGGTGATGCGGGCATTACCCTCCCACAATCTTAATTTTACTCAGCAATCTCGACGCCCATGGAACGAGCTGTTCCTTCAACCATCCGCATTGCTGCTTCAACACTGGCCGCATTCAAATCTTTCATCTTCAGCTCAGCGATTTCCTTAACCTGAGCTTTGGTTACCTTAGCCACCTTTTTACGGTTAGGCTCACCGGAACCGGATTGAATGTTGGCTGCCTTCTTCAATAATACTGAAGCCGGCGGTGTTTTTGTAATAAAGGTAAATGAACGATCTTCATAAACAGTAATTTCAACCGGAATAATCAGACCCGCTTGGTCTTTTGTGCGCTCATTATATTCTTTGCAGAAGCCCATAATGTTGACTCCATGCTGACCGAGTGCCGGACCAACCGGAGGTGCCGGTGTAGCCTTACCTGCTGTAATCGCCAATTTTACCATACCAACTACTTTCTTTGCCATTGCTTACACCTCCTTGCTAAGATAATTATGATCAATCAATCTTCTCAACTTGAGTAAATTCCAGTTCGACAGGAGTTTCCCTTCCGAACATGGAAACAGTGACACGCAGCTTGCCCTTATCTTCTAAAATTTCCCGGACCGATCCGATGAAATCCTTAAAAGGACCTGCCGTAACTCTCACATTTTGGTTCACAACAAAATCCACCTTTAGGCGGACGTCTTCCAGACCCATCTGACGCAAAATGCTCACAACCTCATGCTCCAGCAGAGGAATCGGTTTTGCGCCTGTTCCTACAAATCCGGTCACACCTGGCGTATTGCGCACAACATACCAAGAGTCATCCGTCATTTCCATTTCGACGAGCACATAGCCGGGAAAAACCTTGCGCTTAGCAACCTTTTTCTTCCCGTTTTTGATCTCAATCTCGTCTTCCATAGGAACAAGAACACGAAAGATCTTATCTTCCATGCTCATGGATTCTACTCTTTTTTCTAAATTTGTTTTGACCTTATTCTCGTAACCGGAATAAGTGTGAATCACATACCAATTCTTCGCCATCTTTCGTGAGAGTCTGTATTCAGACCCATCCTCCCTGCGGAAAATTTATGGCATTTTTTCCTCTCCATACAGAGCAAACAAAGGAATTAATAAATTCTGGACATAATTGCACTTAATCCGCTATCAACTAACCATAGCAGCAAAGAGACAAATGCCACCGTAATCAGTACAACTCCTGTATAAGCAATCACCTGTTTGCGGCCAGGCCAATGAACTTTTTTCAGTTCGCTCCAAACGCCACGAAAGAAATCTGCCATTTGTGCACCTTTGCTAGGTGCAGCTTCTGTTTTTTTCACTGCGCCCATCCCATCACATCCTTAAAATAATACGAAATAGCGCTTTTTTTTGACTCTATCATGAATCAACAACGCATCCTGGCGTGTAATTGGAAAAGTTTTGTGCAAAAAAAAATTACTTGGTTTCCCTATGAGCGGTGTGAGTCTTACAGAACTTGCAGTACTTTTTCACTTCTAACCGATCAGGATTATTCTTTTTATTCTTATTAGTTGCATAATTCCGTTGTTTGCACTCTGTGCATGCTAAAGTAATGCCAACACGCATATTTCACACCTCCCTAAGTACCCAAAGTATCACAATCTAAGTCATTACTAAAATAATCTATCATAAGATAAAAAGGCTGTCAAGGAGATACCTTGAATTCTCTAATTTTCGCTAATTTTTTTAACGCTATTTTGGCATATCGGCTCATTAAGAGTAGGTTTTTATGTTATCATTAAACATATATCCTGTCAAAAAAATGCCATTCACTGTAATAAGGAGAATAAGATGAAAATTTTCACTAAAAGAATTTTTGTAATTGCCTGCACTTTATCTCTGACTGCCGTCACTTTTCCCAAAGCTGTGGCTGCCGAAGATTTGCAGCAGAAATTAGATCAATATAAAGCACAAAGCAGTCAGCTTGACTCACAGATTGCCAGTGAGGCTGCCAAGGAAAAGCAGGCAGAGGCTCAGGTTTTCGCAATGAAACAGTCAATTCAGGTCTTAAATGACAGTATTACCCGTTATCAGACCAGCATCACTGAGCAGGAAAAAGAAATTCAAGCCTTGAATCTCAAGCAGAAGGAACTGGAAGCTGAAAAAGTTCAACATGAAGAACAGTTGGGTGGTTTGCTGAGAAGTTATTATGAAAATGGTATTTCTTCATACTTAGAGGTGCTGTTTAAATCTAAAAGTATTACTGAATTGGTTACCCGAATTGACGAACTTCATTATATTGTAACTTATTATGACCAGCTTCATGAAGAAATCGCTTCATTAAATCAGTCCTTGGTTCAGCAAAAAAGCGATATTGAAAAAAAGAATAATGAACTGGCCGCCGCTTTACAGGAAAAACAATCCAGTCAACAGGCCTTACAAGTAGCTATGCAAAAAGAGCAAAGCTCCCTCTCTCAACTCTCCACCCAAAAAAAGCAAGATCTTGCTGCCTCTAGTCAATTGCAAGGGCGGATCAATTCAGTCGAACAATTGATCGCCCAGGAAAACCTGGAACGTCAACTGGATGAAGCTGGGAAGGCGGCCGGAATTAATCCGGGTGCCAATGATCCAGGCACCGGAATCACCACTCCTGTCAAAATCGATCAAAGTACCCAGGCTCTCATTGCATTTGCCGAACAATTTTTAGGAACTCCCTATGTCTGGGGTGGAACCACTCCATCTCCTGGTTTTGACTGCTCCGGCTTCGTGCAATATGTCTACAAGCATTTCGGCATCAACCTCAACCGAACTTCAGAAATGCAATATAATGAAGGCACCCCTGTTGCCTATAGTAATTTGAAACCGGGAGACCTGCTGTTCTTCCATACTTATACTTCCGGTGCTTCTCATGTAGGCATCTACATCGGTAATGGGGTAATGATTGACTCCTCATCCTATGGAGTGGCTTATGACGATATCACCTATTCCTATTGGTCAAGCCGTTATCTTGGAGCGCGCAGAGTTATCCAATAAAATAATATTAATTAACAAGCCCTATAGCGTTCGGTTAATACTCTGGTAAAGCAGAGCATTGCATATAGCCGCCGCCACATTGCTTCCTCCCTTTCTTCCCCGGGCAACGATACAAGGGACATGAGCCTGCACAATCAACTCTTTTGATTCAATCACATTCACAAATCCTACCGGAGCACCAATGATCAGCTCCGGTAGGATTTTGCCTTGCTGAATCAATTGATAAAGATGGATTAACGCCGTCGGTGCGTTACCCAAGGCAATGATCAGTTTGCCTTCCAGACATGCTGCCCTCTCCATGCAAACCACAGCTCTTGTCACCTTACGCTTCCTGGCCTCCTCTGCCACATCCGGATCTGACATAAAACAATACACCTGGCCGCCCCAGTTTTTTAAAACCGTTTTATTAATACCTGCCGCTGCCATCTGAGTATCAGTCACAATGGAAGCGCCCCCTTTTATGACCTTAAGTCCCTGCTCTATCGCACCGGGAGAGAAAAATAAATTATCAGCATAATCAAAATCTGCCGTAGTATGGATCACTCTCTTTATCACCGGCTCTTCCTGAGGGTCGAACTTGCGGTTCCCCAACTCTTGACTGATGATTTCAAAACTTCGTTTTTCGATCTCCTCAGGGAGAATCTTATCGATCTGATCTGACATATTCCTTCCTCCCTTTTTCGGCTGCTTCTTTTCCCCAGCCTACTTCTCAATACCCTTTCTGGCTCCAATACCTCGATCCAATGGATGTCTTACTTTTCTTATCTCCGATACATAATCAGCCAAAGCCAGCAATTCCTGATCCGGGTTCCGCCCTGTCAAAACCACCTCCAAACCGAAAGGCTTGGCTTTAATAAACTCAATTAATCTTTCCCGATTCAACATTTCTTTGTTCACTGCACCAATGACTTCATCCAATATGAGAAGATCACAAGCTTCCTTACCAGCCTCCGCAATGGCCAACTCTAAATTAATATTGTGAAGGCGGATTGTCTCGTTTTTTTCTTCTTCCGACATGGCCGGGGAGAAATGCCGTCCCCCTTTGCCACGGATAATCCTGAATCCGTCCAACTTCTCCACCGCAGTTAATTCTCCCGTATCCCCAGACTTTAAAAACTGAACCAACAAAACTTTTAGACCGCGGCCGCTGGCCCTCAACCCTAATCCCAGAGCAGCGGTGGTTTTACCCTTACCGTCCCCGCAATAAATATGCACCAGCCCCTGATTCACCGGCAGCCCCCCTCTATCTATGCAAAAAGTCTACCGCTCTGCTAAAACATCATAAACCTGCTTCATATCCAAACTTTTGCGCAAAGCGGCAGCCAACCGCTCATACTGTTCATCCTTATAGCGAAGCAGATCAAACTTTTCCCTAATCTCTGCCCCCTCAATCCCTTTCCGTTTCATCAAAGAGAGAATTAGACTCTTTACAAAATCTTCTGAATCAAAAAGGCCATGCAGATATGAACCTATTACCGTACCCTGCCTATTAACCAAGCCATCCTCTTTCCGCCCGCTTAAACCCGCTACACCTGTAATGTCACTCAAAGGCAAACACTCTCCCAAATTCAGGGTATTTCCCATATGAATCTCATAGCCGAAAACTTCTTTTCCCGCTAATGCAGCCAATGGACCTGGAAGAAACCTGAATCTGCCTTTCACCTGAGTACGCACTTTTTGATCACTGAAAACTGTCTCGGCATCCAACAGTCCCATCCCGGCCATTTCCCCACCGTGTTCAACATGATAAGGATCGGACAGTTTTTTTCCCAACATTTGATAGCCCCCGCAGATCCCCATAATTACCGTTCCCTTTTCTTGGGCCTTAAGAATCAAAGCTTCCAGGCCATTTTGCCTGAGCCAACCCAAATCACTCATGGTATTCTTGCTGCCGGGAATAATAATCAAGTCAGGAGCTCCCAGATCGGTTGCTTTTTTCACATAGCGGAGAGAAACCCCAGGCACCATTTCAAACGGGTGGAAATCAGTAAAATTGGACAGCCTGGGCAGATGGATGACTACAATGTCAATTAAGGCGGGAGCATCCCGTCGTTCCAAACGCTCGGACAAACTATCCTCATCGTCAAGATCTACATCCAGATAAGGAACCACTCCCAGGACAGGCACACCGGTGAGCTTCTTCAATTCTTCCAGACCAGGTTCCAGAATCTTTAAATCTCCCCGAAACTTATTGATGACAGTACCTTTCACTCTGGCCCGCTCATTTTCATCAAGGAGCATCAAAGTGCCCAGCAAAGAAGCGAAAACTCCTCCCCGGTCAATATCACCTACCAACAGGACAGGAGCATCCACCATTTTAGCCATCCCCATATTCACAATATCCTGGGCTTTCAGATTGATCTCAGCAGGACTGCCGGCTCCCTCCAAAACAATAATATCATTCTCCTCTGCCAAAGACTCATACGCTTTCATGATATGGGGAATTAGCTTCTCTTTACAACGATAATATTCTTGAGCCGTCATATTGCCCCAGACTTCCCCATTAACGATCACTTGAGACCCTTGATCACTGGTAGGTTTCAACAAAACCGGATTCATCTTAACACTCGGTTCCACCCCGGCAGCTTCTGCTTGCATCACCTGGGCCCGTCCCATTTCCAGGCCCTCTTTTGTAATAAAAGAATTAAGGGCCATATTTTGTGATTTGAAAGGAGCCACCCGGTATCCGTCTTGCTTGAAAATCCTGCATAAACCTGCCGTGACCAAACTCTTACCGGCATTGGACATGGTACCCTGAATCATAATCGGTCTGGCCTTCATCTTCCTCACTCCTTTATTAAGCGGCCCAATCCTTCTTCTGCAGTTAACCCCACCCCTGTTCCAGCAGGTTTCTCCCAAAGAAACTCTTTAAGATGCTGCCTTTCTCCCTTCTCTCGAAGGTTCTCCTGCTCCCCACCTAGCTGAGCTAATATGAAAGGTACTGGATCTAGCGCATGCTTTCCATCCCTAGAACGGGTAGCATGATCTCCACAGATTAACAGCCTGTGCGCTATCTTCTCCGCTGACAGATAGTCCGCCAGCGGGCCGATCAGCTCCTCATCAATCTTTTTTAAAAACTCGGCCTTCTGCTTGCCTTGACAGCGATGAGCCGCCTCATCCGCTCCGTTGATATGGATACAGACAAAATCGTGGTCTCTGATCAACCTGATTCCCGTTCGGAGCTTAGCCCCCAGATCTGTATCCACGTCTCCTGTTCCTCCCTGGATATGAGGAACATCCATCTTCAATGCCTTGCCTATTCCTCGCACGGTCTCGATAGACCCTACCATAGCTCCCGAAATTCCATGAAGTGCGAAAAAATCAGGCCATTCCGGCATAACGGACTGCCCCCAGACCCACAGCCCATAGCGTAGACCCCGGCTGGTGATTAAGCTTCCGTTCATCACCATAAATCGATGTAAGTACTCGGACATTGCCTGAGCCTGTTCACTGTTTCCTTCAACCAGAGGCCAAAGCGCCCTCGCATTTTCTCCCAAATGATCGTGGGGAGGAAAAGTCTTTACGTCTAAACCGGAAGTCCTCGCCCCTTTAGCGATCACTAAGTTGCGATAGCCACTCATGGGGACAAACTCCATGATCTCTTCAGGGACCCAAACCTTTTCCAATCCCCGTATCTGCTCAGCCTGGGTCAGATTGCCGCCATTAAAACTTGCCAGTCTGCCCCTTTCATCTACAGCCACCAAATTGCATCGAAAGAGCAGATCACCCTCTGTAAAAGAGATACCACAAGCCAGGGCCTCCAGTGATGCCCTGCCTTGAGGATAAAACCTTTTGTCCACACCCAGCAAGCTCATAATACAAATCGTACTTTCAGGAGCAAAACCCTCCGGACAGGTTTGAAGAGTCCCAAATTCTCCTCTGCGGGCCAATGCCGTCATATGATGGCAGCGGGCAGCCTGAAGGGGGGTAAGGTCGCCCAATTCGCTACACACTTCATCTCCTAGTCCGTCAATTATTAACAGAATTGCTTTCATTACATCAGCACTTCCCTCAAGGCGCTAATCAAAAACTCATTATCCTGATGCTTCTTGATAGCTACACGATAATATCCTGGGGATAGGCCGGGATAATTACTGCAATCCCTGATCATTATCCCCTTATTCAGCATTTTCTCTCCCAGCAGCTGATCCTTTTTTTGACGAAAAAAAATATAATTGGCCTGAGAATCATAGACCTTAAGGCCCAACTGTGACAATGCCTCTTTCAAATACTGACGTTCTTCCTTGATTAAATGCCGGGTAGCTCTCCTGTAATCTGAATTATCATCCAGTGCAGCGATCCCTGCCGCCTGGGCAGTGACCGATACATGCCAGGGCTGTCCATACCCATTTAAGGCATTATTCAAGCCCCTGGAAGCGCAGATGCCATAGCCCAGGCGAATACCAGGCATGGCGTAAAACTTGGTAAAGGCTTTAAGTATAAAAAGCTGGGGAGATTCAGCACAGAAGGAAACCATTGAATAAGCTTCTCTGTCATCGAGAAAATCAATGAAGCATTCATCGATGAAAAGAAATATATTCCACTTTCGGCATTTTTCAAGTACATTTTCCAGATAGGTCTTTTGTATCGGCAATCCTGTCGGATTATTTGGATTGCACAATACAATCATATCCAAGTCCGGTCCCATCCTATGAAGAAAATCTTCACCCAGCAGAAATCCTTTTTCTTCTTCCAGCCTGTAATGGGAAACTTCGCAGCCCACTTCCTTCATCCCTGCCTCATATTCTAAAAAAGTAGGCACAGGCAGCAGAGCTCTTCTAGGCCTCAGCACGTGCATCAGGCGGAAAATAAGGTCCGCCGCTCCATTTCCGCATGTAATGAAGGAAGGATCAACTCCTTCATGCCCGGCAATCTTGCTTCTTAATATCCTGCATTGAGGATCAGGATAATGAATCACTTGATCAATGGATCGAATCATCGCCCACCTGACTGAATCAGCCAAACCTAAAGGGTTAATGTTAGCAGAAAAGTCAAGTATGTCCTCTGCCTCCAAACCTGTCCTTTCGGTAGCCGTGTAAATGTCTCCACCATGTATTTGATTGCTCACCCTGACAGACCCCCATTTCCCCAAAACCACAATACAGCGGCTCGCAGCAGCAAAGCCCCTCCCAGCCCCAAACCGGCTGTCATGTAAAGCAGTCGGTTCGCACGGGCAATATCCTCAACCTCAACACTTCGCAAATGATCCCCGATGGTGGGCTTAGATACGGGTTTACCGAAATAACTGGACTCGCCCCCCAGCTTCAAGCCCAACGCTCCCGCACAGGCTGCCTCAGGATGGGCACTGTTGGGACTGGCATGATTGTGCTTATCCCTTTGATAGACGCGGCAGGCTCCTTGATAATCCAGGCTCAGCAGGGCAGCACTTCCTATCATCAGCCACGCGGAAGCCCTAGCTGGTAAATAATTAAAAAGATCATCCAGCTTAGCCGCCGGTTTGCCAAAATATAAATAGCGCTCATTTTTATAGCCGATCATAGAATCTAACGTATTAACCGCTTTGTAAACCATTCCCAGGACAGGACCTCCCAATGCCATAAAAAATAAAGGAGCGATCACGCCATCCCCTGTATTCTCCGCCACTGTCTCAACAGCCGCCCGGCATACTTCTGCTTCATCCAGCTTGTCCGTATCCCTTCCCACAATGCGAGACAAACAGTATCTGGCCTGTACCAGATCTCCATCCTTCAACTGATCATAGACTTTCATGCTCTCTGCCTTAAGCCCATTAACCGCCAAGACCTGGTAAGCCATGATTACCTCTACAAAAAAAGCGGCCGCCGGATGAAAGAAGCCAGCCAGCACTATGACAGCCCAGGCTAAACTTCCCGTTCCTCCCGTAATAAAGAGAACGAGCAGACATCCACCCCATAGTTGTCCGGAAGGTGTTTTAGGAAAGAGGGCTCTGATCACCTTTTCCCCCTTGCTGATCCCTAATCCAATCAAGCGCACAGGGTGAGGAAGCCAAGGAGGATCTCCTATCAACAAATCCAAAATAAAACCAAGCAAGATTACTAACATTCCGTGGATCATAAGACACTTCCACCTTCTGATCCCTCTTTAAACCGGATACTCTGGCTAATAAAATTCCGGGCAAAATCAGGATTTCCCCACAAATGCAGGTGAGGATATCCGGCCATCAGCACCGGACTGACATGGAAGCATTCCCACATCTTATTCCCCACTGGCTTTTCTGCTTTAAAACCAGTGCCGCAATGATCCGCGTCGGAATAATGGAACTCATGTCCCCTAATCCGCGCTCCCTGTTTAGCCAACAAAGAGTCTTCATTTGCTGTCAAATCAATATAGCCAAACCGCTTCAACCCTTCAGTCATGCGACTTTCCCCCGGCAAATATCCCACCATGTCCCATTCTGTTCCATCTAAAAGATGCAACTTATGGGTCAAATACATAAATCCCCCACACTCTGCCCAGCAGGGAAGGCCTCCGGCTAAGGCCGCCTTGATGCTTGTCTTCATCGTTACATTGGCGGCTAACTTAGATGCAAAGATCTCAGGATAACCTCCTCCCAGATATAAGCCATGAATATTCTCCGGCAAGGCCTTATCCTCAAGGGGACTGAAAAAAGTCAAACTGGCCCCCAGCCTTTCCAACAACTCCAAATTATCCTGATAGTAAAAACAAAAAGCCTGATCTTTCGCTACTGCTATATTTACTGTTGGGCGTCGTGTCTGACCCAGCTTTATTAGAAAATCAGGAGGCTGAACATCCATCGGCTCCGCTTGAGCCGCCAATTTGCAGATACCCACCAAATCGAGCGTATCTCTTCCCTGCTTCGCCAGTCTTTCCATCACAGACTCCAGTTCCTCCAGCTCTTCAGCTGGAATCAATCCCAAATGCCTGCTTTCCAGGGCACAATCAGGCATTTTGGGCAGATAACCGTAAACTTTAATATGCAGTTGATCCTCCACCAAGGTTTTTAGCAGGGAATAGCTTCCTGCACTAACTTGATTAAAAATAACTCCCTGAATCTGATTACCAGGCCTGAAATCCATATATCCTTTAATCAAAGCTACTGCCGAA
This sequence comes from Bacillota bacterium, assembly GCA_023390635.1. GTDB lineage: Bacteria > Bacillota > Desulfitobacteriia > Desulfitobacteriales > Desulfitobacteriaceae > JAEWCM01. The sequence goes on from JAEWCM010000108.1 coordinate 17,084, forward strand.
AGAGACATTCCTGCACTATTTACTACTAAAAGAACCGGTGTCCGAGTAAACTCAGCCACCTCGTATGTACTGCCCTCTGTACGTTGCCCTCCCAAGCCATCATAAAAGCCCATCACTCCTTCCAGAACAGAGAGATCTGCTCCCTGCCCTCCCTGGTAAAGCAACCATTTCACGGTTCCCCGATCGAGCAGAAAGGAGTCAAGGTTTCTGGAATGTCTGTCTGTAATAGTCCTGTGAAACATAGGATCAATATAATCAGGGCCGCACTTGAAAGCCTGGATCACCCTGCCCGTCCCTCTTAACGCCCCTAAAAGGGCACAGGTCACCGTCGTTTTGCCGCACCCACTGTTCGTCCCCGCCAGCAAAACTCTGGGAAATTCATTTTGATTAATCATTTCACTGCTTGTTTTAATCTTGTCCATCATAGCCTCTTCCCATTGCCCTTCTCGATCCATCTCACTGCAAATTCCATAAAATTTACGGCTTAACCACCGCTGATAATATAAATCGGGTTTTGGCCCATCAACATATGAGATCGGCCTACTTTTTTCGTTCTGGCAATACCGACTTGAATAAGTTCTACATCCTGCATTCCCAGTTCCTCTAAAAGGGTGACTGCTTCCAAAGCCGTCTCCAGAGTTATGGCATTAATCACAATCCGAATGGCAGAGTTCAATTCTATCAACTTATGCACAATGGGGGACAGCTTGCCCTGACTACCGCCGATAAACGCCCGGTCCGGTACCGGCAGTTCCGCCAGGTTCTCCGGAGCTTCAGCTAATACAGGCACAATATTATGCACATGAAAACGGGCGGCATTTTTTTCTATCAGCCGGATACCGGCCTCCTCCTTCTCCACCGCATAAACCTTCCCTTCAGGCAGGCGCAATGCGCATTCCACAGAAACAGAACCTGTCCCGGCTCCAATGTCAAATACAGTATGATGCCCTGCCAGCCTTAACTTGCTGATAGAGATACTGCGCACCTCTTCTTTGGTCATGGGCAGCTCGCCTCTCACGAACTGCTCATCAGGAATGCCGGCATACCGCCAACCTTCTCCTCTTGGTTCGCCGGGATTTTCAATCAGCATAACGGCTAAAGAATCAAACTCCTCTTTTACCAGTTGAAAAGCTTGAGCACTCAAAATCCGCTCTTCAGGATAGGATAACCTTTCTCCTACATGGACGGGCAAATGCCCCCATCCATTTTCACTCAGCAAACCGCATATATCCTGAACCCTTACCTTCCCTCCTGTCAGGACAAAAACCCGCCGATTATCCCTCACGCCTTGAAGAAGGTTTTGGTCTCTGCCATGGAGGCTGATTACTTTCACATCATGCCACGATTGTTTCAGCTTAGCACAAAAATATTGCAAGGAGCTGACACCGTTATAAAATTCGACTTCATATTCTTCCTCTAATTCAGCATACAGATTTTTTGCCAAGCTGTAAAATCCACAATCTCCCGAGACCAAAACGGAGATATTCTCTACGCCTCGATGGGCTCTAATCTGTTCTGCAATTTTTTCCAGGTTGTTGCCTACGTCAATTCCTTTTATTCGGGTGGAAGCGACTCCTTCGATCATTCTGGTTGATCCGATCACCACCGCACTAGTGCTGATGATTTCCCTGGCCTGCCATGTCAGCAGGGTCGGATCCCCAGGCCCGATTCCTACAATATTTATTTTTGGCAATGGCTTGCTGTCCATAAAACCCTATTTTCCTTTCCGGCTCTCCCGCCTGGATTATGGAGCGACTCTAACAAACTGCCTTAATCTTATCCACCAGGATCATTGCCAGGCGATCGTCATCACCTAAAGTAGACTCGAGGGTTACCTTTATATTAGTATGGCTTGCCCTGAACTTCTCCAACTCTGCCGGAATATCCTCTTCAATGTGAACACCATTAAAAAGGAAATAAGGAATGACCTTAATATCCGTAGCCCCCTGCTCTACCAAGTTTCCCAATCCCCGGCTCAGATCTTTTTCCGAGAATTGCATAAATGCGCTATCCAATAGATCTGTCTTTACTGCCGCTCTCACCTTATTCACAATGGAAGCTAATACCTCTTCCGTTTCTTTTTTTCTACTGCCATGAGCTAAAATTAATATTCCTGTCATGTAAACCATTCCTTTCCCGACCTAATTAATTATTCAAGATGCGATGAACCAACTCTATCACCTGATTAGGGCTTAAGCCTTCTTCCTCCGGCTTTTTGATCAAAACAACCTGACAACCGGCTGCTTCGGCAGCCGCAATCTTCTCCCCTAGCCCTCCTGCCTGCCCACTGTCCTTGGTCACCAAAAAATCGGCTTCTATCATCCGCAGCATGGCCAGGTTCATTTCACGGGTAAAAGGCCCTTGCATGGCAATCAAGTGCTTCCCTTTGATTCCCAAAGCAATACACTCGGAAAGCACCTCCGGAACGGGCAATACCCGGGCATATACTCTCTCTTCATAATGACTCAGGCAGGTAAAGCACTTTAATTCCTTACTCCCGGTTGTAACGAACACATTTCCTCTCATTCCTTGCAAGTAGTCAACCGCTGCATTGCAATCCTCAACTACGATTACATCGCCTGCTGCTTCCCCCTCTGCCGCTCCGGCAGGTGAAGGCCTTTTGCACCTGATATAAGGTACCCCTGTTTGCGCGGAAACAACCTGAGTATTCCTACTCACTTCCTCTGCATAGGGGTGAGTAGCATCAATGATCAGGAACGGCCTGTCCTGCTCAACCATTTCCGTCATTGACTCCCGATCCAGTCTTCCCACTCTGATCTCAACCTCAGGCAGCGGGCCTACTACCTCTTTTCCATACTCTGAAGCCACTGTCAGAATGGTAGGAATGTTCAAAGCTGAAAACTTCTCCGCCAGCATGCGGCCTTCTGTGGTTCCGCCCAATAGCCATAGCTTCTTCATTTCAATTCACGGTAACCGCGGGGAGTTACCAGCCTTCCATTCATCACAAAAGTCTGGTCGTTGCCAATCAACACAGTGGTGAACATATCGACCTCTTGCTCCGCCATTTCCGCCAAGGTCCCAATATAATGTGTTTCTCCGGGCCGCCCTGCATTCCTCACCCAGCCGGAAGGGGTATCCGATCGCTTGTACTGACCAATAATATAACAAGCCTTCTTCAGATAATTATGCCGCTGCCGGCTGGAAGGATTGTAGAGACAAATGACAAAATCTCCTTGAGCTGCACACTGCAGACGCCGCTCGATTGTTTCCCACGGAGTCAGGAGATCACTGAGACTAACCAGGCAAAAATCATGAGTTAAAGGTGCTCCCAGCACAGCGGCGGCCGAACAAGCGGCGGTAATGCCCGGGACCACCTCAATTTCCACTTCAGGGCTATCTTTGGCCACTTCCATCAGCACCCCGGCCATCCCATAAACTCCCGCATCTCCGCTGGAAACCAAGGCTACCGTTTGCCCTTTTTGAGCCTCGGCCAAGGTTTGCCGGCACCGCTCCACTTCTTTGGTCATTGGCGTCGTTTCCAGACGCTTATGGGCAAATTGTTCCCTGATTAAATCAATATATGTGCTATACCCGAAGATGACATCGCTTTGTTCCAAAGCCGCTGCAGCCCGGGGAGTCATCTCATTCCAACCGCCCGGTCCTAACCCTACTACAAAGATCTTCATTTCCACTCTCTCCCGTCTAAAACACGACCTGCCAATCGGCAGCCGCCACTGCCACCGTAACTCCCTCGCCCACCGTTCGCCCTCCGATCAACCGTCCGCCTCCGCTGGCCAGCACAGCCGCCCGTTCTGCCACATTGTCCGTACCGGTAATCGTTCGGACAAACTCGGAGGAAGAGAAATCTCCTTCCGCCCGGTTAAGTTGATCAGCGGTATAGGTAAGAAACTCCACTCCATAAGTAGCAGCCAGTTCTTCTAATCCCTGCTCATCCTTTTTCAGGTCAATTGAAGCAATATTTCTAAGAGCCTCAATCGTTAACCCTCTTTGGTCCAGGGCTTCTCCCACCACCTGACTGATCACCTGCATTGAGGTATAGCGACGGCAGCCTATTCCCAAGGTCAGCACTTTGGGAAAAAGATTTAGGGTCCGGGGAAAAGGCTGCTTTTCCCGATAAGGCGTAATGCATACTCCCAGTTTCAAATCGGACCAGCGATCTTTCTCTTCCAAAAAAGCTACTTTTCGAAATCCATCAGGCACCCTTCCATTAATAGGGAACTCGGAATAAAGACCTACTTCCTCCCCTTCCAGCAGGGCACCAGAAATATGCTTGACCATCTCTAATTCACCAATCACACAATCGTGGTGCACTGCCCACTCATCAATCCCTACCAGTCCGTTTAAGTCGGTAGCCGTGGAGATAACAGCCTGTCCACCGGTGATCCCGGCAATGCACCGGGCCAGAGCATTCGCTCCTCCGATATGACCGGACAGCAAGGGCACTGCAAACGTCCCCAGTTCATCTATCGCTACCACTGCCGGATCTGCATCTTTTCCTTTCAGGAAAGGGGCAATCATCCGCACCACGATTCCGCAGGCACTGATAAAGATTAAAGCATCGGCCCGATAAAAATATTCTGCCGTCCATTGTGCAAGAGAGCCGGTGATAGGATTCACCTCCGCTCCGGCCTTAACATGCCTGGAAATAGCATGGACAGCAACATCATAGCCATTATCGGCTTCTCTTATTTTTTCTGCCAAAAAGCTTCCTAATTCTACCCCTTTTTTTGTACAGGCCACCACACAAATCTTCATGACTTCGTCCCTTCTCTGTACTCATGGGTGAAATCAGGGTGGTAAAGGAGGGAGCGGGCATAATCGTCATTTAGAAAATTACCCACCAAAATCAAAGCTGTTTTCTTAATTCCATGGGCTTTAGCCAATTCCGGGAGGGTCGTTACGGTACCGCGCAGCACCTTCTCATCCGGCCAACTCGCCTTATAAACCAAGGCTGCCGGAGTATCCGCTTTATATCCCCCTGCCATTAAGCGCTGGGCAAGCTGTTCTAATCTGCCAGCGCTAAGAAAAATAGCCATGGTAGCCTGATGAGCCGCCAACAAAGAAATCTCTTCCTTCGGGGGTACTGGAGTCCGTCCCTCCATCCGCGTGATGATAACCGTCTGACTAACTTCGGGCAAGGTGTATTCCGCCTTCAAGGAAGCTGACGCGCCGAACAAGGAACTGACTCCAGGCACCACTTCATAGGAGAGTTCATACCGATCCAAACCATCCATCTGCTCTCGAATCGCTCCGAAAATGGCCGGATCTCCTGTATGCAGCCGCACGACCAGCCGGCCTGCCTGGGCTGCCGGCACCATGACTGCCAGTACTTCCTCCAGGGTCATCCCGGCGCTGTCGTAAATAGCACACTCTTCTTTAGCATTTTCCAGCAGCTGCGGATTGACCAGTGATCCGGCATAAACAATCACATCAGCAGCTTCCAGCAACTTCCGGCCTTTCACTGTAATCAGCTCCGGGTCACCCGGTCCGGCCCCCACGAAATAAATCATGCTTCAGAATCTCCTTCCTTTACCACTAACAAAGAAAAATAACCAGCCTGATCATCGGCCGAATCCAGGTCCGAAAAAATTCTTTCCCCTTCCATCCCGCACCGCTCAACCATAGCACCATGCTTACTCTGCCCTGATTCCTGCAGATATTTCTTTATCAGTTTCAATTTCTTGCCTGATTTCATCAATATTTTCGTACCCGGCCATTGCATGCCCTCCAATGCCCCTTCATAAGAGGCAGGAATAATATGTAGAGGCTGCTCACCTTCACACAGAGGTTGATTTAAACAGGCCGCTGCCGCACAGAAAGAAGGAACACCAGGCACAAACCTAGCCTTTAATCCCCTTTTCTCCACAATTCTGTGAATGTAGATGAAAGTTGAATAAATGGAGGGATCTCCTAACGTCAGGAAGGCCACATCCTTCTCCTGCTCCAAATACTCAATCAGAGTTTGGGCCGCCTCAAAATGACTGGCCTGCAGCACTTCCCGATCACGGGTCATAGGAAGTTTTAATTCAAGCACCGGCTTTTTTCCTACATAGGACCGGGCAATGCTTAACGCAGTCCGTTCGCTTTCACCGTTTCCCGGAACAGCGATGACAGCCGCATTTTCAATGATCTTTACTGCTTTATAAGTAATAAGCTCAGGGTCACCTGGACCCACGCCAACGCCATACAAAATTCCGCTCATAATACCTCCTGCTCCCCGATAATAGCTGATGCCGGTTTTTCCTGCTTCTGCAGATTTCCCAGCAATACTTCACCCTGGGAGGAAATCCCCAACTGCCCATAAATATTGGAGAACAGGATCAGCCCAGTCCTGATTCTTTCTTTAACCCTTACGGTCATATAGTACTCCCCTTTTTGGGCAATGTCAGTAAAGACCAACTCTCTCAACCCGGCCCGGGCGATGATTTCCACCGCCTCATCCGTCATGGCGCAGCCCATAATTGCTTTGATTTGTTCCGTATCTGCTCCATGACAGGCGGCATGGGCTGCCAGAATCTCCATTCGTCCATCGGCATTTCGGCTGTGCAGGTTCATGATTCCTCCGGCCAGTTTGACTGTCTTTCCAACATGCCCAACTACCAGCAGGGATTTAAAGTCCAGCTCCACAGCAAAATCCAGTACTTCCCCGATAAAATTGCTTGATTTAACGGCCTGCCTCACATTTAGATTCAAGCTTTCCCTGGCAAAGGTTTCCCCATAATTACCCGGAATAACGAGCAGATCGTCACATCCTCTTTCCCTGAGCATCTTCATTTCCAGGCGAATCGATTCGACAAAAGCCTGTTCACTCATCGGTTCTACGATTCCGCTCGTTCCGATAATGGATATCCCTCCCACAATCCCCAGCCTGGGATTAAAGGTCTTACGGGCAATTTGCTCTCCTTCCGGAACAAAGATTTGGATAGTGATCCCCTGTGTAAATCCCCACTCTCCGCACACTTGATTGACTTCATGGCGGATCATGGCCTGAGGCACAGGATTAATAGCCGCCTGTCCCACTTCCAGAGACAGCCCCCTTAGCGTCACCCGCCCAACACCAGGGCCGCCCTCGATCTCAATTCCTTGATCCGCTCTGCGCCTGGCCCGGGCATAAATCAAGATCCCATTCGTAATATCCGGATCATCCCCACTGTCCTTTCTTACTGCACAGCTTACCTCATCAGAAGAGCGCTGGATATCCTCCAGATTCAATGTCAACGGCCAACCTTTGGGAGTGTCGATTTGCACTGACTCTAATAGACACCCGGACAGAAGCATTGATACAGCACCCTTAGCTGCCGCCGCCGCACACGAACCTGTAGTATATCCACAGCGCAGCCTTTCTTGTCCTTTAACAATATAATGCTCTCGATCTTGCTCCATGCCCGGGTATCTCCCTTAACGTTTCTGTATTAACGGTTTTGTGCCGTGTACTTCTTTAAATATGTGACCAATTCATTTTTATCTTTAGGTGCTTTAATTCCTTCAGGCAGCACCCCGTAATCTTGAAGTTCATCAAAAAGCTGTAAAATCAGAGGTCTGGCCAAATTAGCCTTTTCCAACAGCTTCCGGTCAGAGAAAATCTGTTCCGGCGGCCCGGCAGCACAAATTTGACCGTCATGGAAAACAATCACCTGATCTGCCCAAGCTGAAGCCCTATCCACATCATGGGTAGAAACAAGCATTGTCATCCCTTTACTGCTCAGGTCCTCAATAATGCGGTCCACCTGTCCGGCATATTTGGGATCAAGGGAAGCAGTAGGCTCATCCATAATGATTACCTGAGGTTCCATCACCAGCACATCGGCAATGGAC
>JAEWCM010000211.1 GCA_023390635.1 Bacillota bacterium
TACTGGATATCTTTCTTGTTGATGGGCTTCAATCTTTTCTTTTCTTTTTCCCGGAGTTCATGGGGCGCTTCGGCGCTGGCAATCGGAATCATCATCCTATATAAATACAAGGATAAATATCGGAAGCTCATTCCCGCCACTCTTATCAGCATATTGCTCTTGGGTCTGATGCTGCCTTTCCTTGCCAATACCCATATCAACTTCGGCAAATTCAGCGAGGGCCTCCTGTCTTTGAGCAGCAGAGGATTACTTTGGGACAGCGCCATCCAAGCCATTCAGCACCATCCTCTGAGCGGTTACGGTGTGGGCAATTCAGTGGCAGCGCTCAATCAATTCTCTATTTATATTGAAGGCCGGACCCCCCATAATACTTTTTTGCGCATGTGGGTGGAAATGGGATTGTTCGGCATGCTTATCTATGTAGCTTTTCTCTTTAACATCGGCAAAGACTTCGTGCGTAGTAAAAACAAATCCTTACTTTTAGTTACGGTTTTTGCCATCTTAGTGGGCTCCCTATTCCAGCAGCTTTTCGAAAGTATGCTGCTGGCAGGACTCAGTATCATCGGTGCCTATTTTTTGATTTTCAGCGCCCTATTTGAATCATTACGCCGTTCTCATACTGATCCCTCAATTCCTAAAGAGCCAAAACCTCTAGACTAACAAATTTGAAAGGTGAGATTTCAACGTGGACATTCGAGATTTTCTCAATTATTTTAAGAAAATGAAGTGGATTATTATTGTCTCTTTGGTTTTATGTACTTTATTTAGCGGAGTTTTCACTTATTTCACAAAGATTACTTACAGCGCCGACAATTCTATTATCGTTGGGCCTCAGCCGGACGCTGTCAACGATGTCAAGTTCCGGGAAAGCATTCCTTACACTATTGTTGACCTGTTAAAAAATGATAAAACAGCTCCTCTAGTTGCCCAAAAGACCGGATTGGATATCAATAAGGATTCCCTCTATGCTATGATCTCTCAAAGCGTCAATGCACTCTATCAAAGAGTTGATTATACGGTAAGCGCACCTGACGAAAATACGGTCCGCCTTGTATCGGAAAAATATCCTGAGGTCATTAAAACCTTATCTAAAGAACTCTTCGGAGTTGCCAACCTGCAAATTCAAAACGATACATTCCAGATCAAATCCACTTCCAAGCCCTACAAAAGAAATATGATTGCTGGAGCCGTAGGTGGTGTGGGGGTCGGTTTGGTCATTGTATTTATCCTTCTTTTATTTGACGACCGTTTTAAGGATAAACAGGGTATTAAGCGTTTATACGGAATCGATTATCTGGGGGATGAAAAAAACTTTTCCCATACTAAATTTCTCTTAAAGACTTATAAGCGTTCTGTACGCAGCATCGCCAACCTTTCCACCGATACCCAGGATCAGGGGCAGATGCTGGAACAGATCAGCCGTTATGCAGGCGCTTTAAACAAACAGGTTTTGCTCATTGATCTGGGGAATCAGACCTTGGAAGGCAAACAGGGATTGCCGGTCCCAGGGTTGACTGATTTGCTGGAAAGCAAGGAATCCACTCAAAGCCAGGATTTCAGCCGCTATATTCAACCATCCCCAAATAAGGGGGTCAGCTCTCTTACTCTGGGAACAGAGAAAGACCTGCCTTTAAATGCCCTGATCGACGGACGTTTCCACCACATAATGGAGACATTAAAGGATGTCTATGATATCGTTTATCTTAATCTTCCCCCAGATTTAGGGATTGACAAGAATTTGTTGCTGATTGAATCCTGTGATGGCGTTATCATGGCTGTGCGGGAAAATGCTCTTACCGTCACAGGCGCCAACGAAATTGTTGACAACCTTAAGTCTCTGGACGTGAATATTCTGGGGTATTATATCATTCAATAACTCCAAATCTTAGATAAGATCAAATAGAAATATGCGTGGTGGGGATATGGATTTATTACCTGGTTGGCGAATCACAAAAACTGCAATTGCTGTAGGTGTTTCGGTCTGGATCGCTCAACTGCTTCATCTGGAATACCCTTTTTTCTCCGGTTTCGCCGCCGTCTTTGCGATGCAGACAACCATAGAAGGTTCATTAAAAGAAGGACTGCACCGTATGCAGGGCACTATTGTCGGTGCCGTGCTGGGCTATCTCTTTTCTTTGGTTGCCGTAGGCAACCCTCTATGGACTGCTTTCGGCCTTGTCATTACCTTAACTATATTAAAAACTCTAAAATGGCCTGAATCTATGGTGATGGCCAGCATGGTTTTCATTATTATTCTCATCGACCCTCAAGGTGACCGATTGCTCTATGCTTTTAATCGCACCATCGATACCGGGCTGGGTATTGTCGTAGCTTATTTGGTTAACCGCTTTATCCGCCCTCCCCACAAAGCCAACTTCGCTGTGAAGTGCGAAGTTGATAACTCGGGAGAAGTGCTTAAAGCTTCTTTCAACGCTCAGGAAACCAAAACTTCTGAACCTTCGAAGCCCTCTGAAAACCCCAAAACCTTTGATCAACCTCAAACTCCCCCGGAGATAGAAACTAAGAAAGACTCTCCAACTACTCCCGTTAAAAAGGGATGATGCAGCTAAGATTCTGCATCATCCCTTTTTTGTACCATGCTTAAGTCGTTCCTCCCGGTGAAGAGAAAAGGTTTAAGTTGCTGGGAGAATCAGAGGTGGTATTCTTACTTTGATCATTGGTGTTTGCTGAAGAGTTTGTCGAAGTGTTTCCTGACTGAGTTTTCCCTGAATCAACGGCATTCTGGGACACACTTCCCTTGATTAGATCGCCTTTATATACTAAGTGGGAGAGATCCAAATTACCTAGCTTGGTGAGACTTTTGCCGTCAACTCTCAGTTCCACCTCTTTAATGGTAGAAAACTGGGTCATGGTGTTTACGAGACCATAAACGCTTACTTCCTGAGATACTTTTCCATAAGCCTGAGAAAATTCTTTGCTCAAATCGATGGTCAGTACTCCGTCTTTTAACTTGACATCATTTAACTTAGTAGAAGGCGAAACCGCAGCCTGGATATTGCTGTCTTTCACCGCCGGCCCTATCAGCCACTGATTAATCGTCTCTCTGGCCATACTCAAGGTTTTAGGAATAGTCCGTTCTTCTTTCACCAAATATGTGCCGGTAGCATCTGCAAAATAAAGTGCCACACTCTGTCCTTCCCCCGCATTTGCCGTAGCCGGGACCACACTGTTTCCCGAGGCCCCGACCCAACTGTCCACATCACTGGCACTTGTCCCCGTCCCCTGCAGTAAAGTTTCTAAAGTACCCCCGCACCCTGGAAGCAAAAGCAGCGAAGTTAGAGCCACCGTTAGTAATTTTAACCTTTTTTTCACATCCACTCCCCCTAAATATGTTAAAAGCAATGGGACAAAGTCTGCCTAATAATAGGTATGCTTTGTCCCTTAATTTATTACTGTTCCATATCCATTTTATCTTTAAATTTAATCAAACAAGCTTTTGATCTTCTCCCACAGCCATAGTCTCACTGGCCCTTTTTCAACCTGCCCGGATTTTTCCTCGGGCTGCTCTGCCTCTTTCTTCAGTTCCTTCCCGCCTGAATCTTTATCTGCTCCAACCGTATCCACCGGTACGGCAGTAGCATGATCGATATCTACAAAACATAGTGGAGGAAACAGGACACACCACCAATTTGCACCTGCTCCTTTACCGATCAGTACCCGTACAGCCTCGTATTCACCGGCCGGAAGCACCAGCGAACCATATGATTTGGTAGGAAAAGAAAATATCCCATAATCTGTAGTCACAGTATAATCTTTGCCCCACTGGGCCACAACCTTTCTCCCGATCTCTTCCATCTTCGGTCTTAGTTCAGTCAAAATATGCCTCGACTCATCCAATGAATGAGAAGCGGCCAGAGCAGGCGCCACCTGTTCCAGGATAGCATCACGGACAGCTCTTTTGAGAGCCTGATCTTCTGCCGTGTCAGAGTTCGCCAACACGTGGAATCTGATCATCCGATCTGCTGTATAATCCTGATAACTTTCCGGCAAGGAAGATGAGGGGGATGCCGAGATCCTATACTCTCCCTCCATCTGTTGAAATAGAAAAAACAAACACAGAATGCCGGCCATCATTCCTATCCACTTATATCCACGGCGGGTTTGTTTTTTTCCAACACTGCTCTTCTTAGCTGCTCCGCCGTAATTACCTTTAGACTCTCTCTTAACCCCTCGCATCTTCACTTATCCCTCTTTTCTCAAACACTGTCTATTTCCATTCTGTCCATATCCTTTTCCGTTTAAACAGCATTGGAAAAGCGAGAAAGAAAAAAGGGTATAAATATTTACTGTACTCCATAAAAATTCTAGGAGGAATAGAAACAGGGGGAATGGATCATGTCCGATTTCATTTCCATTTTATGGATCAGCGCTATTGCCGGTTTGGCCACCACGCTTGGAAGTATGATTGTACTTATGATGGGCCGACTCAATGAAAAGACTTTGGCAGCCCTGCTCGTCGGTTCCGGAGGCGTTATGCTTGCCGTAGTCGCTGTCGACCTATTGCCTACAGCATGCAAAACAGGTCCTCTCCCTCAAACCTTGGCAGGATTGGCTATCGGCCTGGCCTTTATGTATTTTGCTGATCGCCGGATTAATACTTCTGCTCCCGATCTGCCCATGAGCCGCTATCAGCGTCTTAAACGAACCGGGCTTTTGGTTGCCGCCGGCATCGCCTTACACGACTTACCGGAAGGTATGGCCATTGCCGTCGGGCAGGAAGCGGAAAGCAGTTTGGGATTTTTAATCGCCCTGGCCATCGCCCTGCATAACTTACCAGAGGGGATGGCTACCGCTACGCCACTAAAAATGGCTCAAATCTCCCCTATTAAAATCATTCTCCTCA
>JAEWCM010000121.1 GCA_023390635.1 Bacillota bacterium
CATTATCCTTTTCTCAGTAATGTAATCAAAGAAATTATGCCGGATGTTACCCTGGTCGATCCTGCCAAAGCGGTGGTGGAGGAATTGAAAAAGATGTTGGACCATCTGGATCGCAAAGAGGAGGACCATGCTACAGAAGAGCGGGAGCCCAGTTATTTTGTGAGCGGAGATGCGGAGCTTTTCCGCAAAGTGGGGAATACTCTTTTAAAAAAGAACATTAATCATGTGGCGCAAGTTCATTGGGAAGATTGGGCTATTCCTGCCTCAGGCAGCAAAGAGAGCAAAGAAAAGGCTTAACCGGGAGGTAACGTTGTGAAAGAAAAGGTCGTTGTGCTGGGAGTTATTGGAGCAGATGTGCATGCAGTAGGCAACAGGATCCTTGATTTTGCCTTCACACAGGCCGGCTTTAAGGTAATTAATATCGGAGTATTGGCTTCTCAGGAAGAGTTTATTCAAGCGGCAATTGAGACTGCTGCTTCTGCTATTTTGGTTTCGTCCCTCTATGGACATGGTGAGATGGATTGCCGAGGCTTAAGGGAAAAGTGCCTCGAGGCGGGAATTGATGATGTTGTGATCTATGCAGGAGGAAACCTGGTGGTGGGAAAGCAGGATTTCGCTGCTGTAGAACAGAGATTCAAGGATATGGGCTTCAATCGGGTTTATCCGCCGGGTACCTTGCCGGAAACTGCAATTGCAGATTTGAAGGCTGATTTAGGGATGGATTGAGGAGGATCACAATGGAGGCAGCTCTGCTGATTGATTTTGGCAGCACTTATACCAAGGTGACTGTAGTCGATCTGGAGCAGGAAGAGATTATTGGTACAGCCACCGCGGGAACAACGATAGAGACAGGCATTATGGAAGGATTAAATGAAGCTTTGTTTCAGTTGGGATGGCTGGAACCCCCGGAAGGATGGAATTTTAAGCATAAGTTGGCCTGCAGCAGTGCGGCAGGAGGACTGAAAATTATGGCCTCAGGCTTGGTAAAGGAACTCACTGCTGCAGCTGCCAGGCAAGCTGCCTTAGGTGCAGGAGCCAAAGTCTTACAGGTGTTCAGTTACGAGCTGACTGCTCAGGATTTGGAGGATATTGAAAAAACCAGGCCGGATATTTTCTTACTGGCTGGAGGAACAGATGGCGGTAATCGGAGAATGCTTTTAAGCAATGCCGAGGCATTGACTCAGCTGCCTTTTAGTATGCCGGTGGTAGTGGCGGGCAATCGGACGGTGGCCGATGAAGCAGCCGATTGTCTGCGCCGGAGCCATCACCCGGTGATCGTGGCCGATAATGTGATGCCTGAATTGAATGTGTTAGCAGTGGATTCGGCCCGGAAAGTGATCAGAGAAATTTTTCTTCAGAATATTGTACGCGCTAAAGGATTGGATCAGGCGGAAGCGTTAGTGGAACAGGTTTCTATGCCCACGCCGGCAGCGGTGCTTTCTGCAGCTCGGTTGTTGGCGGAAGGGTGGAACGGCGAGCCTGGATGGGGAGAATTAATGATCGTTGATGTAGGTGGAGCTACCACTGATGTACACTCAGTGGCTCAGGGAAGTCCCAGTAAAGCGGGTGTTATGCTGAAGGGCTTGCCGGCACCTTATGTGCAGCGCACGGTAGAAGGCGATTTGGGGCTGCGCTATAGTGTGGAAGGATTGTATGAGGCAGGTCAAAAGGCTTTGAAAGATTATCTGCAGTGGAGTTCAGAAAAGCTTGAAGCCTATGTAACCCAGTGGGCAGAAAACCCTTGGCGGCTACCAAAAACGGAGGAAGAGGGTCGGTTTGATTTGGCGTTGGGTCAGGTGGCGGTGAAGCTGGCTGTGGACCGGCACGCGGGGAATGTGGAAACGGTCTATACTCCGTTTGGTCCATCGTATCTTCAATATGGCAAGGATCTGACAAGGCTGCCTGTTTTAATCGGTACAGGAGGAGTCCTTCTGCACCATCCTAATCCGGAGGAAATCTTGCAGGGGGCTTTGTTTAATCATCTTTCTCCCGGGTGCCTGAAACCGGTGAGCCCTCATTTATATCTGGACCAGGAATATATTTTGGCGGCAATGGGACTGTTGGCAGAGGTGGATCCCGGCTGCGCCTTCCATATATTGAAGAAGTATATTAAGCCTTTAGACAGAAAGGAGAAAAGCGATGCTTTCCATGCATACAATGGATCGAGATGAGTTTGAGCAGCAGCGCCGGGAAGTGCTTGGACAGTGGCCGACGGGGCAGGAAGTGGATTTTGCTGAAGGAGTGGCCTATCAGAAGGCTTTGCCAAAAGAAAAGACTTTTTATTGGAAGCTGCGCCAAGGCAAGGAAAAGGGAACAGTGTTTGCCCAACCACGGGCAGGGGTAGCTTTGCTCGATGAGCATATTGAGCTTTTGCGTTTTTTGGAGGAAAAGGGAGGGGCGGATTTCCTGCCCACCACCATTGACTCTTATACAAGGCAAAACCGCTACCAGGAGGCACAAGCCGGCATTGAGGAAAGTGAAACAGTAGGCCGTTCCATGTTAAATGGCTTTCCTGCCGTCAATCATGGTGTGAGAGCTTGCCGTCGGGTGATCGAAAGTGTGAACGTTCCAGTTCAAGTGCGCCATGGCACCCCTGATGCCCGCCTGCTGGCAGAGATTACTTTAGCCGGCGGATTTACTGACTATGAAGGGGGAGGAATCTCATACAACATACCCTATGCCAAGGAGGTATCCTTGGAGGATACGATCCGATATTGGCAGTATGTAGACAGGTTAATCGGCTTATATGGAGAAAACGGAGTTGTAATCAATCGGGAACCTTTTGGTCCGTTGACAGGGACTCTGGTTCCTCCAGCCATTTCTCATACGGTAGCTGTCGTGGAGGCTGTTTTGGCGGCGGCCCAGGGTGTTAGAAGCTTAACGTTGGGCTATGGACAATGTGGCAATTTAGTTCAGGATGTGGCCGCATTACGGACTTTACCTGTTTTAGCCGAGGAGTATTTGCGCAAACTAGGATTGTCGGTAGATTTACTCACCACAGTGTTCCACCAATGGATGGGTGGTTTTCCCCAGGATGAAGCCAAGGCTTATGGTGTGATCGCTTGGGGTGCCACAGCGGCCGCTCTGGGCAAAGCTAATAAAGTGATTGTGAAGACTCCCCATGAGGCATTGGGCATACCGACGAAGGAAGCCAATGCGGCAGGGATTCGTGTGACCAAGCAAATTTTAAATATGCTTAAGGATCAGGAAATTCCTTTGAGCGCAGAGGTGGAGGGGGAGGAACAGCGGATTTTAGCTGAAACCCGTTGTATCGTAGATAAGGTATTGGAATTAGGTGACGGAGATATAGCCCTGGGAACGGTTAGAGCCTTTCAGGCAGGAGTGATTGATGTGCCTTTTGCCCCCAGCCGTTTTAATGTGGGAAGAATTTTGCCGGCCCGGGATAATCAGGGAGCGGTGAGAGTTCTTGAATTCGGAAATTTGCCTTTTACCCCTGAAATTAAGGCCTATCATAAGGAGCAGATCGCCGGTCGGGGACGGGAAGAGGGACGGGACCCTTCCTTCCAGATGGTGATTGACGATATTTATGCCATTGGTAAAGGCATGTTGGTGGGACGCCCTAGAAGCTGAAAGGAGTATCGCCATGAAGATAGTGAAGTTTTCCGTTTCTCCGGGTTTAACAGGTTTTTATTTTGACGATCAAACGGCTATCAAGGCAGGTGCCGAACATGACGGATTTTCTTATGTGGGTAAAGCGGTAACCCCTGGGTTCAAAAGCGTACGTCAACGGGGAGAGTCGATTTCCGTGATGCTGTGGCTGGAGGATGGACAGGTAGCTGTAGGGGACTGCTCTGCCGTCCAATATTCAGGAGCGGGGGGAAGAGATCCTGTTTTTTTGGCTGAGGAATTTATTCCTGTCCTGGAAAAAGAGATTGGCCCGGTTCTGGTTGGGGAGGAACTGGACTCTTTCCGCCGGCTGGCCGACAAGGTCGAGCATCTCCAGCCAGAGCAGGGGGAACGCTATCATACAGCGATCCGATATGGCGTGAGCCAGGCGTTACTGTCTGCGGTGGCTCTGGCCAAGAGGGTGACCATGACAGAGGTCATCACACAGGAATGGAATTTGCCATTGGTTTTGCAGCCCGTACCGATTTTCTCCCAGACAGGCGATGACCGTTATCTTAATGCGGACAAGGCGATTATGAAACGAGTGGGGGTTCTCCCCCATGCTTTGATTAACCACGTGGAAAGTAAGTTAGGACATGAGGGAGAGCTGTTTCTGGAGTATATCAGCTGGCTTAGAAAGCGGGTCCTGGATTTGGGGACTCAAGATGCGTATCATCCGGTGTTCCACTTCGACGTTTATGGAACGATTGGGCTGGTTTTTGGTGATGATATGGAAAAAACAGCGGCTTACTTTGCCCGGATCGAGAAGGCGGGAGCTCCCTTTAAGGTGCGGATTGAGGGCCCCATGGATGCGGGCAGCAAAAGCACCCAGATTGAGCAGATGAAAAAACTGCGGACAAAGCTGAAAGAACGGGGAATTCGAGTGGAGATTGTGGCCGATGAATGGTGCAATACCTATGAGGATATTGTTGATTTTGTCGATGAGCAGGCTGCTGACATGGTTCAGATTAAGACTCCTGATTTAGGAGGAATTCAAAATTCGATTGAAGCGGTTCTTTATGCCCAGAGCAAGGGCGTGGAAGCTTATTTAGGCGGTTCCTGCAATGAAACGGACTTGAATGGGAAGGCCGCGGTTCATGTGGCGTTAGCCACCCGCCCTCTGCAAATGCTGGCCAAGCCTGGAATGGGGGTAGACGAAGGGTATATGATCGTTCATAATGAAATGAACCGGACACTGGCCAGGCTAAGAGAAGTGGCGACGGAAAAGTAAAAGGAGTTTTAGCTGAGCATGGGTAAGATTGGATTGACAACCACAGTACCGATGGAAATCATCTTTGCCGCGGGAGATATTCCTGTGGATTTAAATAATATTTTTATTACTGATCAGGAACCGATGCGTTATGTAGAGAAAGCAGAAATGGCCGGCTATCCGCGCAATGTGTGCGGATGGATCAAAGGACTTTATAGTACGGCTTTAGAGCATGAAGAGCTTGAAAAGATTATTGCCGTGACTCAGGGAGATTGCAGCAATACCCATGCACTTATGGAGACGTGGGAAGTACAGGGCCGCGAGATTATTCCTTTTGCCTTTCCGTATGACCGGGATCCGGATATGATGCGTCTGCAAATGGACAAACTAATCGCGGCCCTGGGAACGAACTGGAAGGATGTAGAATACCAGAAAGCAAGGCTGGATCAAGTCCGCAAGCTGGTATGGGAGATCGATCGTTTGACATGGGAAGAGAATAAGGTCAGTGGATTGGAAAATCATCTTTACCAGGTGACATGTTCAGATTTCAACGGTGATCCGGAAGGATACGGGAAAGAACTGGAAGAATTTATAAAAGAGGCCGGAATCCGGGAGCCGTTCCCGGCGAAAACAAGACAGGCTAATAAAGGACGGGAATTGAGAATTGGCTATATTGGGGTTCCGCCCATTATGCCTGAACTCTATGCTTATCTGGAAGAGCAGGGAGCCCGTGTGGTTTTTAATGAAGTACAGCGCCAGTTCAGCATGCCATTTTCCAGCACTGAGCTGGTAGAGCAATATCTCCTTTATACCTATCCTTATCCGGTCTTTGGCAGGATAGAAGATATTAAGCGAGAGGCAAAACGCAGGAAGCTGGATGGAATTATTCACTATACGCAGAGCTTCTGTTATCGGCAGATTGAGGATTTGATTCTGCGCCAAAAACTGGACTATCCTATCCTCACTTTAGAAGGTGAAAATCCGGTGGGGCTGGATGCGCGCAGCAAGATGCGCTTGGAGAGCTTTCTGGAAATGCTGCGGGATTAAGGAGATGAATGAGACGGAGACATATCTGTGCGGCATTGATTTGGGCAGCCGAAGTGTGAAGATTGGATTAATGAAGGCCGAGAAAGAGAAACTGGAGATCATGCGCTTAGAACGCCTGGATACTATTACTTTTTATCGGGAGTATGGACGCAAGGATGGAGACCGGTTGCAAGTGGATCTGGCTGGATTGGGGCTGCCGGAGGTTGATCTTCTGGTTTCTACCGGTTATGGCAGAAATACTTTGCAGTTGACCGGCGGTGAAGTTATTCCGGAACTGAAAGCACATATGCTAGGAGCAGTTTATCAGACAGGTTTGGAATCGTTTACCTTGGTGGACCTGGGGGGCCAGGACAGTAAAATTATTCAGGTCCAGAGAGGAAGAATGACAGACTTTCTCACCAATGATAAGTGTGCCGCTTCCTCAGGACGGTACTTGGAAAATATGGCTCAGGTTTTAGGCATCACCCTGGATCAGTTGGGCGAATATGGAGAAAACCCTGTGGAATTAAATTCTACCTGTGCCGTATTCGGAGAGAGTGAATTAATCGGTAAAATTGTGGAAGGCTTTTCTTTATCAGAGTTGGCGGCAGGTGTGAATGCCACAATTATTAAAAGAATACTCCCATTGCTGCGCTCTTTTCCCGGGGAAATGCTGGTCTTCACGGGGGGAGTAGCTGCCAATCAGGCAGTGCGGAAATTGTTGGCCAATGAGAGCGGAAGGAAGGTAATCGTTCCTCCTGAACCGCAATTTAACGGAGCGATCGGTTGTTGTGTTTATGCTTATCAAAGCAGGAACCAATAAGGGAAAGGGGTAGATGTCTTGAAAACCAATAGTAATGGAGCAATGAAAAACAATGGGAAAGAGCCGTTAGTGGTACTGTCAGCAACGGCCATTTTAGGCTACGGTTTTCCTATGGCCTCTTTTCAGGCCGGCTTGGCAAGAAATCCTCAGGTACTGGCAGTTGATGCAGGTTCGACTGATCCTGGGCCATACTATTTGGGGGCGGGAGTATCTTTTACTGACCGTCAGGCGGTGAAAAGAGATCTAAGTATCATGTTGAAGGCGGGAAGAGAACGGAAAATACCGGTTATTGTGGGGTCGGCAGGTGGATCAGGCGGAGAGCCGCATTTACAATGGTGTGTGGAGATTGTGCGGGAAATCGCTCAGGAAGAGGGATTATCTTTCAAAATGGCGGTGATCCACGGTGAATTGGATAAAGGATACCTGCTGAAAAAACTGGAAGAAGGTAAAATTGTTCCCCTTCCTCCCAATGGAGATTTAAAGCGTTCTGAATTGGAGGCAGCTACCCGCATTGTGGGACAGATGGGAGTGGAGCCTTTTATTGCTGCCTTAAAGGAAGGGGCAGAGGTAATCATTGCCGGCAGGGCCTATGATCCGGCAGTATTTGCCGCTTATCCGATTTGGAAGGGACTTGATCCTGGATTGGCCTTACATATGGGTAAAATCTTAGAATGCGCTTCAATTGCCGCTTTGCCAGGGAGCGGAAGTGATTGCATGCTCGGGACTTTACATCAGCACTATTTTGATGTTGAACCCTTAAATCCGAAACGGCGTTGTACTCAAACCTCGGTAGCAGCCCATACTTTGTATGAGAAAACTAACCCTGTCCAGCTGCCTGGTCCGGGAGGGGTGCTGGATCTGCGCAAAACCGAATTTACTGCTGTTAATGACAGAGTGGTGCGGGTGGCCGGAACCAGGCTGGTCATCGGAGATCAATATACAGTCAAACTGGAAGGGGCTAAAAAGGTCGGCTATCGCACCGTATCCATCGCCGGAGCCAGAGATCCGATCTTTATCGGACAAATCAGGGATATTTTAGAGGGCGTCCAGGAGCGGGTGGCTGACAATTTTCAAGAACTGGCG
>JAEWCM010000123.1 GCA_023390635.1 Bacillota bacterium
AGCCAGAGCCATATTATCCGGGAGTGCAAAACCCAGCAGGGGCAGCCCAAAATTCCCGATCAGTGCAAATATCCCTACATACAGCCAGAACTTTTTGCCCAGGCGGTAAATGCCTACACCCACCAGATGGAAAATCGCCGTAATCAGCAGATAACCCAGAAATTGCTCCACTATCCCGGCCGGTCCTCCCGGCTGCCGACCTGCCACAAAATCCATCTGGAGCAGCTGAGCCACCCGTGTCGTTATTTCTCCAACCAGACGCTGTATCAGAAGCATTGCTCCCGCCGTTCCCACATAGCCAATCAGGCTGCCGATAAAATAATCCCTGCGCGTTGAACCCAACCCAATCGCTACGGGGAACCCTTCCAGCATCGTCAACAAACCCACAAAGATCATAAAAATCATACTTGCCGAGTAGCTGGCTTCCATGATCCTTACATTGGATACAGAGCCACTGGAATCGGAGACAAAAATGCTGACGTCCAAAAACGTCATAAAAAGCAATTCAACTCCGATTATAATGAGCCAAAAGTACAAAAAGGATTTTTTCGAATCAAGGTAATAGAATTTAATATTAGTTAGGATACCGTTATGCTCTTTGCTCATGCCCTGATTCCCCCTTTCTCCCCCGTCAGGTAGACAAACAGCTTTTGCAGAGGAATCAGGGATACGTCAACACCCTGAGCAATAAGGACCGACTCCTCATCTTGCTCTATTCTTCCCCACACCGCGGCAATCGCCGTATTTCCCAGTTCCTCACGGTGCAGCACTTCTCTCCCCCGGGTAACTTCGTCAATCAGGGCCTTAGGTCCGCTCAGATACCGGCCCTGCTCCAGGAGATCGTCCACCCCTTCCTGGAATTTTAATTGTCCCCGGTCCATAACCAGCACCTCTTCAATGATTTTCCCCACCTCATCAATTAAATGGGTGGAAAGCACAATCGTCCGGGGATGAGCGGAGTAATCTTCCAGGAGAACATCGTAGAATAATTCCCGGTGAGCCGCATCCAGGCCCAGGGTCGGCTCATCAAAAAGCGTCACGGGAGCACGGCTGGCCAGTCCTTTAATAATTCCCACCATCGATTCCATACCCCGGGAAAGCTTGTCGTATTTTTTCTTTGTATCCAGTCCGAAGGCGCTGATTAATTTCAACTCCAAATCAGTATCCCAATTAGGGTAAAAGATCCGGCAGGCGGAAAAGATTTCCCTCAGCCGCCGTCCGTACTTGGCGAATTCCCTTTCCCGTACGAAGCAGGTTTGCTCCATGGCCCGGCTGTTCTCAAAAACTTCCTGGCCGTAAATTCTTGCCTGGCCCTGGGTAGGAAAAGCGTGTCCCGAAAGGAGACGGAGCAGAGTGGTCTTTCCCGCTCCATTGCGGCCGATCAGACCATAAATTTTATTTTCTTCCAGCCCTAAGCTCACATTGCTTACCGCCTGCACGTGATCATAAGTTTTACACAACCCTATTCCTTCAATGGCAATCATCTGAACCGCTCCTTTCTGTTGAATTCTCAATCATATGAATCAAATCTTCCCGGGTGATTTGCAGCTTTCGCGCTTCTTCCAGCATCCTGGGCAAAACATCACGCATGAAATGCTCCTGCCGCTTCTTCAAAACCTGAGTCCTTGCTCCCGAATTTACAAACATCCCGATCCCTCTCTTTTTATATAAAATCCCTTCATCAACCAAGAGATTGATTCCCTTGGCCGCCGTCGCCGGATTGATTTGCAGCAGTTTGGCAAACTGGTTGGTGGAAGGCACTTGCTCTTCCTCCTGAATCACGCCTTTAAGAATATCGTCCTCAATGGTCTCGGCAATCTGCAGATAGATGGTTTTACTTTGCTCCAGAATCGGTTTCATGTTATCCCTCCTTCTTACCCCTCCCGAACATCGGGAATGGTTTCTTTCTCCTTGTTCTAAACACTCTGCTGATGGATAGCTAAGTTAACTTGTCAATCGGTTAATCACTTATGTAATTAACCATACTACCTTTTACTCCGTTTGGCAAGAAAAAGTTTCATATCGTCATAATAAAAGTCCGAACGCCCTCTTTCCGCTTGCTGTGAGGGTGTTCGGACTATTTAAATTAATCTTAAATAAACTTTTAAATGAGCAGCAGCCCAGTAATCCCCACTCCGATCATTCCTCCTGCCAAAACATCAGACGGATAATGAACTCCAAGATAAATGCGGGAGAAGGCTACGACCACGGCTGCCCCAAACCATACCATCTGCAAAACGGGTACAAAAGTGCTCAGAACCAGTGCAGCAGAAAAGGTGGCCGCCGTATGCCCGGACGGAAAAGAATAATCCTTTTCAAATTTATGAGGGCAGATACTTTCCAGCGCATTGAAAGGCCGCACTCTGGCAATTGAACGTTTAATAATATGCACAACTAATGTGACTACGATCTGGGTATAGGCCAGTTTTACACCTAAGGCACGGTTAGAAGGAAATAGCAGCATCGCCAGGGCCAAGCCGGTTTGAAACCAGACGCCCCCAAAGTTAGTGATAAAAGCAAAAAATTTATAGAGCCCTGCCCTTTGTTGTCTGTTAATACTTAAAAATAACCCTTGATCCGCCTTAATAATCACATTGATAAAAGAGCTCATACCTACCTCCCCATCCCTCAAGGCGTTGCCTCGCACACCAGACCACCACATCATACCAGATATATAATAAACTCTATACGTTAATTTTCCCTTATTAAAATATTAAATATAAATTAAATCTTTCATAAACCTAAACCATTATAACAAAGCTCCAAAAATATTAAACCTATTCTTTATTAACAAATTGATTAATTTCTGACATTTTATTTATCCATAGCCAGTCTCGTTCACAATTATATATAGTTATAAAACAGAAAAAGCGCCGTCAGCCTTCTGTGCCGCGGCGTTTTTATCTATATAACCATCTCACCATAAACTGAGTTGCTGGACACTGCTTTTGTAATATTGGTTCAATAAGCAATCAAGCTCTTGACTCAATGCCACAACTCTTGCGTCTACTAAACTGTCCGTGGATTCAAACTGGTTCAATTTTTTGCGCAAAATCTCGATTTTTCTCAAAATCTTCTTTTCCATGGCATTATCCCCTTTCTTTTTCTTCAATTATATTTTATGTCTTTATTTACCATGGGACAAGAAAGATAAATGTAGTTAAAAGTCCAATTTTGTCGAATACCTTTTTTAGTAAAACAAATTTTTACTTCATTTACTCTTCCTCAACTTAAGATCAAGAATATTTTACATAAATTGGATATACTCTTGACTAATTAGGCAAAGATAAGTTAAAATAATGCAAATGCAAACTATTTGCATTATTTCTTTAACTTACTTAGGAGGTTTTTAATAGCCATGAAACGATTCCCTTTATTATTAACCCTTACTGCTCTTATGATGACGATGCTGCTCACACTCTCAGGGTGTGGAAATACTCAGTCTGCTTCCGACAACACCGCTGACGGAAACAAAAAAATATCCGTTTATACCAGCTTTTATCCTATGTATGACTTTGCTAAAAACATTGGAGGGGATAAAATCACTCTGGTCAATCTGGTCCCCGCCGGCACCGAACCTCATGACTGGGAGCCAGCTCCGTCGGACATTGCCAATCTTGAAAAGGGAGATGTTCTCATCTATAACGGAGCCGGAATGGAGAGCTGGATGGACAAGACCCTAAGCTCTTTAAGCAATAAAAATCTAATCACCGTAGATACCTCCAAGAATTTGAAACTGCTGGATAACCAGGATGCCGATGAACACCTGGCCCATGATCCTCATGTCTGGCTGAATCCCGAAAATGCCAAAGAACAGGCGGCCGCCATTAAGAATGCTTTTGTGCAGGCCGACCCCGCCAATAAAGATTACTATGAGCAGAACTATACTACCTTTGCCCAGAAACTGGATGCTCTCGATCAGGATTACAAGGACGCCGCCAAAACATTCAAACAAAAAGATATCGTGGTCAGCCATCAGGCCTTCGGTTATCTTTGTCAGGCTTATGGATTGACCCAAGTTCCGCTTGAAGGATTAAGTGCCGACAGTGAACCTACTCCGGCCAGAATGGCGGAAATCGAGGATTTCGTAAAACAGAATAATATCAAATATATCTTTGCCGAGGAGTTGATTAGTCCTAAAACAGCTGAGGCCATTGCCAGAGACACAGGAGCCCAAACTGTTGTCTTGAATCCATTAGAAGGATTGTCAAATGATGATCAGCAAGCAGGCAAAGATTATATCACTGTCATGAAGGATAATCTGGAACTTTTGAAGAAAGCCCTTCAGTAGAGTTTAAGAAAAGGAATAATAACAGATGGAAACATTAATTGAGGTCTCAAACCTTTCCTTCGTATATAATGAAACTCCTGTATTAAAGGACATCAGCTTTACTGTCAAAAAAGGCGATTTTGTGGGTATTATCGGGCCTAACGGATCAGGAAAAAGCACGCTGATCAAGCTGATGCTGAAAATACTTCCTGTCTCTCAGGGAAAAATCAGCCTTTTAGGTCAGAACATTAATGAATTCACTGATTGGAATAAAATCGGCTACGTCTCGCAAAAAGCCAATGCATTTAACGGCAGTTTTCCCGCCACCGTGGAAGAGGTGGTGCAAGCCAACCTTTTTTCTAAAATCGGACTTTTTAAATTTGCTCAGAAAAAGCACAAAGATATTGTTTATGAAGCCTTGGAAAAAGTTAATATGCAGGATTATGGCAAACGGTTGATCGGGAATCTTTCAGGGGGACAGCAGCAGCGGGTTTTCATTGCCCGCACTCTGGTTAACGAACCGGAACTTCTTTTTCTGGATGAGCCGACCGTAGGAATTGACGCCAAATCGGAGGAAGCGGTTTACTGTTTGCTGGCCCGCCTGAATCAAACCCTCGGTCTGACCATTGTGATGGTGACCCATGACATAGGAGCCATCACGGTTCACGCCGACCGCCTTCTCTGTCTTGGAGACACAGGGCTGATTGAACATGACACCAAAGGAAACCTGTCTCCGGATGTTTTAAACCAAATTTACGGCTATCCCGTCAATATGCATCTTCACCCATGTCAAAATTGCTGTGAAAAGGGAGTTCGTCAATGCTAAGTATTTTTCAGTATGAATTTATGCAAAAAGCTTTTATTGTCGGTTTACTGGTAGCCGTCATTACCCCTTGCATCGGTGTAGTCGTTGTACTGAAACGCCTTTCCATGATGGGAGATGCTCTGTCCCACTCTTCTCTGGCCGGTGTCTCAGCGGGATTGGCCGGGGGTTTTAACCCAGTGCTGGGTGCGGTTGTTTTTTCAGTTCTATCGGCCTTTGGCATCGACCAAATCCGCAAATCCTTTCCCAAGTACTCAGAGATTGCCATTGCCATCATTCTTTCCACCGGGATTGGGTTGGCCGCTATCCTATCCGGATTCATCAAAGGCAGTGCCAATCTTAACAGCTTCTTATTCGGCAGTATTGTGGCCATTACCGATTTTGAACTTTATTTGGTGGTGGGACTGAGTGTGATCGTCATCTTCGCCGTAATCTTCTTATATAAAGAATTATTCTACTGTACCTTTGATGAAGAGTCGGCAAGGCTGGCCGGAATCCCCGTTAAAACTGTAAATTTCCTCTTTACCCTCTTAACTGCCATCACGATTTCGGTTGCTTCCCGCACCGTAGGTACCTTGATCATTTCTTCCCTCATGGTCTTGCCCGTAGCCTGTGCCATGCAGATCGCCGGCAGCTATAAACAGACCGTCTTCTTCTCCGTACTTTTTTCTGTTCTCTTCACTTTCATCGGCTTGTTTTTCTCTTACTACGCTGACCTTAAGCCAGGCGGTACCATTGTCTTGATCGGAGTGATATCCCTGCTGCTCATTCTGGGCGGCAAAAACATTTTCGTCCGATTGCGTATGGCAAATCCTTCCCGCGGCTAGAGTGTTGCTATCTGTAAAAGTTCATTCCAGGAGGTGAGCCGCTTGTCTGAAAATTACCGGGAAATCTTTAACCAGCACGGAATCAAAACCACAAAACACCGAACTGCCATTTTTCATATGCTTGATGCCCAAAATAAGACCTTAAGTGCGGAAGACCTTTTCATGATGCTGAAAAAGGGCGACGCTTCCATCAACCTTTCCACCGTATACCGAACCCTTGAGTTATTTACGGCTAAGGCTCTGGTCATCAAGAATACTCTACCCAATGACGGGAAAATCCGCTACGAAATTAACCGGCAGGCCCATGAGCATCATATCGTCTGCCTGGGCTGCCATAAGGTCATGCCTTTGGACGAAACCCAGTGCCCCTTGGAAAGCCTGGAGAAAAATCTGAAGAAAAATACCGGATTCCAGGTAACAGAGCACAAACTGGAACTCTATGGCTATTGCCCCGACTGCAATCATATGAAATAGCACAGAAAGGATATCCGCCTTATGAATCTTTCCTCTCTCGATCAATACAGCCTGATCCCTGATGCGAAGATCGATCTTCATCTGCACACCTCTGCCTCCGACGGCACCTGGGAACCGGAAGAGCTGATGGAACAGCTCCTTATGTCAGGAATCGGACTCTTCGCCCTCACGGATCACGATACGACGGAAAATATTGAACAGGCAGCTGAGCTGGCACAAAAAAACAGACTCCGGTTTATTCCCGGAGTTGAAGTCAATACCAGCTGCCAGCAGCGCAACTATCATATCCTTGGATTAGGGATCTGTCCTGAAGATCGTTCTCTGCAGGAACTGCTGCGCCAGAACAGGGACTTTTTAGAAAAGAAAGATGAAGGAAGCATTTTATACCTGGAAAATATCTATCCCCAGGTGTCTCTAAAAGAATATCGAAATTTTGTCCACTCCCGGGAAAAGGGAGGGTGGAAAGCCCTTCAATATCTAATGGCCAAGGGCATTTGTCAGGATGAGAAGCAATTCTTTACCCTTTTTGAGGGAATTGAAAGTCCTTTCAAACAACTCTCTTATCCTGCACCGGCCGAAGCGGTTCAGATCATCAAACAAGCCGGGGGAAAAGCCATTCTCGCTCATCCCGGATCCCGTTCTTACGGCGGCGATTACCAGGCTGTTGTTGCTTTAATGCTGACTGCAGGAATTGACGGCTTTGAATGCTTTCATCCCGACAACTCTCCCGCGGTCACCGATTATTGCCTGAAAATCTGCCGGGAGCAACACCTGCTCATCACCGGGGGATCGGACTGCCATGGCACATTTGTCAGCAGCCGCTGTATCGGCCGCCCTGACGTACGCTTTTCCCAATTGAACCTGGAGGGGATCAAAGCCCTTTAAGCCGTTCTTCAAACCATGTCCCCACCGCATCAAATCCCGCACCTGTCTTGGCATTGACCTCAAAGACAGGTGCTTTCTTATTCAGTGCCTTTACTCCCCGGTAGAAAAACTCATCATCGAATTCAATCAATTCTTTAAGGTCATTCTTGGTCAAGAGGATAATATCCGCTTTTTCAAAAGCCAGCGGGTATTTATAGGGCTTGTCGCTTCCTTCCGCCACGGAGCAGATCAGCATTTTAATATGCTCTCCGATTAAGAATTCCGCAGGGCAAACCAGGTTGCCGATATTTTCAATCATTAATATCCCCGGTTGATCCATAGGCAGATCGCTGAGAAAATTCCGGATCGTGGGCGCGTCCAGGTGGCATGCTCCGTTGGTGTTGATCTGGATCGCGTCAATGCCCAGTTCCTTCAGCTTGACCGTATCAATATCCGACTCAATATCACCCTCAATCACATAAACCTTACGGTCGGGCAAGGCCTCAATCAGATTGATAATGCTGGAGGTCTTTCCCGCTCCTGGAGCTCCCATCACATTCACGGCAAAAACCCCCTTTTGGGTCAGTTCCGCTTGCGTATCCATGGCAATCCGGTCATTCTCTCCGTAAATAGCCTGCACCATATCAATTTGCCTGCGTGAAGCCAGCTCATTGATCTCTTGGCCTGAAGCGAGTTTCTTAAAATCTTCTGCCGGAATGTTCAGGCTTTCTTTCTCAGACTTATGCATCATTCATACCCCCTGTCATCCTTGGCTCAAGACCCGTCTTCCACCTCAATGGAGCGGATGTAAAACTCCTTGCCCTTGTCTGATGGCTCTCCGTCCTGCCCACAGTCGGGACAAGCGAAAGACAACGGTTTGCGGATAAAAAACTTTTTACAGTGAGGGCACCACCACTGGGCCTTTACATTTTCAATCTCCAGTACCGCCCCTTCGCACAAAGTACCCTGGGCAATAATATCGAAGTACATTTGAATGGAATCTCCTACGAATCCTGAATATTCCCCCACAACCAAGTCAATGCGCGTAACCTTACGCGCATTGCTCTTTTTGGCCTCTTCCGAAGCGATCTTGACAATCTGCTCAGTCACCGGATATTCATGCATGATCTTTACCCTGCGTCTTTCTCCGGATCCTTAGCTCCATGCAACAACTCTGTTCCCTTGCTCCGGTCTGATTGAGGAGAAGCATATTGACTTTCCATTGTCAGACACTTCTTGGGGCAGACTTCAACACAGAAATTGCAGAGCACACAGCGGAAACGGTCAATCTCCCAGGTTTTGTCCGACCTGCTCACCTCAATAGCCCCAGAAGGGCAGCGCTTGCTGCACATACCGCAAAAAATACAAGCAGCAATATCATTCTTAATTTCCCCCCGCACCTGAGGAGGGAATTCTTTCTTAACGACAGGGTACATTGCCGTTGCCGGCTTGCCGAATAAATTCTTTATGATCGTTTTTCCAAATACATTAACCCCCACGGCTCTCACCCTACCTTTCCATGCAACTGATACAGGGATCGATACTGAGCACAATCACCGGCACATCAGCCAGATCACAGCCCGGAATCATATGCAGCAGCGGTGCAATATTGGCAAAGGTTGGCGTCCGCACCCGGAAGCGATCCAAATACTTGGTTCCGTTTCCTCTGGCATAGTAAATCACCTGACCCCGGGGCTGTTCCAGCCGGGACATAAATTCTCCCTGCGGGAAACCTTTCACCTTAACCTCGATTTCCGTATCAGGAATCTTATCGATGGCCTGGCAGATCAAATCAATGGATTGGAACACCTCTCTGACCCGAACTTTCGTCCTGGCATAACAGTCTCCATCCTGCTCCACGATCGGGGTAAAATCCAGTTCGCCGTAGGCTCCATACTCCTGCTTCCGCATATCCATGGCCACCCCGCTGCCCCGGAGCACCGGTCCCACCGCACCCAGGTCAAAGGCCTGCTGATAAGTGAGCACCCCAACTCCTTTGGTCCGCTTCTGAACCGTATAATCATTGAGGAAAACCTTGCTGACTTCCTGCAGCTCCTGCTCAATCTCTTTTAAAATACGGACGATATTCTTCAACATGTCAGCATCAATATCCCGTCTCACTCCACCCACTTTGCAAACGCTGAAAATCACACGTCCGCCGGTGGTGTGATCAAAGATATCCAGAATCTTTTCTCTGATCTTCCAGCATTGCATAAACAGACTTTCAAAGCCGAAGGCATCAGCATTCAGGCCCAGCCACAGAAGATGGCTGTGCATCCTGGACAGCTCGGCCCAAATGGTTCTCAAATACTTCACCCGTTCCGGCACTTCGATATTCATCAGACCCTCAATGGTCTGCACATAGCCCTGGCCGTGCACAAAACTGCAGATACCGCAGATCCGTTCGATCACAAATGTCATTTCATAGAAATCCCTTTTTTCCACCAGCTTTTCCAGCCCGCGATGGACATATCCAATGGAAGGGATCGCCCCGACTACTTTCTCGTCTTCCAAAACCAAATCCAGATGAACCGGTTCGGGCAGAACAGGATGCTGGGGGCCAAAGGGAATAATTGTCCGCTCACCCATGGTGCAACCCCTCCTTATTCTTCATTTTTTGCCTGTTCAACCGGATTGAACGGCCTTTTTACTGTTGTCTGATACAATGTACCCTTAAAATCAACTGCCATCCCTTCGACAGTGATTCCGTATAAATCATGAATTTCGTTCTCATACATAAAAGCATATTCAAAACTCTTGCTGATGCTGGGAAGAGGCTCTTCCACACTGACAGGTACCCGGTAGCAGAGGATCTCATAGTTCATCTTTTCAAAGGTATAGGTTAAATCCAGCCCTGCCGCCGACTTGGTACAGGCAATCTGAATGAGGCGAAATCCTTTCCATGCATTATCCTTCGCAATCTTAACAATTTCTGCCGATGTGGCAGGTATCACTTGCAGCTCCGCCATTATTTCGCCTCCTTCTTGCCCATCTGCGCATATTTATCTTCCAAGATGCCTAAGGCCTGCACAACTCCGTCAATAATGGCTTCCGGCCTGGAAGCACAGCCGGGAACATAGACATCGACGGGAATCACCTTATCGACGCCCCCCTGCATATTATAGCACTCGCGGAAAACCCCGCCGGTTGCGGCACAAACACCGACAGCCACCACAACCTTAGGCTCAGCCATCTGCTCATAGATATTCTTGATCACCTGCCTATTCTGTTCGTTAACCCCTCCGGTCACCACAAAAATATCGGCATGCTTGGGATCGCCAATGTTGAGTACGCCGAAGCGTTCCACATCATAAAGAGGAGTAAGGCAAGCCAATACCTCAATATCACAGCCGTTACAGCTGGAAGCATCGTAATGAATCAGCCAGGGAGATCTCTTTAAAAAAGCCACACTTCTCACCTCGATTATCTCAATTTAGGTACTCAGCCTCTTTATTAAAGGAGGCTCAAAACAGCAATATTTCCTGCTCCCAAAACAAGTGCCAAAATCCAGGACCATTTCAAAGCGGTATGCCACTTAAGGCGGGAGCTGATATTATCAATAAAGATCTCCAGAAAGTACGTAATCAATACCACGACCAGCGCTACAATCGGGTTGGCTGCGAAGAACAGCCAGACAATGCCCAAAAGCAAAATCGTTTCATACCAATGGGCCACTTCCACCATCGCCAGTTCCCGGCCGGAAAACTCTGTAATGATGCCCCTGACCAGTTCTTGATGCGCATGGTGGGACATGGAAATATCAAAAGGCGATTTGCGCAGCTTGATCGTCAGGATAAAAAGGAACCCCAGGAAAACGGCAGGCAGACTGAAAACCAAAGTATGGGCATAGGCAGCCATATCCCCGGCGTTAAAACTGCCTGTCACCATATACATGGCCACAATAGTCAGAATCAGCATGGGCTCATAGGCCATCACCTGCATTAGTTCCCGCTCCGCTCCGATATGGGCATAAGGGGAAAAGGTGGAATAAGCTGCTACTATTAAAAACACATCGGCCAGAGTCAGGGCAAAAATGGCTAAGAGCATATCTCCACCGCTGAAGAAAATTCCCCCGGCTAAAATCGTAAAAATCAGGAAACAAAGAATATAAAACTTCTGATAACGGTTGACTGCTATATTCTCTTTCGACATTAACTTCAGCACATCATAGAATGGCTGAAGCAGCGGCGGTCCCACTCTGCCCTGCATCCTGGCGGAAATAATCCGGTCCAGTCCTGCCAGCAGGCCTCCGGCAATGGGGGCCAGGATGACAAAAAGAATCACTGCAAGCCAAGGATTAAAACTGCCCATCACATGCCCACCCCCAACATGATTAAGATTAGAACGATACTGGCGCCCACACCGACTCTGAACAGGCGCTTTTCTTCAAAAATATCGGTCAGATAATAGTTTTTCATCGCTACATCCTGGGTAATTCCCATCGCTCCTTTAAAATGCTCCTTTTGCGGGAGATTTAATCCTGACAGATATTGCGGTTTATAATTGATTTCTTTGCTGGTGAGAATCCGCAGCGGCAGAATCAGGATCAGAGCCATCATGATCAGCAGAATCAATACATTATTCTGAGACAGCAGGACAGTTTGTCCGTAGATCCCTGCAATCATAGGCTCAATGAAGTATTGAGAGATCCAGGGGAACAGCAGACAGACAATCACTACCAGTAAAGAGAGTCCTGACAGGGTAATCTTTTCTGTGGCAGGCACACTCACTTTAAAGTCCTGCGGTTTTTCCTTCACAATCAGAATCTTTCCCATCCATTTAGTCCAGAAAAAGATGGTCGCCGCGCTGCCGAAAGCGATGAAAACGGTGAGAATCGGATTAGCCGCCACCAGACCTTCAATCGCCGCCCACTTACTGATCAACATGCCGAAGGGAGCCAAAAACATCCCGGCAATTCCGATCACCATGGCGACGGCCAACTTTGGCATTTTCACAATCAAACCATCCATCGATTCAATCAAACGGTTGCCGATATGGTGTTCCACCGTTCCCACTGACAGAAAGAGCAGAGATTTGGCAATTGCATGGAAAATAATCAGCATAATGGCCGCCCATACGAGCTGGTAACTGCCAATGCCAGCACATAAAACAATCAGTCCCAGATTGGCAATCGTGGAATAAGCCAATACTCTTTTCGCATCATTCTGGGTGATAGCGATCAGCGAGGTGAGGAGGAAGGTGACGGCTCCTACTAGAGCAACAATCAAACCTACCATATTCCCTCCGTCTACAAAAGCAAATACGGGGGAAAGGCGAACAATCAGATACACCCCTGCTTTAACCATGGTGCTGGAGTGGAGAAGGGCGGAAACGGGAGTAGGTGCCACCATAGCCCCCAGGAGCCATGAAGAAAATGGCAATTGGGCTGATTTTGTGATGCCGGCAAAAGCCAGCAAACCGGCAGGCAAGAGAACCGCCGATGAAGTCAGAACAGGAAGCTGGCTCAGTTCTACCGTCTGGGCATTATTGAAGAGGATGATGATCCCCAACACAAAACCTATGCCGCCAAATAAATTCATCTTAATAGCCCGGAACGCATTTTTCACCGCCTGATCTTCTTTGCTGTAGCCAATCAGGAAGAAGGAACACAGAGTAGTTATTTCCCAGAAGAAGAAAAGCCACATCAGGTGGTTGGAAAAGACCACGCCATACATGGCGCCCAGAAAAATAAAAATAATAAAGAAGAAAAAGTTGCTGCGGTCGGGGATTTCAGGATGATGATGATGGTAATCTTTCATGTAACCTACGGCGTACAGAGCTATCAAACTGCCCGTCACGCCAATGATTAGGGTCATAATTAAGGAAAATTGATCAATAAACAAATAATGGGTCACTTCCATCTTGTGACCATTTGCCAACTCAAACCAGGTTGACAACCCCGCTCCGATCAGCATCAATACCGCAGCCAGATACTGCTTACGCCGAACCGACAGGGCAATCACGATCACAGCTAAAAGGACTTCAATCGCCAGCATTTCCATACTCACCGTTTCTCCTGCCGATTCGAGGCCGAAATAGACGGTTCCGGCGTTGAAATACTGTCCTACAAGATAAATTGAAGCTCCAATCAGAACAACGGTCGCTCCCCCAACCAGCCATTTCCTAATGCTGTGTTGGGGAAAGAGCAGCAAGAGGGCCGCAATGACCATGGGGAAAAGGATCAGAAAAACCATTGTATTCATATTTGCACCCTCCTCCTTCTCTTCATACTTGAACTTTCAGATAATCCCTTCATTAATTCCATCTCCTCATTTTTAGCCTTCTCATCTGATGCTTGGGGATTAGCCTGACCTCCTTTACCAAAGGTTTTTTAATTTATCTTAATATTTAAAAATATTTGCAATTGTGACTATTATAAAATTAAATGAAGGTAATATCAATATATGTCTTAGTACAGATGGCCGTTTTTGCCCTGTACTATATTAAATATTTTTTCACAAGCGCTCAAGCTCTGCAAAATTATGGAAGATTACCTTTATTAATTGAACTTATAGATAATATTAATAGAATGAAAATTCCGTAAATTCATTCTAATCCTCTATTGCGTTTCTGTCACCCGTCGAATTTTTCCTGATTCAGCTTATTAATCCATCTAAAATCGGTCTAATGCTTTTGATCTCACTTCTCATCACTTCCATCAAGGCGCAATACTTATCGGTGCAGGTGACGATCAGAGACTCTTTATAACGTGGTGGCTCCCAGGTTACGGGCCACATATGTTTTTTGATAATATCCTGTTCCAAAGCATTGAGTTCAAAATTCCGCACCGCATTCTCCCAGGCAATCCGGGCGTGAACAAAAGCATGCAGACCTCTTTCCGGTCTGGTCAGGTGCCAGTCATAGAGAAACAGATCGTGCAATAAAGCCCCTCTGGCTGCCGAATGGTAATCCCAGGAGAAGAATTTGCAAATTCGGTAAGTCGTGTAGGAAACATGTAAACAATGGTCCAGACAGGTCATGTTCTTATGATGCCTGAATTGCTCCATTCTCAGCACGTCTTGATTGCTCAGCAGATCTCCGATGCAATCCATATATTCTTTATAGTCATCCGGGGCTTTTCCCCTGTTCTTCTGTTTGGTTCTGCGGGAAATCACTTTTCCCTTAATAAAATTTATCATAAAGCGCTGCTGCTCCAAATTTCATTCATTTAAAAACCTTCCATCTAAGTTTATTAAAAACCAAAATTTCGGAATTTGCAACCATCTTATCCTCTGAGCGCTCATCTGGGGCAGGGCAGCTTGTCACACAACGCTCAGGAGGGGGCCGGGGCTGCCGCATTGGCTCTGGAGCACTTGAGAATGGTCTGAGGCTAGGACTATCGCATAATAGAACTTTAAAGACAAAGCCAAGCAATGAATGACCGAGATGAGCGATTAACGCCAGTTTGCGACAGCTGAGCGACCGACAGGATGTCGGAAGTGCAGAATCTGTCACGGATGACGAAGATTCTGCCGTCATTCATTGCTTGGCCCGCTCTTAATATTATTAGGGCAGATTCGGTCAGATATGACGGGCCCAATGCCTGTGCATAGCAATCAGTTTAATGAGCTCCGTATTGAAAGCTGCCATATCCTGAGGATTGCGCACTGTCACGATTCCCAGTTCCGTCTTCATCTGTCCGCTGCTGTCCGGCCCGGCCAGGGCAATAATCTTGGCATCGCTGGCCTGCAGCAGATCTACACCTTCACCTGAAGCTGCTACAGTTTTGGCATGCTTAAAACTTTCATTGACAAAGTTAAGGGCATCGGTTCTTTTGGACAGATGGTCGATGCTTTCTTTACCTCCGGGCACATACACCCCGTCATACATGACGGCGTCCGCCGTGGTGAAGTCCTTTCCCACCTCAAGCTGCCTGCCGTCCCCGCTATTAATCATCCCCAAATTGGAGCTGACAATTTCTCCATCCACACCAGCATTCTTTAAGGCATCCAATACTTGTTGAACTTCCATATAATTGAAACCTTGATCAGCCAGAACCGCTATTTTTCTGGTCATCGCTGTTTTCTTGGTATTCTCCTGGCTGACGGCGGGAGAGGAAGTCGTTACGCCCGTCCCTCCCATCTGAGTAGGCGGATTAACACCAATTCCTTCGGCGATCCGTTTGGCCAGCACTCCGTCCACATTATTGAACATATCAACGATTCGCTGCTTAATTTTTTTGTCTTTCACACTGCCTGCTTCATAATGAAAACCGTCGATAATATGCTCTTTCTCCGCTGTGGACATACTGTTCCAAAAGAGGTTTGCCTGTTTATAAAAATCCCGGAAGCTTTCGCTGCGCCCTCTGATCTTCTGCCCATCCACTCTTTCCGCATAATGAACAAATCCCCCTTCTTCCTCGGTAGCCGGTCTGGGGGCATCTTGCTGCAACGCATTGGGAAAATAGCTGACCACACCTCTGTCCACCGTCATCCGATGATACCCGTCCCGCTGATTGTTATGAATAGGCGCCACAGGCTGGTTGATTGGAATCTGATGAAAATTTGGTCCTCCCAGCCGGATCAGCTGCGTATCCTGATAAGAGAACAGGCGCCCCTGCAAAAGAGGATCATTGCTGAAATCAATGCCCGGCACAATATTTCCGGGGCAAAAAGCCACTTGCTCCGTTTCCGCAAAGAAATTATCCACATTGCGGTTCAGTGTCATTTTGCCGATGATCTTCACCGGCACCAGCTCTTCCGGCCAAAACTTAGTCGGATCAAGGATATCAAAATCAAAGGCAAATTCCTTCTCTTCCTCCAGTATCTGAACGCCGAATTCGAACTCCGGATAATGTCCTTTTTCAATAGCCTCCCAAAGATCCCGCCGGTGAAAATCCGGATCTTTTCCTGATAATTTCTGGGCCTCGTCCCGGAGCAGGGAGTGCACACCCAATAACGGTTTCCAATGAAATTTCACAAAGCAGGCCTTACCTTGATCATTAATGAAACGAAAAGTATTAACTCCGAATCCTTCCATCATCCGAAAACTGCGAGGCAAAGCCCGGTCCGACATAAGCCACATGATCATATTAGCAGTTTCAGGAGTATTGACTACAAAGTCCCAGAACGTATCATGGGCCGAGGTAGCCTGAGGCACTTCATTATGGGGCTCAGGCTTGATAGCATGGACCATATCTGGAAATTTGATGGCGTCCTGAATAAAAAATATCGGTATGTTGTTTCCCACCAGGTCAAAGTTTCCGTTTTCCGTATAAAATTTGGTGGCAAAGCCCCGCACGTCCCGCACCGTATCTGCCGAACCCCGTGAACCCACCACCGTAGAAAAGCGGACAAACACCGGGGTTTTTACCGCCGGATCCTGCAGGAATTTAGCCTTGGTGTACTCAGTCAGAGGCTCATAGACCTGAAAAAAGCCATGGGCGCCAAAACCGCGGGCATGGACCACCCTTTCCGGAATCCGTTCATGGTCAAAATGAGTGATTTTTTCCCGCAGGTGAAAATCCTCTATTAAGGTTGGCCCGCGCAGACCTGCTTTCAACGAATCATCCGTATTGGAAACTTTTACTCCCATATTGGTCGTGAGCTTCTGTCCTTTATTGTCAACCGTATAGCCTTCCATTTGCTTCATCTTACTTGAATCATCGCCAGGAATATTGTTTTCCACCATAGTCCCTCCTTGATTTAACGACATTATGATGGTCTTAGTATTCCTGCTCTGATTTTAACTATTCAAAAAATCCCATAATTGACATGTTGATCCCTTTTCAGCCAAAATCATCAAGATCATTTAAAGAATATGGTGAGACAATCCACAACGGGTCCCCACAGGCCTGGGTATTCCTGATTGATCAATGTACGCACCTGATTGGTCGTGACCTCATTAAAATGGTCAGGTTGGGTCACAATCGTCTGCACTCCTTTCGCCACTTCACCGATAGCAATATGGCCGCTTGCATATCCACCAACCGCTACATGGGAGGCGATCGCCGCTCCGCCCATGGCAAACATGCCCACAGCCAGACCGCCGACAGCAAAAATTCCTAAAGCAAGCCCTCCCATGGCAACGGTCCCCACAGCCAGGCCGCCGACAGACAAAATCAACCCCAGCGCAGCGCCGGCGGCACAAATTAGTCCCAGGGCTAAAGCTCCGAGACACAATCCCCCTAAAGCAATCAGCCCGATGGAAATGAGCCCGATAGAGACATTACCAATAGCTAAAATCCCCTTGGCCACATACATTCCTCTTCCTATATTGATGTGGACCAGAGGAAGATTAAA
Organism: Bacillota bacterium; assembly: GCA_023390635.1. Classification (GTDB taxonomy): domain Bacteria; phylum Bacillota; class Desulfitobacteriia; order Desulfitobacteriales; family Desulfitobacteriaceae; genus JAEWCM01. The sequence continues at coordinate 17,500 of JAEWCM010000123.1, forward strand.
AATTGTTCTCTTGCTTTTATATTCATAATGCCTTTTCAGGCTCTCATAAATCCGGGAATCATCGTACACTTTTTCCTGAACGGCTATTCCCTCTTTATCTTTAACCAGGCTGTCAATATCCACTGCCAGTAAATCACTCAGCGCGATCAGCTTCTCCATGTCCGGATAAGATTGCCCTGACTCCCATTTCGACACAGCCTGTCGGGAGACCCCTCATCAGCTCCGCTAGCTTTTCCTGGGAGAGTCCTTTTTCTTTTCTTAACTTCTGTAACTTTTCCTGAAAACTCATCCTCATCACCTCTCCTTCAGCATACTGAAAATCTACCGAAATAGCTGCCAACCGATGTTAACAATTTGTCAACCACTGGTTGCAGGGGAAAATTTATTTTCCGGATGATTATAACTTTTCTTGCTCTTACTATTATAGTGCCTTTTTCCATACTTCCGGAGCAGCAGTTTTAATCATTTCCTTAAATTCAAAAAAACTATGGTATCACAAACCGGATGATTTATGATACCACAGCTCTTTAATATTTCTCTTAGCAAGAACATCCATCTGTTTATTGCTTATCCGTTTACCTGTTTTCTACCTGCTTTATAATCTAACCACCAGATCGTTTAGAGGTTTCCTTATCTTTTTTACATCTTTCTCCTCAAAGTAGCCAAGAGGAGTAAAGGCGACAGCCTCCCAGCTCTTTTCAATTTGGGGCAATTCCAGGGCTGCCTGATCATCAAATGCCCCCACCCAGCACGTTCCTAAGCCTAATTCGGCAGCTTCCAGCAGAATTTGCGTAAAAACAATCGCCGCATCCACAGCCCCGAATGATCTTCCTCCCGGGGTTACGGCATATTCGCCAGGCACGGCATAAATCCCGATCACATAAGGCGCCTCTGTGAACCACGGCCTGGAGTACAGTTTATTTAAAGCTTCCCGGTATGTTTGCGTGGGAACCACAACAACCCGGTAACCCTGACGGTTTCCCGCCGTAGGTGCCAAGCGGGCTGCCTCAAGCACCTTTTCCAGCTTCTCATCCTCCACCGGAGTGCTTTGATAGCCTCGCACACTATATCTGTTCGCAATCGTTTCAAACACTGTCATCACAAGAACCTCCTGTTTAATAAAATTTTATTTTACGTATACCGACATTTCCGAAACGGATTATCAGATTTTAGTTGAAGCCGATTTTCTCGTTAATATTTATGAAGACGGACTTTCTCTTCCCTCGTTCAAACAATTCGGGAAAAAATCTTTGTCACGGCACCGGGGAAAAAGCTGCTTGATACGATTTATAAAGCCATATCGGTAGTGAACTGACTCTGATAGAGCCGGGCGTAAAATCCTTTTTGCACCAACAGCTCATCATGAGTACCGCTCTCCACCACCTGGCCTTCGTTCATCACCACAATTTTGTCGGCATGCTTAATGGTGGAAAGACGGTGGGCAATCACAAAGCAGGTTTTTCCTTTCATTAAAATCTGCAGGGCCTTTTGAATCATCTCCTCCGTCCGCGTATCAATGGAAGAAGTGGCCTCGTCCAATATCAGAATGGGAGAACCAGCCAATACAGCCCGGGCAATGCTCAGAAGCTGGCGCTGCCCCCCTGACAGATTGCCGCCATTATCGCTGAGTACCGTTTCGTACCCTTCCGGCAGCTGAAGGATAAATTCATGTGCGTGAGCTTTACGAGCCGCCTCTTCCACTTCATGATCGGTGGCCGTCAAACGGCCATAACGAATATTTTCCCGGACCGTCTCGGAAAAAAGGAAGGGCTCCTGAAGGACCACTGAGATCGAGCGTCTTAAAACACTCCTGCCAATCTTCTTCAGTTCGAGGCCGTCGTCAATCAGAATCTGTCCCTCATCATAATCATAAAATCTGGTCAGCAGGTTGATAATCGTCGTCTTGCCCGCTCCCGTCGGTCCTACAATAGCCACTGTCTCCCCTTGCTCGGCACTGAGACAGGCATTTTTCAGGATTGCCTTTTCCGGTAGATAGGAAAAGCCCACATGATCAAACACCACCCTGCCCCCAAGACCTCCCGCCGTTTCGACCTGAGGTCTATCCTCTTCTTTTGGCTCATCAATAATTGCAAAGACTCGTTCGGCTCCGGCCAGGGCTGACTGAACCGTATTGATCATGTTTAAAATATCATTGATTGGGCGGGTAAAATTTCTCATATATAAGAGGAAGGCAAAGACCATCCCCGCCGTCATATTCATCCCTTTAATCATCAAAAAACCGCCGCTCACGCTGATAATTAAATAAGTCAAATTGTTGATCACATTGTTCAGCGGACCCATCACGCCGGAGATGGCCTGAGCCATGATGGAGCTGCCGGTATACTGCCGGTTGATCCGGGCAAATTTCTCTTTCACCTTTTGCTCCTGGGAAAACAGTTTGACGGTTTTTTGCCCGGAAACCATTTCTTCAATATAGCCGTTCAGCTCGCCCAATTCAGCCTGCTGTCTGACAAAGTGAGGCTGAGTTTTCCCGGCCACCACTTTGGTGAGCAGAAACATCAGCGGTGTAGTGGTGAGCGCAATCGCGGTCAGCAGCGGACTGAGCAGAAACATGGCGATCAGCATCCCGACGATGCTGACCACTCCGGAAAAGAGCTGCACCACACTTTGGGAAAGGACCAGGTTAATATTATCCACATCATTGGTCAACCGACTCATCAGATCACCGCTGGCATGGGTGTCAAAATAGCGCAGCGGCAGTTTCTGCAGATTAAGGAGCAGATCCCGGCGCAGCTTGGCCGAGGTTTTCTGAGCCACTGCTATCATAAAGTGATTCTGCAGATAAGTGGAAGCCACCCCCACTCCATAGATCACCAGCAAAAAGAAGCAGATCTGGGCCAGCCCCCGGATGTCACCTGAAGCGATAAAACGGTCTATCGCATATCCGTTAAACCTCGTCCCGATAATCGCTATCAGGGTGGTCACGGCAGCACAGCCAAAGACCAGAACCAGAGCGGTTTTCTTCTGCGCCAGATAATCCATCACAATCCGTTTCGCAGTCCCCCTGGCATCCTTTAATTGGACCTTTTCCGCAAGCAAGCGGGCCTGGGAACCATTGAGAGGACGGCCGGTGATATTCTTTCCTGCATCAGCTAATGGCATGGGCCACCACCTCTTCTCCCAATTGGGACACGGCAATGCTGCGATAGATCCCACACTCTGCCAACAGTTCCTCATGGCGGCCGGAAGCCACAATTTCTCCCCTGTCCAGTACTAGGATGCGGTCCGCCTTCATCACGGTGGAAATTCTTTGCCCGATCATAATCAAAGTTTTTCCTTGCAAGGTCCTGGCAATAGCCTTATATAAATCGGCTTCTGTATTTAAATCCAGAGCACTGCCTGCATCATCCAGGATAAGGATCTCCGGCTCCAGGGACAGGGTACGGGCGATGGCCAGCCTCTGCCGCTGTCCGCCGGAGAAGTTCCGCCCCCGCTGTTCCACCTGTTCGTGAAATTTCCCGGTTTTCTTAAGAATAAAATCCATCGCCTGTGCTTTTTCACTGGCCCGGTATATCTGCAGATTGGAAGCCTGTTCGTTGCCAAAGCGCAAATTGTCCTCAATGGTCCCTGAAAAAAGCACGCTTTCCTGCATGACCAGTCCCACCTGCCTGCGCAGCTCATGGGGATCGAGCTCGCGCACATCCACTCCTCCCAGCAGCACCTGTCCCTCCGTCGGATCATAAAGACGGGGAATCAAGGCCACCAGAGAGCTTTTTCCAGAGCCTGTGGGCCCGATAATCCCCACGCTCTGCCCGTAGGGAATGGTAAAAGAAAGATGCTTAAGCACCTCCCTGCCCTGGCTGTAAGCAA
>JAEWCM010000132.1 GCA_023390635.1 Bacillota bacterium
TAAGGAGGAGAATCTTATGGCCAAGATATTAATCGCATACTATTCACGCAAAGGTCAGAATTATGTAAGCGGTTCTATCAGAGATTTAAAAGTTGGCAATACGGAAACGGTTGCAGGAATGGTAAAAGAGATTACAGGCGGAGATATGTTTCAGATTGATACCGTAAAAGAGTATCCGGTGGATTACCATGAAACGACCAGAGTTGCACAGCAAGAACTTCGGGCCAAAGAGCGCCTAGAGCTAACCGCACATGTACCTAATATGGAAGAATTTGATACCATAATTTTAGGATATCCCAATTGGTGGGCAACCATGCCTATGGCGGTATATACGTTCTTAGAGGAATATGATTTTTCGGGAAAGACCATTCTCCCTTACTGTACCCATGAAGGCAGCGGGTTAAGCGGTACAGAAAGTGATATTGCAAAGACGTGCCCGGCGGCGAATGTAGGAAAAGGGCTGGCCATTCATGGGACTCATGCAGCATCTGCAAAAAAGGACGTAGAATTCTGGTTAAGAAAGAATTTAATGCTGGCAAGAGGTGATATTGAATGACGATTACAGAAGTAAGTAAAAAGTTTAATCTTTCGCAGGACACGCTCCGATATTATGAACGTATCGGACTTATTCCCGGTATAGCCCGCAATAAAAGCGGAATTCGGGATTATACGGAAGAGGATTGCAGGTGGATTGAATTCATCAAATGTATGCGAAACGCAGGGCTGCCGATTGAAGTATTGATTGAGTATGTCTCAATGTTTCAAAAGGGAGACTCGACCGTTGATGCCAGAAAAGAACTTTTAATTGAGCAACGCGATCAGCTGGCCGCAAAAACGGAAGAAATGCGGAAAACGCTGGAACGGTTGAATTATAAAATTGAAAGATATGAACAGGCCATTATGCCGTCAGAGCACGAGTTAAAAAGTCTGATGAATAATTCGGAGGATAGGAAATGATGACAAGCACTTCCTACGATGTGTCAATGAAGCAGCAGCTCGGACGGAGGGAAATAAGTAACAATTAAAAAATAATAAAACCAAAAGTATTGGAGGTATATATATGAGTAAATCAACAGATTTAAGTAAAGGTGTTATTTTTTCTATCGGTGATAAACTGCCTGAAATGTTCAGTCAGTATTTTATTGGTCAGGCATATCTGAATATGTTAACAAAGACAGGGGTTCCCATTGGAAATGTGACTTTTGAACCGGGAAGCCGCAATAACTGGCATATACATCATAAGGGCGGACAAATACTCTTAGTGACAGGTGGCCGAGGATATTATCAGGAATGGGGAAAAGAAGCCCAGGAGTTGCATCCCGGAGATGTGGTGAATATTCCGCCGGAAGTAAAACACTGGCACGGAGCAGCATGTGATAGCTGGTTTTCCCACCTGGCCGTGGAAGTACCGGCAGAAGGCGGCTCCAACGAATGGTTGGAATCTGTAACAGACGAAGTCTATCGTAAGTTGAAATAAGGGTTACCCTCATTTTCAAATGGAGCATATTTAGTCTATAAGAATTAGAATGCGCGGTAGAATCTCCGTGACGGACGAAGTTTATCATTGGAATAAGAGAAACGATAGAAGTGGGATAAATGAGTAAAACAGCAGTGGTATATTACTCCTATGGCAATAATACGAAAAGAATCGCGGAAATGATTCAGAGTAAGATGGGTGCGGAACTGTTTCGGATAGAGACGGTCACACCATATACAGGAAGCTATAACGAAGTGGTGGACCAGGGAAAAATAGAAATTGATTCAGGATTCAACCCGCCGATCCAGCCGCTGAATATGCAGCTGAATCAATATGATACAATTATTCTCGGCACGCCGGTCTGGTGGTATACCTTGGCACCGGCAGTTTCAACATTTCTGGCAGAAACGGATTTGAGCGGCAAAAAAATCATTCCCTTTGCCACAAATGCCGGTTGGTTGGGGCATACCTTTCAGGATATCAAGAAACTGTGTTCTGCTTCAAAAGTTATGGATGGAATGAGCATTCAATTTTCAGAAAACACCTTGGAAACATCAATAAAAACGATAAATAGTTGGATAGAGTCTATATAGGATTTAAAATTAAATTTAAGCCAGCATTTTTCCATAGGGAAAGTGCTGGCCTTTTATCTTTTTATTTGACATGGAGTTAACTCCAGATGCTAGGCTTAGATTAACAGATGAATATGACTGGAGGAAAAATGATTATGAAAAAAAGGAATGCAATTGCTTATCTCTTTTCTGTTTTGATGATCATGATGGTCTTCTTAACCGCCTGTAACAGCAGTAATTTATCATCAGGCGGCAGTCCGCCATCGGATAGCAGCTCAGGGACAAGTGGAGGCGATTCATCCACTGCGGATAGCACGAACCAAGAACAGCCATCGTCTTCGGCTCCCGCCAAAATTCTGGTGGCCTATTTCTCCCGTGTCGGCTCTTCTTCGTTCGACAATAATGTGGACGTCGTTACATCTGCAAGCTTGAGAACAGGGGACAACGGTCTGAGCGGGAATACGGAAGTGATCGCAGACATGATACAGAAAGCGGTGGGCGGGGATCGTTTCCAGATTGTAACCGTAAACCCTTATCCCAGTGATTATGATACACTTGTGGATCAAGGAAAAAAGGAACAGGAAGAGAATTATCAACCGGCGCTGAAAACGAAAGTAGAAAATATAGAATCGTATGATGTGATTTTTATTGGCTCACCTATGTGGTGGGGGACAATAGCTCCGCCTGTCAGAACATTTCTGTCTGAAAATGATTTTTCCGGAAAAACTATAATACCGTTTACCACACATGAGGGAAGTGGCTTGGGAAGGAGCGTTGAAGATATTAAAAAACTTTCTCCGAAGGCAAACGTAGCGGGCTTGGTGTGCGGGGCAGGGATGCCGATAATGCACAGAATACGGTATCAGACTGGCTGAAAAAAATCGGGATCGCCCAATGAAGGTCAGAAAAATGATTAAGATCATACAAGAGGTGGAGATTTAATGGATTTAGCAGAAGAAAAAAAATTGGGTTTTGGATGTATGCGTCTCCCGACCCTGGACAAAGATGATCCGGTTTCATTTAATTTTGAATTAATAGAGAAGCTGTTTGATGCTTTTTTGGATAAGGGATTTACCTATTTTGACACTGCGTACACCTACCATGGTTATCATGCAGAAGAGGCTGTACGCAAAGCATTGGTGGAACGCCATCCCAGAGATTCTTTCCAATTGGCAACTAAAATGCCCCTGCGTGACTTTAAAGATGGCGATGATTTGGTAAAGATCTTCAATGAGCAGCTGGCAAATTGCGGGGTAGAGTTTTTTGATTTTTATCTGCTGCATAATATGGGACACAATGTCTATGAAAAATGCCGCAAATATGACGCGTTTCATTTTGTCCAGCTGAAAAAAGCAGAAGGAAAAATCCGCTCTGCAGGCATGTCTTTCCACGATACTCCCGAACTTCTGGAGGAGATTCTGGCGCAATATGGTGATTGCCTGGACTTTATTCAGCTGCAGATCAACTATATGGACTGGGAGCAGCCTAATGTACAGTCCCGTCGCTGTCTGGAAATTGCAAACAGGTATAATAAGCCGGTTATCGTGATGGAGCCATGCAAAGGCGGCACCCTGATTAATGTCCCTGAGGAAGCTGAAAAACTGATGAAGCAATATCATCCGGATGCTTCAGTCGCCAGTTGGGCATTGCGTTTCGCAGCCAGCCAGAAAGGTGTATTTTGTGTCTTAAGCGGTATGAATACATTGGAACAGGTTGAGGATAACACCTCCACTTTTGCTGACTTCAGGCCTCTGAATGAAGAAGAGCGCGCCGTTATAGCAAAAGTGACGGAGATTATCAATGCCAATACCGCCGTAGCTTGTACTGCCTGCAACTATTGTACCCATGGCTGCCCGAAGAACATTGCCATTCCTCAGTATTTTGCTTTGTATAACAACATCATGCGCAAGACGGGAAGCTTCTCCAGCCAGATGGTGTACTACAATAATACGGCGATTTCCCACGGTAAAGCCAGCGACTGCATTGATTGCGGTAAATGCGAACAGGCTTGCCCGCAGCATCTGCCGATCAGAGAATATCTAAAGGATGTTGTAGATAAATTCGAGAAGCACAGCATTGTTCCAACGAGAAAGTAATGCTGTACTTCAAAAATTAATTAGAAGGTTAGGTGGAAATGATAAAGAAATCAGTTAGGACAGAACAACATGAGACAAAGCATGAAATAAAAGAACAAAAAACGATTACGCGCAGAAATTTTCTTAAGGGGAGCCTTGTAACTGTTGCAGGGGTGGCGGCTGGCGGCTTATTAACAGGCTGCGGAAATATTGGGGAAACGTCGGAGTCATCGAAAGCGGCCAATGGCACAGTGGATTCTCCGACAGGGACGACAGATGAAACAGCGGGTGGAGCATCCAAAGTCTACATGACAACCGATATCAGCCCTAATGGTTTGATGGCAGCCTATAACGCTTTGGGACGCGAAGCGAAGGGTAAGGTGGCAGTCAAGATCAGTACAGGTGAGCCGGGAGGTAATTACTACCTGTCGCCAAATCTTATCAAAGATCTTGTTCAGCACGTCAGCGGAACGATCGTGGAGTGCAACACGGCTTACGGTGGCAAGCGGGCCAGCACAGCGTCACATCTACAGGCAGCTAGAGATCATGGGTTCACAGCCATTGCCAACGTCGATATTATGGATGCGGACGGCTCGACCAGTTTACCGGTCAAGAACGGGACGCATCTGAAGGAAGATCGGGTGGGTTCTCATTTAAATAACTATGATTTTCTGATCGTGCTGTCCCACTTTAAAGGTCACGCTATGGGGGGCATGGGCGGAGCAATTAAAAATATGTCGATCGGTATCGCATCTTCCAGCGGAAAGAGTTTGATTCACAGTGCGGGAACAGCGACCTCCGGTTTCAGCATGAGCACCCCTCAGGATGATTTTTTGGAATCTATGGCGGAAGCGGCAAAGGCTGTTGCTGATTATGAAGGCGACCATATTTTGTATATCAGCGTGATGAATAACCTGTCTGTTGACTGCGACTGCGACTCAAGCCCAGCCGTTCCGACAATGAAAGACATCGGTATTCTTTCGTCCCTGGACCCGGTAGCGCTAGATAAGGCTTGTGTGGATCTCGTGTATGCGGCACCTGACGGAAAAAACCTGATTGAGCGGATCGAGTCAAAAAACGGCACACACACGCTGGACCACGCGGAAAAGATTGGTCTAGGCAGCAAAACTTATCAATTGATAAGGAATTGGTAATAAGAAATCGATCGGAGGAATAATGGAACGATGAAAGTTTTGTTGGTGAATGGTAGCCCGCATGATAAAGGGTGCACCTATACGGCCTTGGGAGAAGTGGCCGGAACGCTGAATGAGGCAGGAATCGAAACAGGAATTTTTCAAATCGGCGTGAAGCCGCTGGCCGGATGCATCGCCTGCTTAAAATGCCGGGAAACCGGGCGGTGTGTCTTCCATGACCGGGTCAATGAATTTCTTGAGATGGCCTCAGACTTTGACGGCTTTGTGTTTGGCTCGCCTGTGCATTACGCGTCCGCGGGCGACCGTCGTTGTATCGGCCAGAAGATCGGGGACGACGGCGGCATTTGACCAACTGAATAAATACCTTACTTGGGCGGAAATGCCTGTAATATCTTCGCGGTATTGGAATATGGTACACGGCAATACGCCGGAGGAGGTAAAAGAGGACTTAGAGGGCATGCAGGTCATGCGCACGCTGGGAAGGAATATGGCATGGTTTTTGAAATGCAAAGAGGCCGGGATCAAAGCCGGGGTTCCTTTCCCCGAACGAGAAAAGAGAATATCGACCAATTTTATCCGGTAAAAATCATAAAGTCGGAAATCGGGCAGGAAACCGAAATTCCCATGATTACGGAAAGGCGTGGTATAATGAAGGTCAAATGACTTGTCTCAAGTCTTGCCATACATAACTTGGAAAACAATGAGGAGAGAAAAAAAGCGTTGACTGAAATATGTAGGGTCGCAAGAAAAGGTTGCCAACTTGTTATTCTGGATATTGCACATATAGTATACTATACCGACATTTTGTCAAGCCAAGGTTTTACTATTAAAAAACTATATAAGCATCAATTTCAAATATTTCCTCCTGCAAAGATAGTTGTTGCCCAGAAATTATAGGGTATAAACTATAGCTGCACCCAGAGTAATCTTGCCGATATAAAAGCTTCAAGCCGCAGGCCCTAATGCATAAAGCATGAAGGTCTGCGGCTTTGAATATTTGCTTAGCGGAGGGACTGACAGATTATTGGGTGGAGGCCCGGTCTTTATGGCGGACTCTTATAACGGAGGCATACATAATCACCATTGCAGCGGCGGCGATCAGCAAAAGGGTTCCTGTATAGATATTGAAAACTCCCTTGCCGAAAAACATAATTTGCTGCAATCCGCCCAGGCTGAAGCGCTGGGGCAGCCATGGGTAGATGAAATTTTGGGGAAACTCCGGTATAAACTCCACAGGCAGGGCCAGAATGGGCAGCCCAATAAACATGATGACGGGAAACAGGAAGAACCCCGGCATGCCAAGCCATTCAAGGACACATTCGATCAACAGGTAAAAGCTGAAAGCGGTAATGGCTAAAAACAACCCTGTCTGGGCGAAATTGGGGATTTCCATACCAAGCACCGAGGCAATTCCCGGAGCGGTAAATCCTATGAGAAAGGCGAATAAAATACCGATGGCGATCTTTTCGGTAATGATGCCGGCTTTTTCCTTTTTATTAATGAAGGATTGCTTTTTGGATAACTGATATACCATCAGGGCAAATATCAGGCTGACAATCCAGACCGGATTGGTTAGCATGGCCGGTGCGGCCCCGGAGTTGTTCACACCGGAAGGATTAACGTTAACGATATTTTTGGTGATCGGCGCATAAAAAAGCTCGGCTTGCTCCGTTGTCAGCCCGTTGCCTTGCTGTTTAATGGCGGCAAAGGTTTGAGTTCTGATTTGCGTATTCATAGTGTCCACCAGCTGGCTCAGCAGCTGGGTAACGGCAGTGGAGGCCGTCGCGTTTTTGCCTTGATTGACGATAATCTTAATCTCCGGTGAAACAGGGGTGGTACTTTGTAAAGAGGCTTGTTTCGTGCTGAAATCTTCAGGGAAAATAAAAGCCGCATAATACTTGTTATCGTTTAAGGCTTCCATAGCTTCCTGTTCGGATGAGATCAGTGTCAATTTTACCGGAGGCTCAGCCTGCTCATTGATCTTGGCCATGATGTTATCAGCCATTGTCTGTCCGGCATTGACTTGTCCTTTACCGGGAAAATCCAGGCCTTTGTCGGCCACCACGACGGCAACAGGCATCTCCTTGGGTGTGGGGTGATATGACTGGGAAAAAGAAAGTGAGAGTATCACCAGCATAATAACAACGCCAATAATTCCGGCATAAACAAATTTTTCTCTCAGCAGCTTCATGATTATCCTCCTTTTTAGTCGACACTTGTTGATTAATTTATACCTGCATATTACGATAGAGGTGTAAATATCTCAATCAGCAAACCGAGTGAAAATGTCTTTTAATCAACACATTTTTTAAAATGTCGGGAAGCAGGGTGTTAAGATGGAAAAACAAACTGATCTGAGAGTGGTCAAAACCAGACTGCTTATTAAAAACGCTTTTAATGACCTTGTGAGGGAACATGGATTTGAAAAGATCACCGTGAGCGACATTGCCAATAAAGCAATGATCAACCGGGCGACGTTTTATTTGCATTACCAGGATAAATATGACCTGCTCAGCAGCATAGAAAATGAAGTGTTTGCCGAGATTAATGAAATTGCTGCGATAGTGACGAGAGAATATCTTGAAGAATATCTGGATAATGGACTGCCTTTTCCTCATATCGTCAACATTCTTTCTTATATTCAGGAAAATATCGTTTTCTTTAATCTTATAATCAGGGATAACGTGGATCCGTCATTTTTTTATAAGTTGAGCAACCTGTTAAGCGCCAAAATTGTAAATGACATCTTTCCGGAACTGGAAGCGGACGCAAGAATTGTTAAATACTATATACCGGCGGCTCTGGCCGTATTTACAACCATAACTAATCAATGGCTTAAAGACGGAATGAAAGAGTCAAAAAATGAGATAGCTGCCTTAATGACAAAAATACCCTCCGCCATACTGAAGACGCGCTAAGTGCAACATTGTGATCTTCTTTCTCAAGTGGTAAAATATAGGTAAAAGTTGTAATGCCGTTCATTAAGGACGGTTTTGTTTTTAATAATAAATCAGTTTCATAACTTGAGTTCCTTGGTATATCTATCTTTTTTGACAACTAAAAGAGGAGTACCTCCCCAACATCTCGAAAGTGTAGTCGACCAAAACCAAACACCGAGAGGTGGAAAGGAGT
>JAEWCM010000183.1 GCA_023390635.1 Bacillota bacterium
CAGCAGGGTGGACCACGTCCGGGGATGGGAAATCGTCCGCCACAGCAAGGCGCGCCGCGTCCGGGGATGGGAAATCGCCCGCCACAGCAGGGCGGACCGCGTCCGGGAATGGAGAACCGCTCACCCCAGCAGCAAAGGAATACCGGAATCTCTGCTGGGCCAGGATCAGTTACCCCGGTAACAGAACAAAAACGCCAAATGGCGCCGAATAGAAAACCACAAGATAACAGAGGTTTTGAACGGCGAAGGGAGACAGAAAGAGAATTGCGCAATCATCAACCCCAACGCCGAGGAAATCGGGGTAACCGAACTCCAGAAAAAGAAGTCAAAGATACAACACCTAAGCATATTATCATTCCTGAAACTATCCTGGTTCAGGATTTAGCGGCTAAGATGAGCCGAAAAGCCAGTGAATTAATTGTACGTTTAATGAATTTGGGTGTTATGGCTACGATAAATCAGGAACTTGATGCGGAAACAGCCACCATTTTAGCCAATGAGATGGGTGTATCAGTAGAAGTAAAGGTGGAAAAGCCACTGACTATCATTGAGGAGATCGAAGATGCTCCTGAATCTCTTAAACCGCGCCCTCCTGTTGTCACTGTCATGGGACATGTGGATCATGGCAAAACTTCTCTTTTAGATGCCATCAGAACAACAAAAGTCACAGCGTCAGAGGCTGGTGGTATTACTCAGCATATTGGTGCCTATCAGGTAGAAATTAATGGTGAAAAAATAACTTTCTTAGATACTCCAGGGCATGAGGCATTCACGGCAATGAGGGCTCGTGGCGCTCAGGCCACGGATATCGCCGTATTGGTCGTAGCAGCCGACGACGGAGTGATGCCTCAGACCATTGAAGCAATTAATCATGCTAAGGCAGCAGAGGTTCCTATTATCGTTGCTATTAATAAAATCGATAAAGAAAATGCTAACCCTGATCGGGTGAAACAAGAACTGACAGAGCACGGCCTCGTGGTGGAAGAGTGGGGGGGAGATACAATTGCTGTACCTGTCTCCGCTAAAACGAAACTTAACCTGGATCAATTGCTGGAAATGATTTTATTGGTAGCAGAGGTTAAAGAGCTGAAAGCCAATCCTAACCGTCCTGCGACAGGAACGATTATTGAGGCTGAGTTGGATAAAGGTAAGGGACCCGTGGCTACTGTTTTAGTCTCAAAGGGTACTTTAAATATTGGTGACATTGTGGTGGCAGGTTGTGCTTTTGGCCGGGTAAGGGCCATGGTGGATGATAAAGGACGGAGGGTAAAGAAAGCCCTTCCTTCTACACCTGTAGAAATTCAAGGATTGTCGGAAGTACCAGGAGCAGGCGATCAATTCTATGTAGTGAATGATGAAAAACTGGCACGCCAGATTACAGATGCCCGTTCGGCAGAACGTAAAGCGGAAGAAGCTAAACAAGCACCTGTGAAGGTAAGTTTGGATGATCTCTTTGACCGAATTAAAGAAGGCGAAGTTAAAGAACTTAATATCATTATTAAAGGAGATGTACAAGGCTCCGTAGAGGCATTAAAACAGTCACTGATTCGCCTGTCCACCAATGAGGTGCGAGTTAATCCGATTCATGGCGGCGTGGGAGCGATCACCGAAACGGATGTAATGCTGGCGGCGGCTTCCAATGCTATCATCATCGGCTTTAATGTCCGTCCTGACTCCAATACAAAGGCTACTGCTGATTTACAGGGTGTTGATCTCCGGCTCTACAGAGTCATTTATGATGCAATTGAAGATGTGAAGGCTGCTATGTCCGGGTTACTCGACCCTGATTACAAGGAAGTCGTTCTGGGAAAAGCAGAGGTGCGTCAGGTATTCAAAGTGCCTAAGGCAGGAACTGTGGCAGGCAGCTTTGTTTTGGAAGGAAAAATTGCCCGTTCATCCAAGGTACGGGTCATCCGTGACGGGATTGTTATCCACGAAGGAGAATTGGATTCATTGCGTCGTTTTAAAGATGATGTGAAGGAAGTCATGGAAGGCTACGAATGTGGCATTGATATTGAGAAGTTTAATGATATTAAAGAGGGAGATATCATTGAATCTTTCGTTATGGAAGAAGTAAAAAGGCATATTTAACGCTGACACCATTTGAACAGACCTTGGTGAAAGCGCATTAAAAATCTAAATTCTGGAGGAACTATCGATGACTAAACATCGGGCAAACCGTCTTGCAGAAATTTTAAAGATGGAAATATCTCAAATGATCAGAGAAGACTTAAAAGATCCGCGCCTCGGTTTTGTTACGGTGACGGGGGTAGATGTTGCCGACGATTTAAGTCATGCCAAAGTCTATGTGAGTGTTTTAGGCAATGAGGATGTTAAGAAAAGTTCTTTGGCGGCTCTGAAAAGTGCTCAAGGGCATGTGCGTTCAGAATTGGGTAAGCGCATTCGTCTCAGGCACGTTCCGGAAGTGGTGTTTAAAGATGATCCGTCCATTGAGCATGGCGCTCATATATCCAAACTTCTTCATGATGTGGACCGGTCTGATAAGGATTTGAAGGACGATGAGTATGGAGCCGATTGATACTTGTAAAAGAGATATGTGCGCAGTTCTCAAAGATGCAATAAGGGTTGGGGTTTTCTCTCATGTTTCACCCGATGGGGATACGTTGGGTTCAATGTTGGGAATTGGCTTGGCCTTAAAAAAGATGGGAAAAGAAGTGTTCTTTTTTAATTGGGATCCGATTCCTGACAATCTGCTTTTCTTACCGGGTGCGGAGAAAATTAAGAATTCTTTACCGGAAAAGTGGCCTGATGTTCTCCTTTTTGTAGATTGTGCAGATTTGCAAAGGGTTAATTTGCAGACTGAAGATTTACCCCAAACATCCACTGTGCTTAATTTGGATCATCATGTATCTAATGTGCGTTTTGCTCATTATAATTGGGTGGATCCCCAAGCATCAGCTACGGCTGAATTGGCGTATCATTTGATTCTTGGTTTGGAAACAGAGATAGATGAAGAGATTGCGACAAATCTCTATACGGGGATTATCACAGATACAGGTTCATTTCAATACAGCAATACTCATCCTTGTACTCATCGCATTGCTGCTGATTTGTTGGAAAAGGGGATTGATGTAGTGAGAGTTCATCACCTCATCTACAATCAGCATCCTTTGGCACAGCTGCGATTGTTAAGCAGAGCTCTGGAAGGCCTCCAACTATTGGAGAATGGGAAATTAGCTGTGATGACCTTGAACTCGCAGGATTTCACGAACTGTGGAGCAAAGCAGGAGATGAGTGAGGGCTTAATTAATTATGCCAAGAGCGTTGCTGGAGTTGAGGTGGCTGTGTTGCTTAAGGAAGCGGCACAGGATGTGGTCAAGGTTAGCCTCCGCTCAAATTTGTGGCTGGACGTCAACAAAATTGCTCTCAAATTTGGCGGTGGTGGACACTATCGGGCAGCAGGATGTACGATTCACGATAGCTTGAGCGCAGCCAGAAATCATTTAATCCAAGCTATTGAGGTTGAATTGAAAAATGATCAACGGCATAATTAATGTATTAAAACCTACGGGGATGACTTCTTCCGACGTAGTCTACTGGTTGCGGCGCAAATTGCAAACGAAAAAAATTGGTCATACCGGTACCCTTGATCCGGGAGTCGCCGGGGTATTGCCGATCTGTGTGGGCAAGGCTACCCGGCTGGCTGAGTATTTGACGGAACAGGGAAAAGCTTATCGGGCTGAGGTGCTTTTCGGCCAAAGCACTACAACACAGGATGGTTATGGCCAAGTTTTGAAGGATAGGCCGGCAAATCATTTGAGAGCGAAGGATTTGCTGACAATATTGCCGGATTTTATGGGGAACATTCAACAGCTGCCGCCGATGCACTCGGCTGTCCGGCAGGGGGGCAGGCATTTGTATGAGTATGCCCGGGCTGGTGTAGAAGTGGAGCGGAAGTCCAGAGAAGTGACGATTAAAAAGTTGGAACTTCTGGAATGGATTGAGGAGGACAAGCCCAGAGCAGTTATTGATATTAATTGCTCAAAAGGCACCTATGTGCGCACACTCTGCCATGACATAGGGGAAACACTTGGATGCGGAGCCCATATGTCCTATCTGTTACGTACCCGTTCAGGGCCTTTTAAGCTGGAGGATAGCTTAACATTAGAGGAAATTAACCACTTCGTGTCAAAACAAGATTCATCTTTTCTGCTTCCGTTAGCAACAGGTTTGGATTTACCTGTCATTGAACTGGAGAAAGAAAGAGTACGGGCTTTTCAAAATGGCTTGCCGACTTACTTGGAGGCAAATGGACAAAGATATGAAGATGGAAGCCACTTTCAGGTTTATGGGCAAGGCAATTTGTTAGGAATCGGGATTTGGCAGGAAGGACAAATTCATCCTCATAAGGTTTTGTAGCACTTTCTTTAAAGTTGAGGTGGTAGCAAAATTGGATATTTTGACATCAATTGATGGGAAAAAGGCTAGTCCTTGTGTGGTGGTCTTGGGCAACTTTGACGGCGTTCATTTAGCCCACCGGATGCTGATTGAAGAAGCTAAAAAAATTGCCGCTGCTAAAGGGTTTAAGCTCTGCGCTTTAATATTCCAGCCCTATCCGGCTAAAATCCTGTTTCCGGAGCGCTCCTTCCAACTATTGAGTACCTGTGAGGATCAATGTGCTTTATTTGCCGATCTAGGAACGGATTGCCTTTATCAGCTCCCGTTCGATCATCAGGTAGCAAATATGAGCAAGGAACGGTTTGTCACCGAGTTCTTAGTACCAATGATGGTCCGGCATGTGGTGGTAGGTTTTAATTATACCTTTGGCTTAGGGGGAGCGGGAACTGCCGATGATTTAAAAAACTTAGGAAAGAAATGGGGATTTGAAGTCACGATCGTGCCAGCCCAGCGCAAGGGAGATAAAATCATTTCCTCTACCAATATTCGCAAAGCAATCATGGCAGGAGAGATCAAAGAGGCTAAAAGTTTGCTGGGATATGCCCCTTGCCTACGTGGGATAGTCATCCAGGGAGAAAAGAGAGGCAGAATTTTAGGTTTTCCTACGGCAAATCTCACAGTTTCTCCAGACACCGTTTTCCCTAAAAACGGTGTTTACGCGGTTCGGTCAACTCTGAATAATGAAACATGGGTGGGTATGATGAATATTGGTACAAAGCCTACCTTTCACGACCACTTTGAAAAAACAGTTGAAATTCATTTTTTAGACTATAACGGGGATTTATATGGACAGGAATTGGTAGTATATATCGAAGAACGCTTACGCAATGAAAAAAAATTCTCCAGCGTAAATGAGCTTATTGATCAGCTAAAAATGGATGAAGAAAAAATCAGAAATTCGTTTAAAAGTTTAAAGATTTGCTAAAAAAAGCTTTTTTCAGTAATGACTTTACAAATGGATATTTTCCAAGTAAAATGACAAAGTAAATTAATCCGCTGACTCGGCTGGACGAAGCTCCGACGTTTACCTGGGCGGCTGGAAATTAACAAAATGGAGGCATATAATATGTTGACTGTAGAAGAAAAAAAGGAAATCATGACTAAATACCAACAGCATGAAGGCGATACAGGGTCCCCTGAAGTACAGATCGCTCTTCTAACGGCTCGTATTCAGTACTTGACAGAACATTTTAAGACTCATAAAAAAGATCATCATTCCCGCCGAGGATTATTAAAAATGGTAGGACAACGCCGGGCGTTGCTTAACTATTTGAAGAAAATTGATTTCAATCGCTATCGTAATATTGTTAACTCTCTTGGTTTGCGTCATTAATAAATGTTTTTATTTAGAAAAGCGACAATGGTCGCTTTTCTTGTTTTTATCTTTAAAACAGAGGTTTGAAAAATTTCAACCTTCTCTTTTAAAAGAAGAATATGTAAAAATATATTGGCGTATCTAAAATAAATTGTAAAAATTAATATATTTGGAACATACAAGTAGAACTAAAGAGTTTTTTTATGTATGATGCAGGAAATAATAGTAATGTGTCGAAGAGAAAAAAAGTTAAGAAGATGATGGTAAGAAATTAAGGAGGTTCCATAGAGTGAAACAAGAAGTCTTAGAGAGGTCACTCCAAGTAGGAGGAAGAACCTTGACATTTCAGACGGGTAAGATTGGAAAGCAGGCCGGTGGCACCATATTTTTGCGTTATGGTGATACTGTCGTCTCAGCTTTTGCTACGGGCAGTGCGGAACCAAGGGAGGGGATTGACTTTTTCCCTCTGACTGTTGAGTTTGAAGAAAGATTATATGCTGCGGGGAAGATCCCTGGTGGTTTTATTAAAAGGGAAGGACGTCCAAGTGAAAAGGCGATTCTTTCAGCGCGTTTGATTGACCGTCCTATCCGACCATTATTCCCTGAAGGTTTTAGAAACGATGTCCAGGTTGTTACTGTAGTGATGTCCATCGATCAGGATTGTGCTGCAGATATCACAGCTATCAATGCGGCTTCCGCGGCCTTATGTATTTCCGATATTCCTTTTGAAGGGCCAGTGGCGGCTGTTACAGTGGGTATGATTGATGACGAGTTCATTCTCAATCCAACAGTGGATCAGGCAGGAAAAAGCAAAATGCATCTTACGGTTGCCGGAACAAAAGATGCGGTTATGATGGTCGAAGCAGGCGCTGATGAAGTTCCCGAACAGGATATGCTGGAAGCTATTATGTTCGGACATCAGGAAATCCAGCGGATTGCCGAATTCATTGAAAAATTCAGGGAAGAGGCCCTTACCATCGGTTTAGGAAAAGAGAAGAAAGAAGTAAAAGTGGTAAGTACTCCGGAAGAAATCCTTCAGGCAGTCAATACTTATGCATATGACCGCATGGAAACCGCTGTGCGCACTGAGGAAAAGAAAGCACGCGAAGCTGCTATAGATGGGGTTAAAAAAGATACGTTGGAGCATTTCGCGGAAGTTTATCCTGAGGATACGAAGACCCTTAATAATCTTTTGGAGGAAATGGTGCACCTCATTGTCCGTCGCCTTATTACCAAAGAGCACATTCGCCCGGATGGAAGAGCTGTGGATGAAATCCGTCCTATTACCGTGGAAGTGGGAGTTCTTCCCAGAACTCATGGCAGCGGACTCTTTACGCGAGGTCAGACCCAGGTTTTGAATGTGACTACCTTGGGAGCTGTCGGTGACGAACAGATTTTGGACGGTTTGGGATTGGAAGAATCGAAGCGTTACATGCATCATTATAATTTCCCCCCTTACAGCGTAGGTGAAGTTCGGCCCATGCGCGGACCGGGCCGTCGCGAAATCGGGCATGGAGCTTTGGCGGAAAGAGCACTTGTGCCTGTGATTCCGGATGAAACGACATTCCCTTATACATTGCGGCTTGTATCGGAAGTATTAGAGTCTAACGGTTCCAGTTCTATGGCTTCTGTGTGCGGAAGCACTTTGTCTTTGATGGATGCCGGTGTTCCGATTAAAGCTCCAGTGGCGGGTGTAGCCATGGGACTGATTAAAGAAGATGATACTATCGCGATCTTGACTGATATTCAGGGATTAGAAGATCATTTCGGAGATATGGACTTTAAAGTGGCGGGAACCAGTGAAGGAATTACCGCTTTGCAAATGGATATTAAAATTAAAGGTGTGTCCAGGGAAATCCTAGAAAAGGCTCTGAAGCAAGCCAAAGCAGGAAGGCTGTTTATTTTGGATAAAATGCTGGCCGTGATTGACAAGCCACGTAAAGAAATGTCTCCTTACGCTCCCCGGATTATTACTGCATCGATTCATCCTGACAAGATCCGCGATGTGATCGGACCAGGGGGAAAAACTATTAAAAAGATTATCGATGAGACCGGGGTGAAAATCGATATCGAAGATGATGGTCGGGTATTCATCTCAGCTACAGAAGGAGAAGGCGGAGAAAAGGCTCTGGCTATTATCAATGCTCTAACTCAGGATGTAGAAGTAGGCAAGATTTATCAAGGCAAAGTAACCCGCGTTATGGATTTTGGAGCATTCGTGGAGGTCATTCCGGGAGTATTGGGCTTAAACGGAAAAGAAGGTTTGGTTCATATTTCTCAGCTGGCCCATGAGCGGGTGGCCAAAGTAGAGGATGTGGTCAAAGTGGGAGATCAAATTCTGGTCAAAGCTACCGGCATTGATAAACAAGGACGTTTGAATCTTTCACGCAAAGAGGCTCTGCCCGTTCCCGTCAAAAATAATTAACGCCTTCATTTAATAAAGAAGTCTGACCTCTTCTCCCTTAGCATATCACTTAGGGAGAGGAGGTTGACAAAATGCTGATCCAGTTAAAAATCCGCCGCCGCTGGCTTTTGATTTGTTTCGGACTTTTCTTGTTGACGTTTGTTTTTTTCGGTCAACAATGGATAACGAGCACTATGAACCCTTTGCCGAAGCCCATCGAACAAATTGAGACAGATAATAACGTAATTGCGTTAACCATTAATGTGGATTGGGGAGACGAATTTATTCCCGGCATTTTATCTGAGTTGAAAAAGGCCAATGCTAAAGTTACCTTTTTCGTTACCGGCCGTTGGGCAAAAGAACATCCGGATCTATTGAAAGCTATGGCGGCAGATGGACACGAAATTGAAAATCATGGGTATTCTCACCCTCATCCAGATAATATTTCAGTAACTGCCAATCAAGAGGAAATCAGAAAAACCGAATCAATTATTCAGGAAATTATTGGGATTAAAACCAATCTTTACGCACCGCCTTACGGAGAAAAAGGTGCATCCGGATTAAAGGCGGCGGAACAATTGGGATACAAAACCATTTTATGGACTTTGGATACGGTGGATTGGCGGACTGACAGCACACCGGAAGTGATTGCCCAGCGTATTCTCAATCCGAAGCAGCGTTTCGGAATTATGCCCAAGAAGCAAGGTGCGATTGTCCTGATGCATCCGAAGGCTAATACTTTGAAAGCGTTACCTGTCATATTACAGCAATTGATTAAAGAAAACTTCCAGATGCTTCCGCTTCGTGAACTGATAACATGAGAGCAGATCGGAGATACTATCCCATAGCGAAAATTATGATGGGGTGGTATTAATGATCAGAAATAGACGCGCGCAGGCCCAGTTCTGCGTTTTTCTTTTCAGTATGGTGATGCTTTTTCCTTACCCGGCTTGGGGAGCAGAAAACAAGAGTACTGCAGGACTTTCCGTTACTGCCGGTTCAGCTTTGTTGATGGACGTAGAGAGCGGTGATGTGCTCTTTGAAAAGAACGGGTATGAAAAGCGTCCGCCTGCCAGTACGACAAAAATGTTAACAGCTATTTTGGGCCTGGAACTAGGGCATCCGGGAGAAATCGTAACAGTCAGTTCCAAAGCTGCCGCAGTGGGGCAAGCCACATTACACTTGGATCCGGGTGAAAAAATTATGCTCTATGAATTAATAACAGGGGCTTTGCTTCATTCAGGTAATGATGCCTGTGTAGCGATTGGAGAGCATATTGCCGGAAGTGAAGAAAAGTTTGTTGAGCTGATGAACACGAAAGCGAAATTGATTGGTGCGGTTAACACCCATTTTATAAATACCAATGGGTTGCCCAATAAAGACCATTATTCTACAGCATATGATCTTGCCCTGATCGCCCGCTATGGCTTGAAGAATCCCAGCTTTGCTTCTATTACCCGTCAGAAAGAGACAGAGATTCGTTTTTTGGAGCCTGATGTTATGATGGATTTACGCAATACCAATAAATTACTCTGGAGTTATCCCTATGCAGACGGAGTAAAAACCGGTACGACGACTGCAGCGGGTAAATGTTTGGTGGCATCGGCAACAAAAGATGGCAGGCAATTGGTGGCAGTTGTTCTCCATGCTGCTGACCGTTTCGGTGACGCCAAGAAACTTTTGGACTGGGGGTTCGGACAAACTCAACTGGTAAAAATCGCACAGGCCGGACAGTCTATGGCTAAATTTCCTTTAGATAATGGACAGGCTGTGGATGTATTCACTCCTTTACCCTTGGAGGTTAATATACCCGTTAAAGATGTATCTAAGCTGTCGTTTCAGGTAGTATGGAGTAAAGAAAAAAACCTTACGATTAAAGCAGGAGAACAATTGGGACTTGGGGAAGTAATTTTAGACAATAAGGTTATTAAGAAGGTGCCTTTACTTAGCGAAATGGATGTAGAACAAAAAACAAGCTTATGGTCGCTATTTAAATGATGAAGTGAAATCCAAGGCTTTAAACTGGAAGAAAATAAGAGGTGGGAATATGTATCAGAAGACGACGTTGTCTAATGGGGTAAGGATTGTTACAGAAGAGATTGAACATGTGCGCTCAGTAGCAGTTGGCTTATGGGTGGGAGCAGGTTCACGGGATGAAGAGGAAGGATACGAAGGGATATCTCATTTTATTGAACACATGCTGTTCAAAGGGACAGAAAACCGGACAGCCCGTGAGTTAGCAGAGTCCTTAGAGTCAGTGGGCGGACAACTTAATGCCTTCACTACGAAAGAATATACCTGCTTTTATGCTAAAGTCCTGGATGAAGATATGGATTTAGCAATTGATGTACTCAGTGATATGTTTTTCAATTCCTTATTCGATGAAAGAGAGTTAGAAAAGGAGAAAAACGTTGTTATTGAAGAAATCAAGATGTATGAAGATTCACCTGACGAACTTATTCATGATCTTTTTTCTGAATATGTGTGGAATGATCATCCCTTAGGCAAACCCATTCTGGGGACGGAAGAGAGTATCAAAACCCTTTCCAGGGAAAAAATCATCCACTATTTAGGACGGCACTATAGTCCGGATAATATGGTCATTGCTGTGGCCGGAAAGATTAAGCATGATGAAGTTATTAAAAAATTACAGCCTCTTTTCCAAGAGTTCAAACGGGGAGGAAGACGGGTTCTGGAAGGTACACCAAACCCTTCGTCGCAAACAAAGGCTCTGGCCAAAGATACGGAACAAATGCATCTTATCTTAGGTGTTCCTGGTTTGGCTCAAGAAGATCCGGACATTTACGCGCTAAATATTGTTAATAATATTTTGGGTGGAGGTCTGAGTTCGAGATTGTTTCAGGAGATCAGAGAGCAGAGAGGTTTGGCTTACTCAGTATATTCCTATCATTCCACATATGTGGATACGGGACTTCTAGCTATCTATGCCGGGACTTCACCACAGAATACGGAAGAAGTAGTGGAATGCACCTTGAAACAAGTCCTGCATTTGATACAAAACGGTATTACTCAACAGGAATTAGAGCGGATGAAAGCCCAGATTAAAGGAAGTCTGTATCTAGGGCTAGAATCGGTGAGCAGCCGGATGAGTCGCCTGGGAAAAGGGGAATTAACTTACAACAGAGTGATTACTCCTGAAGAATTAGTAGAGAAAGTGGAGAAGGTGACTTTGGAAGATACCCATAAAGTGATGGAGCGTCTGTGGCAAAGGGATAAAATTAGTCTAGTCATGCTGGGACCGTCAAAACATCATGTGGATTTAAGTGCCATCTTGGATAAAGTGGGCTGGCACTAAAACTTTGGAGTGTGGAAGATGATGCTGGAGAACCTTGAGATTAGATTTAAATTCATTGATCAGGGAAAAGGAGTCTATGGAGAGGCTCCTCACTATGCCACAGCGGGAGCGGCGGCGGTGGATTTAAAGGCTTGTTTGGAACATAGCATGTTGCTTAAAGCCAAGGGCCAGGTAAAAGTTCCTACCGGCATTGCTATTCAATTGCCTGGTCCGCATGTGGTTGCCCTTGTATTTGCCCGCAGCGGCTTAGCCGCTAAACACGGAATTAATTTAACGAACGGGGTGGGAGTGATTGATTCCGACTACCGGGGCGAAGTTCAGGTCTTGCTCACCAATCACGGGGAAGAGGATTTTACGATCAATCATGGGGATCGGATTGCCCAAATGGCTTTTCTCCCTGTTTTTGCCGCCCGGTTTGTACAGATGGATGAACTGGAGGATACAGAGCGGGGAGCCGGGGGATTCGGATCTACCGGAGTTTGAATTAAATTGAAATACAATATAAATACGAGTATTTTACGGGAAATAAGTTCTAGGTATTTTGTTCTTCTCATAAAATCCGGTAGGAAGGAGATGGAAGAATGGGATATTTAGGACTTATTTTGCTTTTAGGCGGAGTTATCGCGGCTGTAAGACAGCAGCGTTTCAATGCAATGACACGAACCAAAACCATTCAGAGTCCGTTGGCCCTTGCCTTAGCGCAGGTGGTTGGTACGGCCGGAGGCATCTATCTTTCTCTGGAACTGCTTTTTTCCTTTCTTAAACTACCGGAAGATTGGTGGGCTCCGTCCTCGTTTGTTATCGAGCCATTAGCAGCTTTGTCTCTTGTATTGGCGATCTTTCAGCCTTTCGCCATTAAATATTGGCACAAACTATTTAAGAGATAATTATATTAAGAGGAGCGATGAGGCAGGAGGGAGAATAATGTTATTAAGTGATCTGGCCGGCAAAGAAATTATTAATCTGCATGACGGAGCTAAACTGGGGCTAATCCAGGATGCTGATCTGGATGTATCAGGTAACGGCAGCATCGAAGCGATTATTTTACCGTTAAGGTCGGGATTCTCCGGTTTTTGGTCAGGCAAGGGAGACCGGGAAACACTGGTTATTCCATGGAAAAATATTAAAAAAATTGGATCTGAAGTGGTGATAGTCGATATGAGTCAACCGGAGAATTCCAGTGCTGATTCAAGTGCAGCCTTTTATAATAAGGGAGATCGAATCAGCAAATACGTTTGACATCAGGAAAGATAATCACTAAAATAGAAAAAAAGCTGTCAACCCCGAGTTGCCATGAGCAGGCGGGGTTTTGCCTTATCATTAGCAGGAGGGGTAGTTGTGAAAAAGATACGGGTATTTGTATCAGGGGCATGTGGCAAAATGGGTCAGGAAGTGGTTAGAACGATTCTAAAACAAGAGGACATGGCATTGGTGGGGGCTGCCGATTCTCACCGGTCTGGTACGGATATTGGTTTTCTGGTAGGATTGCCCCGTATAGGTGTGGACGTGATCGGCCCTCTGGATATGGAATCTTTAGTGGTAAGCAAACCGGATATTTTAATTGATTTTACCAATCCTCAGTCCGTATTGAAAAATGCTAAAATTGCCATTGCAGCAGGGGTTGTGCCTGTGATCGGGACCACAGGCTTGGATGAAGCTGAAATAGCGGAAATTAGGGAAACGGCTCAAAGGGAGAAGGTTGGAGTTTTTATCGCTCCGAATTTTGCCTTAGGTGCTATTCTTATGATGCGTTTTGCAAAGGAAGCGGCTCGTTATTTTCCCCATGTGGAAATTATAGAATTGCATCATGACCAGAAATTGGACGCTCCGTCAGGAACGGCGCTGAAAACTGCAGACGCGATATTGGAAGTGCGCGGCCCTATGGTTCAGGGGCATCCGAAAGAATACGAAAAGATTTCCGGCGCCAGGGGGGCAGATAAGGACGGGATTCATATTCACTCTGTTCGCTTGCCGGGACTGATCGCACATCAAGAGATTATTTTTGGCGGAGAGGGACAAGCCTTGACCATTCGTCATGATGCCTACACCAGGGAAACCTATATGCCGGGAGTGATGTTAGCGATCCGCAAATCTTATCAACTTACTGAAATGGTGATCGGCCTGGAAAACTTTCTGGATTAGATTAAACCATTCACTTTGCTTCCTCATATACTAGATTGTAGTCAATGGGACGCTGTCTCAAAGGGGGCATAGTGATGAGTGCGGATCTGGAAGGAATTCGACTGGCCATTATAGGAGGGGATGACAGAGAAGTTTTTTTAATTCCTGAGCTGCAAAAGAAAGGAGCCTACATAATCGGGGTCGGCTTAGAAAAAGCACCGCAAATTCCAGGATTGATGATTTGCTCATCGTTACTGGAAGCAGTCCGGCAGGCAGATGCAGTGTTTTTTCCGATGTTTGGAACTGATGAACGTGGGATGGTAAAGGCCAAATATGCTAAAAATCCTATCATCTTAGATGAAGAAGTACTTCAGACTATACCTACAAAAGTACCGATATTTATTGGATGGGCCCGGCCTGCACTGAAATCAGCAGCAAAGGCGATGGGATTGCATATTGTGGAAACGGCAAATTTGGATGAGATTGCTATTCTTAACTCTATTCCCTCCGCAGAAGGAGCAATTCAGATGGCTATGGAGAACACAGTGATTACCATTCATGGCAGTGAGAGCTTTGTCATTGGATTGGGTCGCTGTGGCTGGACTTTAGCCCGTACCTTAAAAGGAATGGGTGCCAAGGTTACCGGTGTAGCACGAAAGCCGGCTGACTTGGCCAGAGCTTTGGAGATGGGTTTGGAAGGTGTGCATTTTTCCGCTTTAGGAACAGCCATTGAGAAGGCAGAAATCGTTTTTAATACTGTTCCTGACATGGTCTTTAATCGGACTCTTTTGGAAAAGATGTCACAAGATGCGGTCATCATTGATTTAGCCTCTATCCCTGGCGGCACCGATTTCGATTATGCGCAGAGACGGGGAATTAAAGCCATCTTAGCACCGGGTCTGCCTGGTATGGTAGCGCCTAAAACGGCTGGAAAAATTTTGGCTCGGGTTTATCCGCAACTCATTCTTAACCACTTGACCACCGTTAATTCTGGTATGGAAAGATAAAGTGGAGGTGCGAAAGAATGCAGCTTGCTGGGTTAAAAATTGGCTTTGGAATTACCGGTTCACACTGCACCTTGAGTGAAATTACAAGAGTTATGAGGCGTATCGCTGAAATGGGGGCAGATATAACACCAATTATTTCATTTTCGGTAGAAACTATGAATACCCGTTTTGGTCAGGCGGAGGAATGGAAAAAACAGTTTACGGAAATTACCGGCAAAGAACCGATACACACTATTCCAGAAGCGGAACCGATTGGACCGCGAAAATTACTGGATTGTATGGTGATTGCACCTTGTACCGGTAATACATTGGCCAAATTGGCCAACGGAATCACGGATACAGCAGTATTGATGGCGGCTAAGGCTCATTTGCGCAATCAGCGGCCGGTGGTTATCGCGATATCGACGAATGATGGTCTGGGGATCAATGCCCGTAATATTGGATCGTTACTGGTTTTTAAAAATTTATACTTTGTACCTTTTGGACAGGATGACCCGGCAAAAAAGCCTAATTCTCTGGTGGCACATATGGGAAAATTGCCGGAAACAATCAGTGATGCTTGTCAAGGCAAACAAATTCAACCTATTTTATTGGATTACAGTTAAACAATTTTAAAGGTTCTCAGCTAAATATTTTTCATGGTGAACATTTAAATTTTGTTGATTTTATGTAAAAATAAGATAATAAATAAATTTATTGTGATAAGATGAAAGACAAGGTGTCCTGCTGTCTTGACAGCAGGCACCCTTTTCACAAAGATGGTAGAAAGGAAGGAATTATATTATGCCTAATGTAGCGATCGTAGGTGCGACAGGTGCAGTGGGACAAGAATTTTTAAAAATATTGGCAGAACGCAATTTTCCTGTAGATGAATTGAGATTATTGGCGACAAGCCGCTCAGCAGGTAAAAAGATAGGATGGCAGGGGCGGGAACTGGAAGTCGGCGAAACCACCTATGAAAGCTTTAAGGGTATTGATATTGCTCTGTTTGCCGGAGGATCTTCCAGCACGGAATTTGCTTCGGCAGCGGTTGATTCGGGAGCAGTGGTCATTGATAACAGCAGCGCTTTTCGATTAAATGACGAAGTTCCTTTAGTCGTTCCAGAAGTAAATCCTGAAGATGTGCACTGGCACAAGGGGATCATTGCTAACCCTAATTGTTCTACCATTATCATGGCGGTGGCTCTGAAGCCGATTTTCGATCTGGCAGGGATTAAGAGAATTGTTGTATCCACTTATCAGGCTGTTTCGGGAGCCGGAAGAGACGGAATAGAGGAATTGGAAAGCCAGGTTAAGGCTTGGCATAATCACAATGAAATGGAAAGCAAGGCATTTCCCTATCCCATTGCCTTTAACTTAATTCCCCGTATTGATGTTTTTCAAGAAGGGGATTATACAAAAGAAGAATGGAAAATGGTTAAAGAAACTCAGAAAATATTTCATAACCCGGAAATGGCAATTACGGCCACCACGGTCAGAGTCCCTGTGTTTCGCAGCCATTCCGAGTCGATTAATATAGAGACAGAAAAGAAAGTAACAGTTGCCGAAGTGAAGGAAGCCTTGAACAAAGGCGCGGGACTCATTGTTCAGGATGAACCGGCCCAGGATCGCTATCCTATGCCACTTTACACCGCGGACTCGGATGAAGTGTACGTAGGAAGGATCAGGGAAGATTATTCTATTCCTTCCGGATTAAATCTATGGGTGACTGGTGATCAGATCAGAAAGGGAGCCGCTACAAATGCGGTACAAATTGCTGAATTACTGCTATAATTTATAGACAACAGAGGTGAAACAGAGGAGATGATGAACTTAATGGAAGCGATAGAATCGATAGAGGCTGCAGAAGCGGAAGGATTAAAAATCTTAGTGCAAAAATTTGGCGGAACATCGGTAGCGACACCGGAACGGCGAGCTCATGTAGCTAAAAAGGTGGCAGAAGCTGTTAGTAAAGGATACTCTCCCGTAGTGGTGGTTTCAGCCATTGGGCGGGCAGGCGATCCTTATGCTACTGATACGTTTATTAATATGGTGAAAAACATTTATGCTGATTTGCCGAAAAGAGAACTTGATTTACTGATGAGCTGTGGGGAAGTGATTTCGGGAACAGTGATGACCAGTACTTTGCAAAGTCATGGCTTTGAAGCAGTGCTCTTAACTGGCGGGCAGTCAGGGATTATTACAAATGATAATTTTGGCGATGCCAGAATTGTAAGAATTGAACCTAAGCCCATAATAGAACAGTTAAAAGCCGGCAAGGTTGTCGTGGTGACAGGGTTCCAGGGAATATCGGAAAACGGTCAGATTACAACTTTGGGAAGGGGAGGGAGCGATACCACTGCTTGTGCTCTGGGCGTGGCCTTAAATGCGGAGGCTATCGATATTTATACCGATGTAGAAGGTATCATGACTGCAGATCCGCGTATTGTGGAAGATGCTCAAATCCTTGATACTGTAACCTATAATGAAATATGCCAGATGGCCCACCAGGGTGCGAAGGTGATTCATCCAAGGGCGGTGGAGATTGCGATGCAAAAAAATGTTCCCTTGCATATAAAGTGCGCTTTTACTGATGCGCCGGGAACGCTAGTTACGAATGTTCAGCCGGATATGGAGGCGGGGACGGATATTACGGGCGATCGGATGATTACAGGGATCGCCCATACTCCGGCAGTGACTCAGATTAAGGTCTCCAAGCAAGGGATAGAGGACATTGCGTTGGCAGATAAAAAAATCTTTAAATCAATGGCTTTAGCAGATATTAGCGTAGATTTTATCAGTGTCCAGCCGGAAGCGGCTCTTTATACCGTGCGTGATGAAGTAGCAGATAAAGCAGTACAGATTCTCCAGAATATGGGCTTTAATCCGGAAACTGAGCCAAGCTGTGCTAAGGTCTCCATAATTGGGGCAGGGATTGCGGGTCTGCCTGGAGTCATGGCAATGATGGTGGAAGCTTTGGCTGATGCAGGGGTAACCATCTTACAGTCTGCTGATTCTCATACCACGATTTGGGTGCTGGTGCACAAAGATGACATGGTTCCGGCAGTTAAGGCCTTGCATAAGAAATTTGGGCTTGGGTCCTCTGAACATATAAGTTAATTCGGGAAAATCCTAGGAGCAGAGAGCTTGTTTAAGAAAGTGTATTACATTGATTAATAAGAGGAAGGGATGAGCGGAAAATGAACTTGGGACGTATTTTAACAGCGATGGTTACACCAATGAACTCTGCTTTGGAAGTGGACTTTAGTGCAAGTGAAGATTTAGCAAGATATTTGCTCGAACATGGTTCAGACGGAATTGTAGTCTGTGGCACAACAGGAGAGTCACCTACAGTAACAGCTGATGAAAAAATAGAACTTTTTACTCGGGTGAAAAAAGCAGTCGGTGAGCGGGGAACTGTGGTTGCCAATGTCGGGACCAATTCTACTGAGGCTAGCATTGCCTTAGCAACAAGGGCAGAACAAACGAAAGTTGACGCCATTATGGCCGTCGTTCCTTACTATAATAAGCCTTCACAGGAAGGCCTTTATCAACATTTTAAGGCGATTGCTGAATCAACCAGCCTGCCGGTGATTCTATATAATGTGCCCAGCCGTACTGCAGGTAATATGCTGCCGGCTACCGTAAAACGTTTGGCAGAGATCCCAAATATTGTAGCAATCAAAGAAGCGAGCGGTTCGATGGATCAAGTCAGTGAGCTTAAGCGGATACTCCCCGCTGATTTCTTGGTCTACTCGGGAGATGATGCATCTACCTTGCCAATGCTGGCGTTAGGTTGTTCAGGTATTATCAGTGTAGCTGCCCATGTGGTTGGGGATGAGATGAAAAAAATGATTGAGGCCTGGTTTGCTGGAGATTCAGCTACAGCCACCAAATGGCATCTCCATTTATATCCTATGTTCAAAGGGATCTTTATGACGACGAATCCAGTCCCCATTAAGGCGATGGTAAATATGATCGGCTTGAATGCGGGAGGGGTTCGTTTGCCTTTAGTAGAGGCTAACGAAGAGGAGAAAAAATACTTAACTGCTCTAATCACCCAGATAAAGGAAAATAGTTTGTAAAACACCAGGACAAAGAAATGCAACTCCGGCAAATTGGATTCTGCCGGAGTTTTTTATTGTTTGGATTTACTTTTATTATACAATGATGGTGATTATTTCAAGAAATTTTAATAATTATTGCAGATTATATAAGTGAAACTTGCATATATTATATTTACAGGTTATAATAAAACTAATGTCATGCGTGCGGTAATTTAATAAATATTTCGAAATGCTCGAATACCAGGGTCGTTGTATTCGAATCGTGTTTCGTTTTTTTCTATATGTCTTTTTTGATCGGATGTCAGGAATTAAGGGTTTCAACAGAAAATCCGCTGAAAAAGGCAATTAGGTACTGCGGCTGAACTATTTATTGGAGGTGGAAATATTTGACAAAAGAACACAAGGTACAAATTATTCCTTTAGGAGGTTTAGGTGAAATCGGCAAAAACATGACTGTCATTAAATATGACAATCAAATGGTTTTAATTGATGCCGGCTTAGCCTTCCCTGAAGACGACATGTTGGGAATTGATGTAGTCATACCAGATTACTCTTATTTGATAGAAAACAAAGACATGCTGTTGGGAATCATCGTTACTCATGGTCATGAAGACCATATTGGAGCCCTTCCTTATGTACTTAAGGATTTAGATGTTCCTATTTTTGCGACCCGGCTGACATTGGGGCTTATTCAGTCAAAATTAAAGGAAACCAATTTAAACAGCATGAAGGCGACAGTGGTTAAATCCAGAGATGTAGTAAAATTAGGTGCTTTTAGAATTGAATTTGTTTCAGTCAGTCACAGTATTCCTGATGCGGTGGGAGTGGCAGTACACACTCCTCTGGGGACGATCATTCATACGGGAGATTTTAAGGTAGACCATACTCCTGTCTCCGGTGACGGATTGGACATTCAGAAATTCGCCGAATTGGGGGATGACGGGGTACTTTGTCTTTTATCCGATAGTACTAATGTTGAAAGACCCGGTTACACCATGTCTGAACGTAAAGTTGGCCAAACATTTGAAGAAGCGTTTCGCAATGCAAAAGACCGCATTATTCTGGCTACATTTGCATCCAATGTTCATCGGATTCAACAGGCTATCACTGCAGCATACAATAGCAACCGGAAGGTAGCGGTAGTAGGTCGCAGCATGGTGAATGTAGTCAGCATAGCTGCTGAATTAGGTTATTTGGATATCCCGGAAGGAACTCTCGTTGATGTAGATGAGGTGGTTACCTTACCTGGTAATCAAGCCTGCATTTTGACAACAGGAAGTCAGGGAGAGCCGATGTCAGCTTTAACGAGGATGGCGATGAATGATCATCGGCGGGTTGAGATTCAGCCTGGAGATACGGTGATTTTCTCTGCTAATCCGATTCCTGGCAATGAAAAATCAGTGGCCAAAACGATTGATCAGCTTTTTAAGCAAGGAGCTAATGTAATTCATGACTCTGTATCGGGAATGCATGTTTCCGGTCATGCCAGTCAGGAAGAGCTAAAATTGATGCTGAATATGGTCAAGCCTAAGTATTTTATGCCGGTTCACGGTGAATACCGGCATCTGATTAAGCATGCCCAGTTAGCGGAAATAGTTGGAATCCCCAGGGAAAATATTTTTGTCGCTGAAAATGGCAATATTATTGAATTTACCCGACAGGGAGCCAGTATAGCTGGTAAAGTTAATGCCGGGAAAGTCCTGATTGATGGACTAGGTGTTGGTGATGTAGGAAATATTGTTCTGCGCGATCGGAAGCAGCTTTCTCAAGACGGTATTTTGATTGTAGTCATGACGATCAGTCGTTCCAGCTCCTTAATTGTAGCCGGTCCTGATGTTGTGACACGCGGATTTGTCTATGTACGTGAGTCTGAGAATATGCTGGAAGAAGCAAAAGAAAAGGTTCGTCAGACCATGGCTCGCTGCCGTGAAAACAGAATCACCGAATGGGCAGCATTAAAAAGTCAGGTTAGGGATGCTTTAAGCAAGCACTTTTATGAAAAGACACGCCGTCGTCCAATGATTTTGCCTATTATTCAGGAAGTCGAATAACCTTAATTCTTTTTCAATGGGCTAAAATGAAAGAAGGGCTGCAGCTGGAATTACCGGATGCAGCTCCTCTGCTTTTTATTAGTAGCAGTTTAAAATTTTTCCTACGGGTTCTAAGTATATTAAAAATTGATTTTACAAATAATTGTAAAAAGTCGGAGGCTTATCCGATAATTTCAAGCGTCGTCTGATGCCCAGAATGGGGTCTATAAAGAAAAAACGAGAAAGCTATTGACAACTATGGGCCCCATGGATATACTAAGAAATGTTCGCGTCAAAAATGGCCCGTTGGTCAAGCGGCCTAAGACACCGCCCTTTCACGGCGGTAACACGGGTTCGAATCCCGTACGGGTCACCAAAGTAAAAGCGGAAAAGAGAGGGCGATTAGCTCAGCTGGGAGAGCGCCTGCCTTACAAGCAGGATGTCGGCAGTTCGATCCTGTCATCGCCCACCAAAGACGAACGACACCAATAGAAGCACGGC
>JAEWCM010000018.1 GCA_023390635.1 Bacillota bacterium
TACTCCTTTCCACCTCTCGGTGTTTGGTTTTGGTCGACTACACTTTCGAGATGTTGGGGAGGTACTCCTCTTTTAGTTGTCAAAAAAGATAGATATACCAAGGAACTCAAGTTATGAAACTGATTTAATCATAAAAAATATAATAGTTTTCAAAAAACCATAAATTAACAACTAGAAATGTATGAATTATTTGTTTATTTCATTATAACAATTATATTTTAACATTTATTTCTGGTCAATTAAGAATTAAAATTCTCATTCTAACCGCAAAACTTAACCACCATTAGCTCAAGCAAAAGCGCTCCTTCACCTTTGCCGGTCTTAATGGCCCGTTCCGTTTTCAAACACTGGCCTAAAGATTCAACCAATCCCGCCCAACTGAACTGGAGGGATTGCTGCCAAATTTTCTGGGCTTCATAAGGGCTTATGCCCAAAGCACCAGGAAGATTCTCCTGCCTTATCCCCTGATTCCGGGCAGCCTGCGCTCCCAATAACAAACGCACTTGTCTGGTGAGTAAGGAAAGTATTTTCAAAGGATGTTCCTGCCCTAAAACAGCATGTAAAGATTGCACCGCCTGTGTTGCCGATTTTTTTGCCACCGCATTCAATAAATCAAATACATTCGCTTCCACCGTCCGAGTCGATACTGCTTTAATATCCTGAACAGTAATTTCCTTGCGCTCGGCGACATAGAGACTGAGCTTATCTAATTCCTGACTAAGCACGCCGACCTGATGACCAGCCCATTCCAGAAAAAAAGCACTTGTCCCCGCTTTCATCGACTTATCTCTCGTATGTAATTCATCCTGCAACCAACTCTGCCATTCTGAAGGACGCTTTGGCAATGCAAATTCTATAACATCCCCAACTTTGGTAAATTCTTTATACAGTTTTCTTCCTTTATGAATATTCTCGGTGAGAAACAACAGGCAGGTGTTCGGATTAGGTTTTGAAAAATAAGTGAATAAAGTTTCATAGTCATTAGCTCCCTGCCCCTCCTGAAAGTAATTTACATCATCCACTATCATCAAGTTCGGAAAAAAGGAACAGGTATTGGCCCTAGCCACAATTTCAGTTAATAAAACCTGTCTCGCTGAAATTCTCTCTATATTACTGCCGGAGGGATCGATGTTTCTATAATACTTTAACAGGATTTGCAAGCTATCCTGCCACAAAAAACGGTCTTCACTATACCATAGATATATGTAAGGTATCTTTTTACTTTCAACAGAAGACCGGATTTTCTCTATTTCCTTCATCACCTTTTCCTCCAAGAAGTAATAAATTTATACAATAAATCAATCTGTTTCTTACTAGTTCGACACTGCACCAGGCAATCCCTTGTGAACATGAAGAAGAATTCATCAGCGTTATCTAAACATGAAAATGAATATACAAAACTATACGCACTAATGTACATAAAAAAGAGGCTGCCAACTACAGCCTCAAATAAAAGAGGAGGAGAAAAGAGATGTTCCTTCCTATTCTTACCATGGGAAGATTTTTTATACATTTTAAAATACTTTATTTTTAAAGTGTATACTATTCGGTTATTTTAACATTGTTACCTTCCAGTAATAATTTCCGTTCCCTTCCTGCCCATTCTCAAAATAATCGTTCCTGCCTGATCAGTTCTATACACCTCAACACCCCTCTGCTCCCAGTAATCTAACACTGTGGGATCAGGATGGCCGAAAGAATTACGCCCCACAGAGATAAATACTCCTTTTGGCTCAAGTTGATCCATCCAGGTTGGTAAAAGGGAAAAGCGGCTGCCATGGTGAGGTTCTTTAAAAAAAGTCACATTAAGCTCTTGTCCCTCCGCCTGAATATCTTCCATTTCTTCCTCTTCCATATCACCCGTTAGCATCATGCTTTGCCCTTCATAATAAAGGTTCAAAACCAGAGAGTTATTGTTGGAATCAGAGCGAGTTCCCTCCAAACAATTGACAGGCCCTATGACTTCCATCCAAGCCCCTGAACCCATCTCAATCCGGTCTCCCTTTTTCAAAGTGATCAGACTCCCGTCCGGCCTCAATTCATAAGGAACTCCTTCCGACCATTCTTCACTTTCCAACCTGCTGCCCACGTCAGGCACTCCAATCCAGCCCACTGAAATATTGCCTAATATACTTTTTGCCCCTCCGATATGGTCAGTATCTTCATGGGTGATCAGGAGAGCATCTAACTTTTTTATCCCTTTTTCCAAAAGATAAGGAATAATGACTCTTTCTCCCGCATCATATTGGGCACTGGCCGGCCCAGTATCAATTAATATGGCATGTTTTTCCGGTGTGGTAATCAGGGCAGCGTCTCCTTGACCTACGTCCAGGATAGCAATTTCCAACCCATTTTGTCCGGAAAAAGAACTGCTGCAAAGTAAAATGATCAAAAATAAAACTGCCGATGATTTTCTCAGACTTGGCATTTCTATCTTCCGGCCAAAAACTCTCCTCCACATAACACCTAATCTAAATTCAACTACTTTTATCCCCATCAACATGGTGCCCAGTCCAAGGTACCATCCCATCCATAGCATAACTCCCGGTTGCATCACCCACA
The DNA here is from genome assembly GCA_023390635.1 of Bacillota bacterium. Taxonomy (GTDB): domain Bacteria; phylum Bacillota; class Desulfitobacteriia; order Desulfitobacteriales; family Desulfitobacteriaceae; genus JAEWCM01. Next base: position 2,563 of record JAEWCM010000018.1, read on the forward strand.
CATCGGCCCATGGAAAAGCAGCTAAGACAGCCAGTAGATAATCACTAAAGTGGATCAGCCATAAAGCGGCTTGAAACAAAGGGTCCCCTAAGCCCCAGGGCACCAGAGATAAGAGGGTTCCAATCAGACCCAGTTGCAGCACACCTCCCAGCATGCCCAAAACCAAGCCATTGGCCAGCAATCCAATTAAAGAAAGTCGATGAAAAGCAGATACCAATAGGGGAAGAGTAGCCAGTTGAGCTGCCGCGGACGTAGTAAAAATTGATCTTAGCCACAGGGGAATTCTCCTGATCCACTTCACCTCATTCAGCC
>JAEWCM010000036.1 GCA_023390635.1 Bacillota bacterium
CTTCCAGGAAGCTTAACGGGCGATATCCGTCAAAGGCAATTTCCGAATAAGCGGCATCATGACAGATGACAATATCGTATTTCTTAGCAAAGGCGATGGCTTTCAAATAGAAGGCTTCATCAGCCACAGCAGCGGTAGGATTGTTGGGATAATTTAAAAACATCAGTTTAGCTTTTTCGGCCACCTCAGCCGGGATCGCATCCAAATCGGGCAAAAAGCCGTTTTCTTCTTTTAGCGGCATGGTGTAAGGCACGCCCCCCACCAACAAAGTACCTATCCCATATACAGGGTAGCCTGGATCAGGCACTAAGGCATAATCCCCCGGATTTAAATAGCACATAGCAATATGGGCGATGCCTTCCTTTGATCCGATCAGCGTCACCACTTCAGTCGCCGGATTAAGTTCAATGTTGGATCGGCGCTTATACCAATCGGCCACAGCCTGTCGGAACTCAATCATCCCAACATACGAAGGATAACGGTGGTTGGCCGGATTATGAGCTGCCTCCACTAATTTCTCCACAATGGCATCAGGGGTAGGCAAATCCGGGTCACCAATACCAAGGCTAATCACGTCAACGCCCTTCGCTTTGGCTTGGGCAATTTTTTCATCGATACGCGCAAATAAGTAAGGGGGCAAACTCTTCATTCTTAAAGCTTCTTCCATTCTCAGGTATCCTCCTTTATCTTTAAAAACATATCAAACATCAGACTATTTCATAGTTCCTTCAAATACATAGGCAGCCGGTCCTGTCATATAGACATGGTTGTCATCCGCCCATTCGATTTTGAGATCTCCGCCCGGCAAGTGAACCAAAACCTTCCGGTCCGCCTTGTCATTCAGAACGGATGCCACCGCTGAGGCACAGGCCCCGGTGCCACAGGCCAGTGTTGGACCCGCGCCCCTCTCCCAGACTTTCATCCTGATCTCATCACGGGAAATCACCTGAATAAATTCCACATTCGTTTTGCGGGGAAATAAGGGATGTTTCTCAATCGCCGGTCCGAGATGTTCAAAATCCAAAGCATCCATATCATCAACAAAAATAATACAATGAGGATTTCCCATGGAAACAGCAGTAAACGTCCATTCCGCTCCATCTACCGTTAAGGTTGCTCCCACCACCGATTCACCGGAGACATTAACAGGTATCAACTCAGGACGAAAAATCGGTTCACCCATGTCCACCTGGATTCCTTCCACTTTATCTCCTTCAAGTTCCAGCTTTATGGTCAATACTCCGGCCAAAGTTTCTACTTTGAGCGGATTCTTCTTCACATAACCATGATCATAAACATAACGAGCTAAACAGCGAATACCATTGCCGCACATTTCCGGCTCCGAACCATCAGAATTAATGATTCGCATCTGTACATCAGCCACCTGGGAGGGAAGCACAATGATTAAGCCGTCCCCACCAATTCCAAACTGGCGATGGCATAGTCTTTGGGCCAAAGCAGGATATTCATTTTCATCAATCGTGGAATTAGGTGAAAAATGGTCCAGAAAGATAAAATCATTACCTAAACCATGCATTTTCGTAAAATTCACTCTGATCCCTCCTTTTCTCTCATCTTACGTATGACTTTCCTTCAAGGATACTACGCACCGCTTTATGGGTCAACCTTTTCCCCTGATTCATAAGAAGTATACACCATACAAATAATTTAACTCGTCGAACCATACCTTAAAACAATATGAGAGTAGGTTATCTCCTCCCCTTCGTTGATAATTGCTAAAGCTCTCTTATATAAGGAAATAAAAATAGGACTAGATTGTGAAACCCTTTGTTTATCGAGGTTTGCAATCTTAGCCCTATTATGACATGAGTATTTTCCAAAAGCCTTCAGGTGCAGTTCAAATGGTGCATCGGTGCACCATTTGCGCCAGGTCACTCCCCCGGTTAGTCATGTATCAAGTCTACTCCCACCCCACTTAAAAGGTCTGCACGGTTCTTGCTTTGGGTCCCCAGGCATTCTTCAGCAGTCGGACAAACCCGATTAAGAATGAAGGACCTCCAGCCACAGCCAAAACGAGAAGCCAGTTCCACATTTCCAAGGGAGCCGTTTTGAAAATTGGCTGCATAAAGGGTAAGTAAATGGCACTGAGCTGCATAGTCACCGACACGGCAACCGCTCCGACCAGCCATGGATTGGAGAAGATCCCCACTTCAAAGATGCCTCGCTCTTCTGACTTGCAATCAAAAACATGAAAAAGCTGAGAAAAAACCAACGTGGAAAATGCCATCGTCCTGGCCACCAACATGCTTTCACCCATGAATAGAGCCACAATAAATACAGTAAGGGTTCCCAGCCCAATCAAAGTTCCCCTGATCAAAATCTTTCGAGCCAGCCCTCTGGCAAAAATGCTTTCTCCTGGTTTGCGTGGTGGACGGTTCATAATGTCAGGTTCACCATTATCTACACCTAAAGCCATGGCGGGCAGCCCGTCTGTCACTAGGTTGACCCATAGAATCTGAATCGGAAGCAAAGGCAAAGGAAGACCTACCAGGGTAGCAATAAACATAGTCAAAACTTCACCTAGATTACAAGCCAGAAGATAGCGGATAAACTTACGAATGTTATCATAGATTCCCCGGCCCTCTTCCACAGCTGCCACAATCGTGGCAAAGTTGTCATCTCCCAGCACCATTGCTGATGCTTCCTTGGTCACATCTGTACCGGTCTGCCCCATGGAAACTCCAATATCCGCCTCTTTGACTGCAGGAGCATCGTTAACCCCATCCCCTGTCATCGCCACAATCTGTCCTCTCTGTTTAAAAGCCCGGACGATGCGCAGCTTATCTTTTGGTGTCACTCTGGCGTAAACGCCTATATCCATTACCCGGTCGGCTAATTCAGCATCACTGAGTTGATCCAATTCCGTACCGGTGAGAACGGCCCCACCTGCGTTCTTACCTCTTACGATTCCCAACTCTTGAGCCACCGCCACCGCAGTCAATCTATGATCTCCGGTAATCATCACCGGCTTGATTCCCGCCCGACGACATACCTGAATTGCTTTTGCGGCACTGGCCCGGGGGGGATCAATCATGCCCATAAGACCTAGAAATACCAGCGCGTGTTCAGCTTCCCTTTCCGGTTGATCTGAATCGTCAAGACTTCTCTCCGCCAGTGCCAGGACCCTCAGGGCTTGAGAAGCCATTTCATCGTTGGCCCGCATAATCTGCCGCCTGCGTGCTTCCGTCAGTTCTACCCTGCCTTGAGCAGTCATCTCCCAGCGACAGAGGCGGAGCACCATATCAGGGGCACCCTTTACATAAGACCTGCGTCCCTGCTTGCTTCCATAAATCACACTCATCCGTTTGCGGTCCGAGTCAAAGGGAATTTCGCCCAACCTTTCCTCCTTGCGCTCTAAAACTTCCCGCCAAATTCCTCCTTTAGCCGCGGCCACCAGCAAAGCCCCTTCCGTCGGATCACCTTCGATTCCCCAGGTAGCTTCAGCTCCTGCGGAGCGGAAAAGGCCTGCTACCTTTGCTCCTTTTTTTGTTAGGGACGCATTATTACATAAGGCTGCCACTTTTAACAGATTGTGCAGAGGGTCTTTTTCCCTTTCCGGATTACCGCCATGGAACTCCCCTTTCGGATCATAGCCTTGCCCAGTCACAGTAACCCACCGGTTATCCACATAGATTTGTCTAACTGTCATCTCATTTTGAGTCAGTGTCCCTGTTTTATCTGAGCAGATAACCGTAGCACACCCTAAAGTCTCCACCGCAGGAAGCTTGCGGATAATGGCTTTCCGCTTTACCATCCTCTGCACTCCGATAGCTAAGGCCACTGTGACGATGGCTGGCAATCCCTCCGGAATCGCTGCTACCG
>JAEWCM010000039.1 GCA_023390635.1 Bacillota bacterium
CCTTTGCTCCCTGCAAAAGCTGCTCTACACCCTTAACAATATTAGTTACCACTTGCTCTTTTCGTCTCATGACCTGGGCAAAATCCAAGACCGGATTCTCTACCTGTATACCTAACTCGTTTGCCCCTTTAATCTCTCTCCATACTTCCGCACTTTTCACCAGAGCCTTTGTAGGAATACATCCCCGGTTCAGGCAGGTACCTCCCACCTCATCCCCTTCCACCAACACGACAGATAAGCCCAGCTGAGCGGCGCGCAGGGCACAGATATATCCTCCGGGGCCTCCCCCTAAAATCCCCACTTGATAATGCTCCAATCAGCCCACTCCTTTATTAAAAAATTCCGTCAATTTTATTTTAATGTTAATCGATTTCAGCTATAAATTCCAGTATTGAAAAATAAAAGGGATATTCTATATAGAATATCCCTTTAAATAATTATATGATGATGGAATCTTACTCGTTTGCAGTAACTGCAACAGCCTCATTCAATTCATTGACTAAGCTTTCAACATCACGGCCATGGACTAAAGCTGCTTCTTCAATCGATTCTCCGGCAGAAGAAGGGCATCCCAGGCAATGCATTCCCAGTTCGAGGAAAATGGGTACTGTCTGTGGGTGAAGGCGCAATACTTCGCCGATTGTCGTTTCCTTTGTAATCATTTCAAGACCTCCCTTGCATTTAAATTAAACAGATGTGGATTAGCTATCTTATTTTAATAATAAAAGGCTAAATCCTTAAATTTTAACTATAGAATTATTCTAGTAGTCTATGCTGATTATAACTCAACATTTTGGAACAGGCAACTCTCCTGTTTAGGTTGCCATAAATTCTTTGCTTAACTGATGAAGAAGCTCGTAAATCCTTTCTGCCAATTGATCGCTCAACATTCCTGTTCCACAAACAGGGCTCAGCATGCTTTGACGTAAGAGCATATTCCTGTTTATACCCTTTTTCGTCAATTTTTCCAAACTCAGATCCATAAATCTATACAAATCAGAAATATTCAGACTGAACGCCCTCTTGTCTGTGGGGATAATTCCCCACATCAATACCCCTCTTCTGTGTAAAAAATCTTCCAGCCCTTCGGCTTCCTCAGCCATACTGTCCATATAATGTAGGGCATCAAAGCTGATCACCTGCGCCGCAGTGCTAAAGAGCCACTTCCAATCTGTGTCTGCACAGACGTGGATGGCAGGAATACCCGCTTCGACCACAATCGCATTCAATACTTCGTTTACATCTGCCAATAAACGGATCTTCTCCCTTTGTCTATCCTTCTCATTAAGCTTACTCTTTAGAATAAACAATCCGGGTTCATCGATACTAATAAGCACCGGCAGACCTAATTCCCGTAATTTTCCGGTTTGCCATCTGGCATGCCCAGCCAATGTTTTCACCAGCATTTGGCGCTGTGTCTCGTCCTGATAAGCAGCCCGTCCTTGATCATCCTTTATGTATAAGCCCAAGGTCACAGGGCCACTCATCTGTCCTTTGACCAATTGAGCCGCGCCAGTTCCCCGCTTCTTCAAGGTATCACAAAACAGTTCCAATACTTTTCTTCCATGCGGAGGAAGTCCGAATCTTTCCAGCCTTGCTCCTTTTTCCTTCTCTACTGTGATGCAAAGTTCAAGAAACTCTTCCCCTTTTTTCTGCCAATCCGGTTGAGTAGTACAGAAATATGGTTGTTGGTAACTGGCAATCAAACCTGATTCAACAAGGGGCTTAATAAATTGTCCTAAAAAAGAATTCTCAACTCCCTTGCGTGGGAGCTGAGGCCAATGGGGAGCCAGGGGCAAGGCAGCTAAAACCTTTTCCACCCCGGTTTCCTCACTGATATAAGGTAAGCTACCTATTCCTGTGATTAATCCATGCGGATCAAACCCCATCAGGCATCCTCCTTTACCCTATTTCCACCAGCTTCATCTTCCACCATTCGGCATCCATAAAAGGCTCAGACCGTATGCCCATAATCGCATACTGGGAAGATCGGTCAATTGGTTCAGACAAACCGGTGTAAACCAAATCGATATTTAGTTTGAAAGGTTTCACCTTACGGCCTATTTCTTCTTCAAATTGGCGGATATAAAGATGAAGGTTGCTGAACTGTTCCCAATAAGCCACCGCAAACTGTCCGCCTGCCGGCATCGTCCACCATTCCAAGAAGGGTGGCCATGCTCTTCGGCATAGCATAGTCAAGCCGGAATCATCGCCCAGATTGTCGAAATCCGGAGGATTAAAACTCTCCAAATTCTGAGAAGACTGCCCGCTGAGCAAAGCCATCTCCCGTTCTTGAATCAGTTTATTCCACCAACGTTCCCATGCCTCTGCTAATTTGTTCCGTTCTGCATCATCTTCAAGCACAAATACCCGATAGGGCCATAAGCTGACCTTGCCTTGGTAGCTTTCCCGCTCAATCAGGCCAAATGCACACCGCACATACATGGCAAAGTTTAAAGAAATTTGGCTGCTTGTGATAACGCTCCATGCCGGACCTTCTCCTACTTCAAACATCATTTTCTCCTTGTCTGCTCATAATCCGTTCCCTGTTAGACCAATATCCCCGAGATTTTCCTTCTCAATAATCCAAACCCACAAGATGACGGGCTTTGGTCATATATTCGGCACTGGCTGCTTTAGCTTTTTCTGCTCCCTGCTGCAATACCTCTCTGATATACGAAGGATCTTGCAAATATTCTTCCCGGCGCTGACGGGCCGGAGCGAAATAATCCCAAATACAGGCAAACAGTTCTTTCTTCACATCACCATATCGCAAGCCGGGAGTCTCAAAACGTTCTTTCAGCTCTGCCTTTCCTTTGGCATCAAGGAAAAGAGCATAAATCTCAAATAATGGATTGCCCTCGGTGGGCTTAGGCTCGTCCACCGGAGTGGAATCGGTTTTGATACCCATAATACTTTGGCGCAGCGTCTTCTCGTCGGCAAACATCTCAATGGTATTGCCATAGGATTTAGACATTTTCTGCCCGTCCACTCCCGGTACAGTGGCTACCTCCTGTTCAATGTCCGCTTCCGGAATCACGAATACCTCACCATAAGTACTATTAAAGCGGATGGCAATATCTCTGGCCACTTCCACATGCTGCTTTTGATCCTTGCCCACCGGAACCTTCTCTGCCCCGCAGATCAAGATGTCGGCAGCCATTAATACAGGATAAGCAAAGAGACCATGGTTAGCTGAAAGCCCTTTTGCCACCTTGTCTTTGTATGCATGACAACGTTCCAGCAGACCCATGCCTGTCACATTGGACAAAAGCCAAGTCAGTTCCTGTACCGCCGGCATATCTGATTGTACCCATATCACAGCCTTTTCCGGATCAAGTCCCAGAGAAATAAAATCAATCGCCGCCTCCATGGTCCGCCTGCGCAGCAGCTCCTGATCCTGTACCGATGTGAGGGCATGATAATTGGCAATGAAAAGAAACAGCTCGTCTGTCTCCTGGTGTTGGATTATCCTTTTCATCGCTCCAAAATAGTTGCCGAGATGTAAAATGCCTGACGACTGAACTCCTGATAAAACACGCAAAGTAAGTCAACTCCTTAAATTGATAAAATATATTTAAAATCGTGATCTCTCTTCAAATATACACAAGCAAAATCTAAGCTTAATACCGCACTTTACATACGTCAAAAAATAGCCAACATGAAGTCAGCTATTTGTCTCATTTCAGCTATGAGCCTATTATATCCTTTTCTGATCTAAATGAAAACCATTCAAAGGGCATTTGTCAAATGCAGTCTTCTCTCATCCTTCCACCAGCTTGATCAGAGCATCACCGCTGACCCTGTAGACCGTCCAATCTTCCATGGGAATAGCCCCCATATGTCGATAAAATTCAATGGAAGGCTGATTCCAATCCAGACACCACCATTCCAGTCTGCCGCATTTTCTCTCTAAAGCCAGTTCTGCGAGAAATGATAAAATTAGCTTTCCGATCCCTTTTCCCCTCATTTCCGGCTTTACATATAAATCCTCCAGATACAGACCCGGCCTGCCTAAAAAAGTAGAAAAATTATGAAAAAACAAGGCAAAGGTCACCGGCTTGCCTTCATATTCACCAATAATAACCTCGGCCATTTTCCTTGTAAACAAAGATTCTGACAATATTTCTTCGGTTGCCGTTACCTCATCACCCATATGTTCATATTCAGCCAATTCTCTGATAAAGTCGAGGACCAGGGGAACATCCTTCTCTTCCGCCCATCTCAAATTAAATCCTGCTAATTTTGTCTTTATCTCTTGCATCTCAATTACCTCTTCTCAAATTCATAGATTTATCATACCTCATGCCGCGCTCAGATCAAAGTCCGCAATCTAAGTAAAATATGCCACGCTCAATAACAAGCGTGGCATGAGTCGTTGTCATATTAAAGGAATAGAGCTTTAGAAACCGCCAAAGAGTCCTGCGCCGCCAAAATTGCCGAAGAGAGCGCCCCGGCCAAAGAGTGTGCCAACCGGTGCACCTTGAGCCACGGTCGGTCCCTGATTCACTACAACATTCTGAGTGGTCGGTTGTACAAAGTGTTGAGGGACATCCACAACATTAGTACGGTTAACAGTCACTACAGGATGAATAACCGGAACGGTTCTTTGAGCACAAAAATCTCTTACGCAATATTGTGGAGGGCAAACCACGGGTCTAACACAACCACTGCTAAATTGAGAACCATACATTGAAAATCGCCTCCTTTTGATTTACTACACTATATGCATCAAAAGGATTTTTTGGTATAAATTACCATAATAAACCTAAGATTTCTACTCTACAGCTTTTTCTGCAACTAATGGGGAATATCGACTTCAAATTCAGAGCAGTAACTAAAAAATCTATCCTTATACCACTTTACCGCCCGATAGAAATGATACCAGTCTGAGTCAATAAAGTTCTTTCCTAAAAGCGCCCCTTCCACTTCACGCCCGGCAAACCGCTCTGTCGTATAGTTGCTGAATGCTTCTTTTAGCCACTGATTACTTTTGTAGATAATTCTTTTTTTCTCTTGTTTATCAAAGAGATGATGATCAAATAAGAAACTCAGCCACGCTTCTTCCCTTTTATTGTCATCTGCCTCCAGAACCAATGTTTCCATTAACTGATCAAAATCTGCAAATTTTACATCATTGTCAAAGTGCTGAGGATAAAGAAGTAAAAAATGCTGCAAATGATCTCTGATTTTCGTAAAAGCGCGCCGATACCGATCTTTATTATCAATCTCTACTTCTTTATAGCAACCGTTAAACTCATCACTGTAATCATACTGATAAGACCATACTAAATATGGAAGATCGGGAAAATCCAAAGCCTGACCATGACCGTAAGCCGGTACTATACGGTCAAAGAGCTCTTCATAGCGCTTCTGTCCCAGTCGCTTAAAAAGGTGGATGAGATTCGAACCCAAGCTACGGTATAGCCCTGACCTCTCTTCACATTCTTTAATATCATTAACTTTACTCAGCATGCCGCTAAATCCCTGATGGGAAAAAGTATCAGCATAGGTATGCAAGACCATTCCCAGCTTGATCAAACTATCTTCCTGTAATGCTTCATCTAGTATCTTCAAAATGACTGGCGATTCTTCTTTGCAGCGAAGTTTTTTGGTAAAATTCTCTCCCTGACAGCCGGGCACAAAATGGAAAGCACAGGTGTTACTAACCATCGCTTCATAATTGAAGGTTTTAATCCAAAAATAAGAGTGACAGGTAGCCATATTTATAAAAGCCTCTTTATCATCCACCACATCATAAATTATCCCGCCAAACGGCTGATTCTCAGTGCTCCTTTTCCCCTTATCCGGATCTTGAAAATGAATCAGGTTAATTTTAGCGTCATCAACATATTGGGATGCATAAGCCAAGGTCAAAGCACTTTCTTTTTTGAAGCCACAGGCCCGGCTCAATGCCAGTATCCCATAATAATGAGCATCCCGTTTCAATTCCTTCCCTCCCTACTTTTTAAACATGTTCCGCGCACACCTTACAAAATTTTACAATATATGTTCCATACTATGCATAGGACAATATAATATTTACTAAGGAGGCGAGCTCTATGTCTGAACAAGCAAGACAAAAAAAGAAAAAAGTACAGACATCCTATCGGACCTTACCCTGGCACAACCAAGATGATACGGTTCAGGGTACAGGGAGTGAGGAGCTGGATAAAGCAATCGCGGCGGCAGGTTATGCCTACGATGCCAAACAAGATATTTTTTACTCCGTTCTTAATCCTTGGCAAAGAAGTTTAGGTTATTGTCGCCTTTACGATGAAGCAGCAGCACCTTTCGGAATGATTATTGATTGTGAGCCGATTTATTTTGATTATGACAATAAGCATTGGATGATTTCCCTGTGGAAGGGACAATATGACATGGTCACAGGAGGAGAAATCGGAGTTTATACAACAGTCAGCAATTTAAAGGTTCCTGGTCTTTTGAACGGAGCCTTTTATACAAGCGTCGATGATAAAAACCTGCTAAAAATGTCTTACACCTTGAAAAAAAAAGGCCTTCCTCTTTTCACCCGGAAAGACAGGCATTGGTGGCTTACGGGTTTCAAACTTGGAGAATTCTCCAAACCCTCAGAGCTGACTATGGACGTAAAAATCACCTTGAAAGATGAGGCTATGCGCAATGCCTTTATCGGAGGATTGCTGCAGGCCGGTTATTCGAAAAAAGAGCTTGCCAAAAGCGGAAATACAGTCATTTTCACTTTTGACAAGCCCCACGCCAGGCAGCCGGTCTCCCGCACTCAGATGACAGATTGGTTGATTCAATGGAAGAATAAAACCCTATGTGAATATTACCAAGATATTACGAAAACCAGCCTGACTCTTCAGGACAAACTCAGTGTCCTGAAAGAGCAGAATCCCAGACTATACCAGAGAAGCCTTAGAATCGGGAAATCACAAAAGAACTATGAAACGTATGAAAATATGCTTCTCTCCCTGATCGGATTGTTGAAAATCTTCACAGCCCCATTCACCCAGATTAAGAAAAAAGAAACAACATTATCAACCTAGCTGCGGAAAAACAAGTATAAATAATACCAGTCGTTTTTAAGCTGCAAATTAAAAATAGCGATAACGGCCAAAAATACCAGAGGAACAACGGCCAGGCCGCGTAATTTTCCCCCTGCCTTGTGAACATCCCGAATCCGCACCGGCAGAAACAGCAAGGACAGAACTGCGTAGGAAACTAAAGGAATATAGATGGGAAGACCCCACCCTGTAGCAGCCCATAATAAGGCAACCATAAAAAGCCACCGGTACCGCCTTTCCAGCCAATAGCAAAGCCCCATCACATCAGGATTTTCTGGCATAAAGGGAGCCGCCACCCCAACTTGCAGCCAGCGCAGTAAGAGAAAGAAAAAGGATAATGCCGCCCAGATCAACCAAGGTGATTGACGGGTAAAATCAGTAAGTAAAGGATGGGGAGCGAACCATCCCCCCAGGCTATTAGGCAGATTATAAAGGAGCGAAGTTATAATTCCCCCTATGGTTCCGGCCCGACCGATCAGCGCCAGACTGTGCCAGCGCCATGCCTGACGCAGTCTGCGCTTAGGCTTTACTTCATTAATTTCCTTATAGCGCCAACTGACGGCTCGAAAATTGGCAAAGGCAATGAGCGTCATTAAAACTGCCCACGTTATAGCCGCTGCATTTTCTCCCTGCCAACTGTCCTGCGCCTGTCCCTCAGAACTTAAAGTAAATTCTCCCCATTCTCCTTTTACTTGATTGCCTTGAAAAACAATAATACTACCATTGGATATCCCCACAGGATTAAATAAATAAGCAGGCTGAGGGCTAACAAACTTTTCGGCCTTTTTCATATATTCACTTAAGTAAGCAGCATCCCCCAGTATCCCTCTTCCGGCTACCCATCCCCATAAACAAGGATGACGGCTGCTAACCTGAACGCGCAAAGCATTTTCTTCAACCCCAGGTAAATCTTTCACCAAAACCTCTGTATTAGGAAATTCTGCCCATACCCCCATACCAAGGCGGTCCGCCGCATTCAGCCACACCTGATCAGGAAATTGGTCCAGAAAGTAAACAGCATTATTGCCCTGATTCAGTTGTTCTTGGAGCCAATTTTCAATTTGACCCTGACTGCGCAGCACCTGCTCTTCTTTTTTACTTAACGCAATGCCTCTGATTTGGATCGCTTCTCCTTGAACGAAGATCTTTCCATTTTCTACTTTTATACTTTTTAAGCCAAAGCTCACTTTCAGTGCATCTCGGCTGCCTAGTTCATTAAAAACGGAAAGATCAAGATCATAAAGATAGGGATTAGCAGGAGACCAGCCGGTAACACCGGTAAGGTCCAGATCCAAATCTGCATCTTGTGTATCCGCACCGTTCGCGGTAATTTGAACTGTCTGCTGAGCTAATGCTCCTGAAGCATCTGATATAATAGCCTTCACCGTCCAAGGCCCTTTATCCATCAGACTGTAGTGCAGAAGTTTAGTACTGATGTGAAGATGAACTATCCCCTCCTCCCAAGAATAGTTGATTTCCGGCTCACTCAAAGCGGTCTGAGGTACAGCATCTAAGTAAATATTCCCCAATATGTAGGTATGCTGACCACCTTTCAATAACCATCCAGGCAACCTATCATCCGTCAGAGCACGGATGAACAGAGTATTTTCCGTGCCATATTTCAGATAAGGACTTGCAATATTCAATATATTGGAAACGCCGTTTCCTCCTACTTCACCAATACAGTGCTCTCCGTCCACCCCATTGACATAAACAGCTGCCCTGCCTTCTAAACCATTAATAATCAAGCGGGTGGTTCGAGCCGACCAAGTGCTGTCAATAGTAAATTTACGCCCCAGTACTTTAAAATCACCATTTGAAGGGAGGGTTACCTTTTGTCCTCCCTGTTTATCAGAGATAAGGCTACTTTCCTCCTTTTCTCCCCGTTCCTTTTGCCAGGCTTGATTTAAGGTAGAATAATCGTGCCATGAACCATTGAGATCTTGTTCCCACCGCTCTTCCGTATTCTCATTTTTCTCAGTTTGAAGTGCCAGATGCTCAGGCCCTATCCAGGTCCACCATAAAGTCACCAGGCAGAGTAAAAAAAACCCTGAAATAATTAATATGCGATGCTTATACACTTCTCTGCCCCCTCAAGAATCATTAGCTATTCCATTTATGCTCAGTTGCAGTCTCTAAACTTCCAATATGATTCAGCATAAAATGCCTAAATCCTGTCTTATTTTAGCATAAATAAGGGCTATGCTGGAGATCTGTCACAAACAAATCTCTGGCATAGCCATATATTTAATGGGTTTTCTGTTTTCGATATTTTATCTTCCCGTATTCAATGCACTTTCCTTCTGACAATCGGGACATACTCCATAGAACTCCAGCCGATGACCATTCACCTCAAAGCCCGATAACCTGGCCACTTCTTCACCTAAATCAATTAATGGCCGATGCAGATCGACTACCTTTCCACAGTGGGAACACACCACATGGTAGTGATTCTGCGAATTTCCATCAAAACGGCTGGACATGTCCCCATAGGACAATTCTAAAATATGACCATGTTCTTTGAGCATATTCAGAGTATTATAAATCGTTCCCAAGCTGACGCCAGGAAATTTGGCCTTAACGTGCTGGTAAATTTCTTCTGCCGTTGGATGAGTATCAGTATTGAGGAGAAACTCCAAGATGGCCTGCCTCTGTGGAGTAAAACGCACCCCTTTGCTCTTTAATTGTCTCAGGATTTCAATGGCATCCATCAATTTTCACTCCTGTCGCCGAATTTTTACTTCCCCGTTATTTTTCATTATTAATATTAATACCCAAATTAGTATTAACCCATGACATTATAAAATTAAAATGATTTTTATTTTTATATTATAATGACCACAAGGAAAAGTCAACCTCATGTTTATTTTAGTTCATAACATCTGCCCATGATAAAAGAGGAGAAATAATTCTCCTCTTTTAAAACTTTTTTAACCCTGACAATTCTAATCCCGCGCTCCTCATAAACAATAAGCTAAGGCTTAATCTTGTCTAAGTGTTTAAGCTTGATTAGGTGCCCCAACAG
>JAEWCM010000040.1 GCA_023390635.1 Bacillota bacterium
GCCATAATGACCTCCTAAGGTAAGGAGGAATCCACTGCTTATCCATTGTATCAAAAACCAGTGCAAGACTAAAATCGTGAAACACGAATTTACTCGTGCCATCACGAACTTACCTTTTCATTTTACGAATAAAAAATTTGCATTTTATTGACTTAGAGTGTACTCTAAGGTATATATTAAAATATCAATCAAGATTCGGAGGTGTGGCTATCATGCAATGTACAATTAAGGAAGCGGCGGAAAGAGTCAATCTCACTGCTTATACCATCCGCTATTATGATAAAGAAGGACTTCTGCCTTTTGTGGAGCGCGATGATGCGGGCAATCGTGTTTTTAACGATAAGGATATGGAATGGTTGGTCCTTATCTGCTGTCTTAAGAATACCGGTATGCCTATTAAAAAAATCAAGGAATATATCGAGTGGTGCCTGGAAGGGGATGAAAGTATGGAAATCCGCAGACAAATTCTGGTTGAGCACCGCCAAAATGTATTGGATCAAATGGGAGAGCTAAAGCATAATCTTGAAAAAATCAATCACAAAATCGATCACTATAGCTCTGTTTGCAGAGTGCATAAACAATAATTGTGGAATGAAAACAAGCCGCTTATACTATTTATTTAAAGAGGTGAGGCTTTGGAAAAGACACTGATTGAATTATTCGTTCTGACGATGGTGATTCATATCGTCGATACCCTGGCCTATTCAGTGCGGCTGAACTCGGTCAAAAGTGGGCAGGTGGCCCTATCTTTTTCTCTTTTTAATATTTTTGTCCTTGTTTCCCGTACTGCCAATACTTTTCAGGCCCCTTTGATCGGCACCATTGTTGGGGTAAGCCTCGTGCAAGGGACAGACCCTATTCATGATTTGCGCCTGGTGATTTTTGCTTCTACCATCGGAACCTTGATGGGTATCCTTTGGATTCCCACGTTTTTAAAGATCTTCGGGGCAGCAGTAAAACGTTTGGAATTGGCTGGCTCAGTCCCTTCCTTGGTGACGGAGGCTTTACAAATCAATAATTTGAAGCGGGTCGTGAAGAGTGCCACCAGACCAGCTACCTCTATGCTGAGTAAATTGAGATATCGCCAGATTCCCAAGCGCCTCTTGCTGATCAATATTATTGTGACAGGAATTTATACAATAGGGGTGCTGGCTTCTAATTATTCGGCGCTTTTAGTTCCTGAAGCGGCACGGATTGCTGCTGTCGGATCATCGGGTATGGTGAACGGTATTGCCAATATCCTGTTAACTCTTTTTATTGACCCGAAGTCGGCGATCATTACCGATCAGGCATTAAGAGGGAACCGTCCTTATGGCGATGTAAAGGCCTTGGTTGTTTTGTTGATCGGAACAAAATTGCTGGGCACGTTGCTGGGTCAGGTGCTTTTTTTACCTGCTGCTCATTTAATTGCCGGGTTTTATCAGTAGCGGAAGATATTTTCAATCATTTATTTGCATTATGCAAATACTTTGGATTTTTAATTTAATATATTTCAAAGTTTATGATAAGGAGGGCTGGGCCTGTGAATGGGAATGATCTGGAGCAGATTGAACAAGAAGTGGTGACTTTGCTGAGAAGAGCGGATTTTAAGCGAACCCTGGACGGTTCGCAGGGCAGTATGGACCGTTCGGCTTACTTGATCTTAAAAAAGTTAAAGGAGAAAGGTCATCCGTCCATCGGTGATGTGGCGGATTTTTTCCAACTAAATTACTCTACCGCCAGCAGACAAGTAGCTGCCCTTGAATCACATGGCTTGATCCGTCGTTTTACGGAGCGAAACGATGCCAGGGTCAGCCTGATTGAAATGACTTCAGTCGGAGCGGAGCTCTTGGCAGAAGTCCATACAAAAAGGTTAAAAGAGTACGAAGAAATTTTAATGGAATGGACGGAGGAGGAAATGTGTGTATTTGCCCAGCTCCTGTCCCGACTTAACCGGACGTTGGAGAAAAGACGAAGACTTGGTTAAGTTGAGAAACAGCCGAATAATGGATGGAAAATGAATTGAAAGGCAGGAGGATTGTCATACTCTTAAGTGGAATATAATTCAAACAGAAAAAGTCCGGCAGGGAATAAAAGGACTGGCAGGTGTGATAGTTGATGTTTAAACATATAATTGATGATAAGGCTGAACTTAAAATGTTAGATGTAATGGATGGAGAGTCTTTGTTTGCGTTGACCGATTCCTGCCGTCCTTATCTGAAGGAATGGCTTCCCTGGGTGGACGAGATTAAAAATCCGGAGGATACGAAGAGTTTCATAAAACTGACGAAGAGGCAGTTTGCTGGGAATAACGGAGTGCAGGCTGGTATTTTTTATCAGGGGAAAATCGCCGGAGTCATAGGATTCCACAGCATTAACTGGGCCAACCAATCCACAGATCTGGGGTATTGGCTGGGGGAGCAATATCAGGGTAAAGGCCTGATGGTAAGAGCTTGTAAAGCTTTTATAAATTATGCTTTCAAAGAATTAGAGTTGAACAGGGTGGAGATCCGGTGCGCTGCAGGTAATATAAAAAGCCGTGCCATTCCGGAAGGCTTGGGTTTTGAGGAGGAAGGTATGATCCGGGATGCAGAATGGCTGTATGACCATTATGTTGATCGTGTGGTTTATGGCCTTCTAAGGAGAGAATACGAAGAGTAGAAAAATAAAAGCAGATGAGGAATTGAGGAGGAGCAGATGATGGACAAGTTTACTTTGTATAAAGAGAATGCAGTATTGATGGTAATTGATTTTCAGGAGCGGCTGGTTCCTGCTATGTTTTCCGGCGATCAGGTGGTGGAAAAGGTAAAAATGTTGGGAACGATTGCCGACCGTTTAGGAATCCCCGTGATTATCACAGAACAGTATCCAAAGGGCTTGGGAAAGACGATTCCTCTTTTACAGAACTTGACTGAAGATGAACTGGTCTTTGAAAAAAACGCATTTTCCGCTTATACTCCGGAAGTGGCAGGGGCACTGGCACAGTTGAATAGAAAAAAGGTGATCATCACCGGAATTGAAGCTCATGTATGTGTGTTTCAAACCGTGCGGGATCTCTTAACCCATGGATTTCAGGTTTTCGTGGCAGAAGACGGCGTGAGCTCCCGGACCCATGAAAACAGAATGAATGGACTTTCTTTGCTGTCCTCGATGGGAGCAGTAGTGACCAATGTGGAAACCATATTTTTTGATTTAATGAAAGAGGCGGGAACACCGTTATTTAAAGAACTGTCAAAAGTGATAAAATAGAATCAGGAAAATGGAAGAAAGGTGAATGAAATGTTAAAGTTCAAAGCATTGCCTGAATCCGGCGAAAAAGATTATTCGGGATCCTATTCGGATACGTCTTTTTGGAATAAATTGCAGAGATATGGACGTAAAGCAGGCATCAAAGTAATTTATGCCGGGCTTTTACTTTTCTATGCTCTTAAAGAACCGGCAACTCCTAGTTGGGCAAAGGGCGTAATTCTCAGCGCATTGGGTTATTTTATCAGCCCGATTGACGGGATTGCCGATATCATTCCGGTGGCCGGCTATTCTGACGATTTGGGGGTACTGGTACTGGCGTTGGCTGCTGTGGCGATGTTTATCAATGATCATGTGAAGGAACAGGCTAGAAAAAGGTTGTTAAGCTGGTTCCCCAATGCGACAGAGGGAGAATTGGCAGAGATTGATGAAAAATTAAAAAAGGAGAGTTAATCATGGTTAAGATTCAGCCTGTAAAGCAAAGAGGCTATTTGTTCTCTTTCGATAATTTTTCACAATATAGTATGAACATTTATCTGATTAAGGGCAATGATTATGATTTTATTATTGATACAGGGTTGGGATCGGCAAGCATGGAGCCGGTGCTCGAATATGCAGGTAAAGACGGGAAACCCGTGATCATAGTAAATACTCATTATCATTGGGATCACATCTGGGGTAATCATGTCATTAAGAATGGGCTGGTGATTTCCCACCGGCTAGGCCTGGAAATGATCCGTTTAAAATGGCAGGATATGCTGGATAAGAACAGGAAATATGCGGATGGTAAAGTGGAGCTCAGACTGCCTAACCTTACATTTGACTCGGAAATGAATTTTCCTGAAGAAGGAATTTTCTTATTCCATAGTCCTGGCCATACAGTCGATGGCATCAGTATTTTTGATGCCAGAGAAAAAGTATTGATTGTAGGAGATAACATAGGAGATACACCTGATGAGCTTGTTCCAGAGTTGGATTGCGACCGGGAGCTTTACCGGCGAGAGGTGGAGAAATATTTGGCTCTGGATTTTGATACCTGTATTTCCGGACATAATCAATTGCTTTCAAAAGAAGCGATGAGAAAAGTCCGGGATTTGCTTTAATGTGAAAATGTATTTTTCGGAGGTATAAAAAACATGGCGGATATGCTGATTGCTACTCAGGAAATTCAGCTTTCATATGGGGATACGGATATGATGGGTGTTATCTATCATGCCAACTATTTGAAATGGTTTGAACTAGGGAGAAGCAAGATTAATGAGGAGTTAGGCTTAAATTATCTTGATATGGAGAGGTCAGGCTATTGTGTTCCTGTATATAAGGTTGAAGTGACTTACAAGAATGCAGTCCACTATGGCGATCAGGTATTTGTGAAAACCTGGATCGAAGAGAATCAGGGATTAAGAACAACCTATGGCTATCAGGTGGTTAACGGCAAGGGAGAAATTTGCGCTGAGGGCCAGACGATCCATATCGTAGTGCGGAAAGAGGACTTCCGTCCGGTTCAGTTTAAAAAGGTTTTTCCTGAGTGGTTTGAAAAGTATGAGGCTGTCAAGAAGAAAGGCAAATAAGAAGGAGAAGGGACATGGCCGAGGTGCAAAAATTACTCCAATCTCTGCAACAGTATATTGTGTTCTTATCTGAACTGGAAACCCTGAATGAACTCGAATGGACAAGCCCGATGGAGCAGGGTAAGTGGGCTGTCCGCGACGTGATTAGCCATATCATGATGTGGGATAAAAATTTTCTGCTGAAAATTATTCCCCAAATTAACAATGGACGGATGCCTGTTTTGGCTGAAGAGGAAGATGTGCAGGGTTTTAATCAGCGGGCAAAAGAATATGGAGAATTATTAAGCAAGGAACAATTACTGGAGGAAGCTATCGACGCGAGGCAAGAACTTTTAGCCCAGCTGGAAAGACTGCCTGCGGCGGCTTTTTATGAAGAAGTGCCGCAACAGGGAGGATATACGTTAAATACGTTTCTTGCAGAAATGTTTGTTTCCCATGATACCCATCATGAGAAGCAGATCAAGAGCTATCTTGAGGAGCAATAGGCATGAAGAAGTATGTGAAAAATATTCTAATCGGACTTCTGATTTTTTCCGTTCTGGCGGGTGGGGTGATTCTCTCCCTTAATTTCTATGTGGTGGCAAAGAGCGACCAATATATCTTCACGGCCAAGGATGTAC
>JAEWCM010000043.1 GCA_023390635.1 Bacillota bacterium
GGGGAGCATACTATATTTACGGTGACCCTTCCGAGTATTGATAGCGGTTTGTGGTTGCACAACAGCTTGGTGAAAGAGTAAGTACTAAGTTTGACATAAGCCGTCGCTTGACAAATGGAAGGAAGATTCATATT
Organism: Bacillota bacterium; assembly: GCA_023390635.1. Classification (GTDB taxonomy): domain Bacteria; phylum Bacillota; class Desulfitobacteriia; order Desulfitobacteriales; family Desulfitobacteriaceae; genus JAEWCM01. Next base: position 135 of record JAEWCM010000043.1, read on the forward strand.
ATATAATTGAACGGCGTTCAATTATTAGGAGACGATAATGAAATCTGAAAAAACTAAAGAAAAGATTATTAAGCATACGATTGAGTTAATTCAGAAGAGTGACGGAAATCCGGAAGACATTACCATGCGAAGAATTGCCAAGCGGGCCGAAGTTGGGGTTGGTCTGATTAATCATTACTTTAGATCAAAGGATGATTTAATCGAGGTTTGCATTCAGTCGATTATCAGCGAGGTTATTTATTCATTCCGCCCCGGTCTGAGTGATAACAGCGATCCGCTGGAAATGACGAAAGCAGTGGCCAAACAGGTGATGGATTTTCTGATGGAGAACAAACAGATCTCCAAAATCTCGATTTTAGGAGACTTGAAGCAGCCGGAAGTTATGGACAATACGATGAAAACCGTCCGGGGCTTTGCTAATTCTCTGTCGGGAGGAACGGTGGAAAGTCGGCATGTCCTGAATTCGTTTATGATTACGGCAGTTTTGCAGGAAGCCTTTTTGCGTAAGGAGATATTAAAGGATTGTCTCGGTGTGGACTTCAACAATAAAGAGCAGAGGGATAATTTCATCGATTCTATAATAGAAAGGTTTGGGGGAACATGAAGTTCTTGCTCATAAATGGGAGCCCGCATAAAGGGAATACGTGGAAAATCGTCGAACAGGTGAGGGCGGAAATCCAAAAGGAAGATAAGGAGGCAACCTTTGCGGAAATCCATTTGGATGAGGAACAGCTGCCTTTTTGTCGGGGATGCAGTAACTGTTTTCGCTTAGGACATGAAAAATGCCCCCACAGGAAAACGATCGGCAAAGTCATTGAGGCCATTGATCAGGCGGACGGGGTGATCGTGGCGTCCACCACGTACAATCGGCGGGAAACCTCAATATTGAAAAATCTTTTTGATCATCTCTCTTTTATGCTTCACCGACCTTACTTTTTCAGAAGCAAGGTCATGGTGATCACCACCACCGGAGGGGTGGGAGGAAGAGCGGCGGCTAAAAGCATTGCGTCATTTTTAAAAGGGATTGGCTTTAACCGATGCTATTTATTCAGCACTGCATCATTTAGCTGGAATGATTATAAAATTAATGAAAAAATAAAATCAAAGATTGATAAGATGACGAGAGCGTTCTATAAGGATGTCGCCGGCGGAAAGCTGCACAGTCCGTCTTATATGCTGCTTATCCCTTACAATTTATTCAGGGGGATGTCTCTCGCCTATGATAAAGGAACAGAATTTGAAACAATGGATGGCATTCACTGGACAGATAAAAAACGACAAAGGGGTGTATACGATTGTTCGGTGCATGTGCCTTTTTATAAAAAGCCATTTGGACAGCTTTTTTATTTGATCGGAAAAATTGCCGGAAGGAAAACAATAGTTACCTATAAAAAATAAAGAAAAATCCATAGAAAACAGCCAGGTTTGCAGATAATTGCACACCTGGCTGCTTTTTTATCATTATTATGAACGCATGTCCTTAATAAATCCTCAGGAAGCTTAAATCGAGATTTCAGACTGATTTAAGCTTCTTAGAGTAAGATGCAAATAAGATCAAATGTTATAAATTTGTGCTTCGGCATAGAGGAAAGGATGATGACCATATGAATAGTGCAATCATTATTCCGGCGCTGAACCCGGATCAAAAATTAATAAGTCTTGTAAAAAGATTAAGAGAAATGGATACCTCTCTTATTGTTATTGTCAATGACGGCAGTCGGACCAATTGTTCGCCCATTTTTGATAAACTGGAATCAGAGTATCATTGTGCAATTTGCCAGCATCCGGAAAATCGTGGTAAAGGCGCAGCCTTAAAAACAGGAATCCGGTATGCAGCCTCAATATATCCCCAATGTGCCGGATATGTAACCGCCGATGCTGATGGACAGCATACCCCGGAGGATATTGTACGGGTGGCGGAAGTGCTGGAAAAGAACCCGCGTTATTTGGTGTTGGGAACGCGGAACTTTTCAGAAAGAAATGTTCCTTTTAAGAGTCGGTGGGGGAACCGTATAACTTCCTGGGTTTTTCGTCAAAGTACAGGTGTTCGTTGTCCCGATACCCAGACCGGTTTGCGGGGGATACCATCAGAATTTACCGCAGCTTGTCTGGCAGTACCGGGTGATCGCTTTGAATATGAGATGAATATGCTCCTGGAAGCAGCGGGGGAGGGAGTCCGTTTTTTGAAAGTGCCTATTGCCACCGTCTATTTGGAAAACAATCGTTCTTCACATTTTCATGCGGTAAAAGACTCGTTTCGTATTTATGCCAACATTCTCAAATTTGCCCTTCCCTTGCCTAAATCGGGAGCAAAGCAGAAGATTCTTTGATGGATAGTGATGTGAGAAGGAAGGAGCATCTTAGAGTACGATGAAAAATTTTTTAATAAGGCCTTACCGTTGGGCGATTCTTCTATCGATCGTGCTGACCTGCTCATTTGCTCTGGTTTTGTTGGATACCTTTGTTTTTCCCAAAGCTGTCGCAGAGGTTACGCCCCAGAATAATACCAGCGGACAAACCCAGTCAGCCGAACAGGGAGATGCTATAACAACAAATAACTCTTATGAGGATGACCATATAAAAATCAAGATCGAAACAGCCCAGGAATATGATACAACCTTTTATGTAGCTGATATCCAGCTTTCCGATGCATCCTACCTCAAAACCGCACTGGCAGAGGATACCTATGGGCGCAACATAAAAGAGACAACTTCGGAAATTGCAGAGAATCATAAGGCGATATTTGCTATTAACGGTGATTACTATGGATTCCGTGATTCTGGATATGTTTTGCGGAACGGGGTCCTTTACCGGAGCTCAGTCCGTAAATCGGGAGATGACGAGGCGTTGGTCATTGATAAAGAGGGAAATCTTTCAATTGTCAATGAAAATCAGGTAAGTGCCCAGTCCCTGTCGGACGAAGGGGTTTGGCAGGTGCTCTCTTTTGGTCCGGCATTGGTGGAAAACAGTGAAATTGTGGTAAATAGCGGAAGCGAAGTTTCCCAATCGCAAAGCAGTAATCCCAGAACCGCTATCGGTCAGGTCTCAAGCCTGCATTATATCGTGATTGTTGCGGATGGCCGGACCAATGAAAGTAAAGGGCTTTCTCTCCTGGAGCTGGCTCAGGAATTTACCAAAAGGGGCTGTACTGTTGCCTATAACTTGGACGGAGGAGGTTCGTCTACAATGTATCTTAATGGGAAAGTCATTAATAATCCAACTGATGGGAGAAATTCCGGAGAGAGAGAGGTGAGCGATATTGTATATGTCGGATATTAACCGGCAGAGACAGCCGGTGTCTTCCCTCAGAAAAACTGTTTTTGTCTATCTGATTCTGACGGTTGTAACCGTTGCTGTGGACAAAATCTATACCTTGTTTGGTCACGGCGTTCACTCTTCGGCCATGTCGCTGATGTTTCTCTATCCGTTGCTGGGGGGAGCCCTCTTCTATTTCCTGCTGGGTTTGCTCATGCCCCAGGTGACCACTTATAAGATCTATCGGTTGTTTTATAATCTGTATAATTCAGGGATAGCCATCCTGACAGTGGGTAGTTTACTCAAAGGTATTCTGGAGATCGCGGGCACGGCCTCTCCTTACACTTTCTTGTTTACAGTTGCAGGATGGGTGGGAGTAGCGTCAGGTTTGGCACTTTTATTGCTTAAGTCTTTGGTGTACCGGTGAAAGATCAGCTTCTGTTTTCAAGAGCGAGGAATTCGGACAGGGACCAATGCATTTAAGTCGGTTATGTTCCCTTCAATGAGCTGCCCAACGACAGCACCTAATTCTTTTTTTTCGGTTTCACCACCCTGAATTTGGACATAATAGTCAGTCTCACCAAGCATAAAGGAGGCAAAATACAGAGTAGAGATCGATCCTTCAAAATATCCTGCGGTGACGGTGGTGCCCATAATGTCAGAGGCTTTTGTCTTGCTTTCAAAACTGCAGTCCAGAGCGACAGAGCCTTTCGCCAGTTGAATATAGGTTACAAGCCCGGAAGAGGAAGTGGCATGAGCTTCAATATTGAACAGCTTACCGTCACCAGAGAAATTAGCGGTGGCAGAAATGGTGTGTGTCTGGGAAAGTAGGGGGAAGACAGAGCCTATTTCAGCCGGGGACAGATCCTGCCAAAAATGGCCGGGAATATAGATATTTGCTGATGTTTGGGTTTTAACCTTATTAAAGTACAATGAATAAGATTTTCCGGTTAGAGTGGAATGGATGGCATCTGGGCGGGCGGCGGATGAATCTTGCGGTAAAATAGTGCTTTGCAGCAAAGGGACTGTCAAAAATCCCAGTATAATTAATGCCAGACAGGCAAAAGCGGGCATAAAGCGCCTAGAAATAAAACGGCGATCTTCCGGTTTGTTTTTAATATTTATAGGCAATGATACCAATTTGCGGTGCAACGCATCGGAAACCGTTAACCCATTCATATATTCTTTATAAGCTTTCATAGTCATCCTCCTTTAAAAAAGCTTTAAGCTTGTGCCTGGCGCGGGTGAGCAAACTTCTGACAGAGCCCTCTTTATGCCCGGTCAAATTGGATATCTCCTTTACCGAATAGCCTTCATAATAGAAGAGATGGATAACGGCACGGTATCTGGGAGGCAAGGCAAGAATATGTTCCAGAAGTTCGCGCTGTTCCGGTTCTGTGGCTGGAAAAGTATCCAGAAGGGGAATTGTGCGTTTCCGCCAGGGTGAACGCAAATGGCTTTTGCAAAGGTTGACGGTTACTTTCATCAGCCATGCGGTCTCATAAGCGGACGTTTCAAAATCAGGAGCCTTTTCATAGGCGCGTATAAAAGCTTCCTGTACTACATCTTCGGCATCAGCTGCATTTCCCATAATTGAAAGGGCTGTACGGTAAAGTCTGGTTTCATGCTTGGTAACGAATGTTTCGAAGTCCTCTGGACTGCAAAGCTTTAATGCCACGGGCGTTCACCTCCTTCACCGTATATACGCTTTGACCCCATAAAAGGCTGCAATGGTGTCAGTAATAAATATGCCACGCTTTAATCAGCGTGGTAAATTATTTTTATTGAAACAATTGCCGGATTCCCTAACTATCGATATAATTAATATTTGTTATTGTTATATAGAATCAATCTCAATGATAGATTAAATAGCATTGCATATAAAGATGAAATAAAGCATGATGAAGGTGGAAGTATGACGTTAGATAGGGCACAGGTGGGGACAAGCTATGAAATCTTAAAAATCAATCTTCCCTTGCAGGTGGAAAAGCGTCTGGAAGCATTGGGGATGACATTAGGGTCAAAAATAGCCGTTCTTAGCAACAAAAATCGAGGCACCTTGATTGTCAAGGTGAGGGGAAGTCGTTTTGCTATTGGCAGGGGAATTTCTCAAAATATTGATGTGAGGGGCTGAGACGGTGAAAGAAGAACTGACGGTTGGTTTTATTGGTAATCCCAATTGCGGAAAAACCACTTTATTTAACACCTTCACCGGTGCTAATCTGAAAGTGGCCAATTGGCCTGGCGTTACAGTGGAAAAGGTCGAAGGCGCCATGAAATACCACAACCATGAATATAAATTGGTCGATCTGCCCGGCACGTATAGCTTGACTTCATATACTATGGAAGAGCAGGTGACAAGGCAGTACATTTTGAGCGATGAAGTGGATGTCATCGTCGATGTGGCCGATGCTTCGGCTTTAGAGCGGAATTTATACCTGACGCTGCAGTTATTGGAACTGGGAAAGCCCGTGGTCCTGGCTCTTAACATGATGGATATCGTGGAAAAGCGCGGTATGGAGATCGATCTGCATCGGTTGCCGGAAATGCTGGGCATTCCGGTCATTCCTGTATCGGCTCGTAAAAAGACCGGATTGGATATTTTGATTCATGCTGTCGCTCATCATAAGGATATTAAAAAGCATGACCGATTTATTCACCATCACGAATCTCAGTACAATGAGCGACATAAAGAATATGCTATGGTGTATAGCGATGTTATTGAAGAAAAGATTGAACAGATCAGTGTCGAGCTACAGAAAAAGTTCCCGAAGATACCGAATTACAGGTGGGTGGCGATTAAATGGCTGGAACAGGACCGGGAGATTATGCAAAGATATCCGCTCTCTCTGCCTGACGTGATTGACCGCAGCTATGAGTCCGATATTATCAACCAAAAGTATGATTTTATTGATGAAATTATCCAGGAGGTCCTATTTAATCGAGAAGAACGAGAAGCATCCACTGACAGGGTGGATAGGGTCTTAACCAATCAATGGGCGGGTTTGCCGATTTTTTTCTGTGTGATGGGCCTGGTATTTTTTCTTACCTTTACTGTGGGTGACTGGTTGAAAGGCTATATGTCCATATTGATTGAATGGGCATCGAATTCAGTAGCACTGGGGCTTGATGCGCTCCAGGTCAATCAGATGCTGACCTCAATGATTGTGGATGGAATAATTGCCGGGGTAGGCGGAATTCTTACCTTTTTACCCAATATTTTTATTCTGTTTCTTGCACTGGCTTTTTTGGAGGACAGCGGCTATATGGCCCGAGTGGCTTATGTAATGGAAGGAATCATGGGAAAGCTGGGATTGTCAGGGCGGGCGTTCATTCCGATGATCTTAGGATTTGGTTGTTCAGTCCCGGCCATCATGGCTTCCCGGACTTTGGAAAATAAGCGGGATCGCTATAAAATTATGTTAGTGACTCCGTTCATGTCCTGCAGTGCCCGCCTTCCCATATATATTCTATTTTCTGAGATGTTTTTCAAAGAGCATGCTATGATTGCTGCCTACTCAATGTATGCCATTGGGATGGTTATGGCCATTTTGGTAGCTTTTATCATTCATTTGGTAGACAGAAAAAAGATCCAGCATATGCTTTTAATAGAGCTGCCTGAATACAAGGCACCCAGTGCCAGAACGATTGCCATCTATGTCTGGGAAAAAGTGAAAGACTATTTAACAAAGGCAGGCACGACGATTTTTCTGGCTTCAGTAGCCATGTGGTTTATTCTTAATTTTGGGCCGTCCGGTTATACTACAGAAATGACAAAAAGTTTCGGTGCAATTCTAGGCAAGGCGATTGTTCCCTTTTTTGCCCCGGTTGGTTTAGGATACTGGCAGGTGGCGGTAGCACTTATTGCCGGCGTTTCTGCTAAAGAAGTGGTGGTTTCCAGCATCGCTGTTCTTTTTGGAATCGCCAATATTAATTCAGCCATGGGGATGAATACACTGGTTGGATTGTTGGGTGCGGTCGGATTTACTCAATTAAATGCTTATTGTATGATGATTTTCTGTCTTCTATATATACCCTGTGCCGCCACACTGGCCACCATTAAAAAAGAATCAGGAAGCTGGAAATGGACAGGATTGACGGCTATGTTCCAATTAGGAATTGCTTGGTTGGTCACCTTTGCCGTGTATCAAATCGGTTCGCTGTTTTAGTAGGAGATTTCGTCTTTAAGGAAGGAGAGGAACTTTCATGATTGCCAGTGTAATTATTGGAGTTTTAATTCTGTTGTATATCGTGTGGGTAATCGTAAAAAAACGCAGGGATATTAAAGAAGGTAAAATGTGCCATTGCGGATGCGGTGGATGCAGTGCACAAAGCAGTTGTAATAAACAAAAGGGACAGTCCTGATCGGGGGATGCAGAAAATTAATGTCTTGCTGTCTCTGACACATCAGTGGTCGGGGTGGCACATATTTTTGATTTTGTGGATAATCTCATATGTAAGCCGCCCAGACAAGGGCGGCTCTTGCTTTAATAAAAGTATCTCAAAGGCTTAGAATATAACAGCCAAAGCAATAAGAATTAAAATAGCAATAGCAATGATTGCTGCACCAAAGCCGGTACCTACGCCACCACATCCGTAGCCACCACCGAATCCGCCGCCATAACCAAACAAATCATTCACCTCCCCTCTTAATTGGGTTAGAGTTGAATTAGATTTAGAATACGATACCCAAAGCAATAAGCAAAAGAATGATGACTACGACAATAGCAATTCCTACTAATTCGCGGCCGTGACAATTTTCTTCGACACCATAAGTCATAATGGTTCCTCCTTTAGTCTTAAGATACTATATCATACGCATTATATGGAGGAATTGACTTAATTTGGAAATAATAAAATATTTAATTATATGAATGAACCAGTAAAGAATAACCAGCGCTTAAACCCACTGGATGAGAAAGCTTTTATCATATGACAAAATATGATAAAAGGAGGGAGCATATGGGCTTTATAAGTAATGATAAAAATTCAGCAGCATTCCATAGAGTATAATGGATAATATAATGATTCAATCAAACAGATTACAAATAAGGAGAACCACGGGTCAGGATATTAATTTTGTTCTTGAAGCTGAATCCGATTCGGAAAATAGGCAATACGTTGGACAATGGAATAAAGAAGAGCATCTTCAGGCTCTGAGTGATCCTGATATATTTCATATCCTGCTCGTAAGCCGGGATGATCAACAAAAGATCGGATATGCTATTATTGCAGGACTTGAGAACTCCAATAAAAGCATTGAACTTATGCGTCTGGTTGTAATGGAGAAAGGAAAAGGGTATGGAAAAGAGGCCCTGAATCTAATCAGAGACTTTTGCTTTCAAAAGTTAAAAGCCCATAGATTATGGCTGGACGTGCGCAGCAATAACCCAAGGGCCAAGTATGTCTATGAACAGATCGGGTTTATTCAAGAAGGTGTTTTAAGGGAAAGCGTCTTATATAATGGACAGTTTCTTTCTTTGATTGTCATGTCGATCCTAGAAAACGAATATGAGGATAGATCAAACGGCCCCTGATGTTATGGTCAAGGGGAAGGTATGAGTGTTCTTTTTTCTATTTTTCCTTGTGCCTGATATTGACAGGTAAAAGGTCAAGGAATATAATGACTATAAAATCAATGACTTTGGAGTCAGTTAATTATGAAAAAAAGTAACCGTCAACTGCAAAAGGAACAGACGAAGGAAACCCTTTTAAACACGGCTTATCAGGTGTTCTCTGAACAAGGTATCATGAATACCCGCATGTCCGACATTGCTCAGGCGGCCGGTGTATCACATGGAACAGTATTTGTTCATTTTCAAACCCAGGAAATGCTTGTCACGGAAGTGATCGAAACCTATGGAGGTAAGATTGCCTGGCGTACCCATGAGTTGGCCCGCTCCTGCCGGCATATGGAGGAGATCCTCACTGCTCATTTGGCCGGAATCAGGGAGTTTGAGCCTTTTTATACTAAGCTGGTAATCGAAAACAGGCTGCTGCCTCCGGGAGCGAGGGATGTTTGGGTTTCTCTTCAGTCGGCTATATCCTTTCACTTCAGCCAGGTTGTTGAAAGGGAAATTGAAACCGGGAGGACTGTTGATCTGGCTTCTCATTTTCTTTTTAATACATGGGTAGGGTTAGTCCATTATTATCTGGTTAACGGGGATCTATTTGCTCCGGAAGGCAATGTGATGGGCCGATATGGTGATACTTTGGTGGAAAACTACATGAAGATGATTCGCAGGAATCAGGGAAAGGAAGGTGGGGATCGATGACGGAAAAAGCGCCGCAAATCCTTAAAGGTCGGTTATGTTACGGACATCTTGGCGGTACATTGGGGGGCAGGCTGTTTGAAAGGCTGGTGGAGTTAGGCTGGTTTGAACAGGAAAAACCAAGGGTTTATGCACTGACGGAGCGGGGCCAACAAGCCTTTCTGGAGTTAGGAGTAGATATATATGAGAGGAGGTAATGAGGTGGTTCAGAAAAATCCGTTCATGGTCTTTAAGGCTGAGGCACCGCAGGTGGCAGAGGCTTTTGACGGTCTTATCCAGGCTGTTTCTTCCAGTGGAGGGATGGACACCAAAACAAGACAGTTGATTTATGTGGGAATTAAGGCTTCCCAGGGAGATGCCCTGGCCGTAGCGGCCCATGTGCCTATGGCCAAAGCAGCGGGGGCTTCGAGGGAGGAGGTCAGGGATGCTGTTCTGATTTCCCTGACAGTTTCAGGGGTACAGGGTGTTGTCCATTGTCTGGTCCCTGCCTTGGAAGCGTATGAGAATTAGAAATGAGAAAGAAGGATGAATGATGAAAACATGTATCGCCTGTGGCATGCCCATGATTAAAGCTTCCGACTATCCTTTGGAGGACGAGAGCAAAGACTACTGTCGCTTTTGCGCACGCCCTGATGGAACGATGCAATCTTACCCGGAAAAAGTGGAAGGGATGACGGAATTCCTCATCCGCACCCAGGGGTTAGACCAAGAAGCAGCCAAGCAAATGGCAATCCGCAATTTAGCCAAACTTCCGGCATGGAAAGACAAAGGACCGCTGTTTTGCTGATATCGCTTCCTGACCGGCCAGCAATGTAGCCTTTATTCTTAAAAGGAAATGTCGCAAAAAAAATATTATAAGCCAAGCAATGAATGACACTTCACAGTCGCAAACTGCGTTAATCGGCAGAATCTTTGCCATCCATGGCAGATTCTGCACTTCCGACATCCTGTCGGTCGCACATCTGCAGTCATTCATTGCTTGGCTTTGCCTTTGCCCCTGATTAGTTTATTTTGCGGTTCCCTTTTTACATAAAAATAACAGTACTTTAACATAATTAATGTCGATTAAAGCAGGATTCAAGAAAAAATACTCGAATTCGGTACAAAATATTTCCGGGGATATCAATCATAAGCTGGAGGGCATCGGAGAGATTCACCGGCTCACTGATACCGTGTCAGACTATGTGGTCCAAATTAGAGAGCATATTGGCGAGGTGACCCGAGGATCTCAGGCTGCCGTGAACCTTGCCGCCGAAGGCAATAAGGTGGTGAATGGCACCATTAACCATATGCAGGTTATTGATACGAAAGTGGGTGAAATCAACCAGGTGGTTCATGTGCTGGAAGATAAGTCGATGGCCATCGACCAGATTGTTGCCCTGATTACCAGTCTGGCTTCCCAAACTAATTTATTGGCTCTGAACGCGGCAATTGAAGCGGCTCAGGCCGGTGAGCACGGCAAAGGCTTTGCCGTAGTGGCGGATGAGGTGCGCAAACTGGCGGAGCAATCCAGTACTGCAGCTGGTAAGATCGGCAGTCTGGTGCATGAGATTCAAAACGAGACGGGCAAAGTGGTGAAAATGACGGAAGAAGGAACGACCGCTGTTCAAATGGGTATGACGATGGTGGACTCTACGGGGAAAGCCTTTGTCGACATCCAGAACGGTGTGGACAGCTTTACCATGCAGGCCAAAAATGCCCAGGACGCGGTCAATGAAATCACCAGACATACGGAAACCATGGTGGAAGCTGTGAAGATGCTTGCTACCGTTCCCAGGGTAATTGCCGAGAGTATGGCCGATATGATAGCTACGACCGAGGAGGAAAATGCCGCGATGGAGGAAATTCGCAGTTCATCGGCTGCTCTGTCTCAGGTGGCGGTGGATTTGCAGGAGAGCATCCGCAAATTTAAAGCATAGAAAAAAGAACTGTTTCCTTAAGAAATATTTAAGTTTCTTGTGATTATTGAAAGAAAATCTTCACCACATCTTGAAGACCCTTTCACGAAATCGACAAAATTCTTTGTTATATTTAATTCGTAATCAGTTTTAAATTTTTTCCTGATTACAACCTCCTAGTTTTAAATAAATTCCCCTCTTTCCAGCCCTGCAAAGGGCTGTTTTTTTATTTAGGGCTATCTTTTTGCATTCTTTGATGGTTATTCCGTTAGCGTCATTCATTACATAGCTTTCTTTATAGATTCTTTATACGGAGGATTCTCTTCTGAACACTGCCTTAACAGGTAAACTGCTATGATGGGATACACAAAAGGAAATTAAAAAATTATGGAAAGGCTGCTTATAAAAAAGGGAGATGGAGGAAGTATGTGGGGCGATATCAGCGGAGATGTTTTATGGACCATTTTAATCATCTTAGTGATATGGGTCCTGATTGAATGGTGGAGAAGCAAACAGTATTGAACACGCAGGAATTATAAAAAATTAACGGAATCGGAGTTGATAAAATGCACATCGTGTTGAGTCTGGCAGGCCTGATCGGTCTGGTGCTGCTGATTTACCTGTTCTATGTTTTATTTAGGGGGGAGGATTTATGAGCATGATGGTATGGCAGGATTTGTTTTATATCCTTCTTTTAATCGGATTGTCCGTTCCTCTGGGAATCTATATCTACAAAGTGATGAGCGGGCAAAGGGTGTTTCTTACTCCAGTGCTGGCTCCTGTGGAAAAGGGAATCTACAAAATCATGGGTGTCCGCAATGATGAGGAGATGGGAGCAAAAAAATATGCTCTTGCTTTTCTGCTGTTCAGTGCAGTGGGGCTGCTTTTTCTCTGGCTGCTCCAGATGCTGCAGGGTGCTTTGCCCTTTAACCCGGAAGGCATGAAAGGCACAAGCTGGGATCTGGCTTTTAACACAGCGGCCAGCTTTGTCTCCAACACGAACTGGCAGGCCTATGCCGGTGAGAGTACCCTGTCCTATCTGACTCAGTTTCTAGGCTTGACCGTTCAGAATTTCGTTTCAGCGGCGACCGGTATAGCCGTTTTGTTTGCTTTGATCCGGGGTCTTATTCTGAAGAAACAAACGGGTATCGGCAATTTCTGGGCCGATATTACCAAAGTGACCCTTTATGTGCTGATCCCCTTGTCGGTTGTGGTGGCGCTGCTTCTCACCTCCCAGGGGGTGGTGCAAACTTTCAGCCCTTATAAGGAGGTCACCGCACTGGAGAGTGGAGCGGCTCAGATCCTGCCGCTGGGACCGGCGGCCAGCCAGGTGGCCATCAAGCAGTTGGGCACCAACGGCGGCGGTTTTTTCGGACTCAATTCAGCGTTTCCCTTGGAAAACGCTACGCCTTTATCCAATCTGATCGAGTGCTTAAGCATCTTACTGATTCCGGCAGCTCTCTGCGTCAGCTTTGGTAAGGCGGTCAAAGACGGCAGACAGGGTAGGGCCATCTTTGCTGCCATGCTGATCTTATTCATGCTTGCCCTGGCAGGGGTCACGGTGAGCGAAGAGCTCGGCGGGCCGGCGTTTGCGGGGGTGGCGGTCTCTGGCAGTATGGAGGGGAAAGAGGTGATTCATGGCGTTGGGGCGTCCTCTTTGTGGGCCACGGTGACGACCGCCGCCTCCAACGGCTCGGTCAATACCATGCATGACAGTCTCACACCGCTGGGAGGACTCGTGCCTCTGTTTCTCATGCAACTGGGGGAGATTATTTTCGGCGGTGTGGGCAGCGGGCTGTATGGAATGTTGGCCTTTGTCCTGCTGACGGTATTTATCGCCGGTTTGATGGTGGGACGTACGCCCGAATATCTGGGCAAAAAGGTAGAGCCTTATGATATGAAGATGGTTTGCCTGATCGTGCTGGTGCCTCCTTTGCTCTCCCTGTTGGGTACGGCGGTGGCCGTAATGGTCCCTGGGGTCACACAATGGCTGACCAATTCAGGAGCCCATGGATTTTCGGAAATTCTTTATGCCTTTTCTTCTATGGCCAATAACAACGGGAGTGCCTTTGGCGGCTATAGCGCCAATACGATCTTTACCAATGTCACTGGTGGGATCATCATGCTGCTGTCCCGCTTTATCCCTATGGCAGCGGCTGTGTTTTTGGCCGGGAATATGGCGCAGAAGAAAACGGTGGCGGCCGGTGAAGGGACGCTGGCTACTCACAATGCCCTGTTTGTCGGTCTTTTGATCGGAGTGATTCTGATTATTGCCGCCTTGAGCTTTTTACCGGCACTAGCTTTGGGCCCGATTGCCGATTACTTTACAGCCCGATAGGAGAAGTTGAGGTATAAGTTTGAAACTTAAAATAATACAGTCCTCATAAAAATAGGCATAACAAAACAGGCCGCCGAGGACGGTCGAAAAAAGAGCCCAGGCGGTCAAGCGGGAGCAGATACCAAATAACCTTGCC